>JAJPHE010000044.1 GCA_021325435.1 Actinomycetota bacterium | reverse complement strand
GCGGGCTTCCCTGCCGGCTCCGGTTGGACGGGTGCGTCACGTGGGTGATTCCGGCGAAGAGGCGACGATCATCCCCCGACCGGGGTCCCAACTCCGCGACCTGACGGAGGCCGCCCTCTACCGGGCCATGCTGGAGGCGTTGCCCGACGTGAGCGTGTTCGCCTTCGACCGCGACCTGCGCTACGTCATGGTGCTAGGAGCGGCCGTCTCTCGACTGGGCTGGAAGCAGGAGGACTTCACCGGGCGGCGCCCGTCCGAGTTCCTCGACGAGAAGGCCGGAGCGGCTCTCGAGGAGCACCTGGCCGCGGCGGTGGCCGGCGAAACCCGGGTGTACGAGCAGCCGGGCATCTACAGCTCGGCGGCGGTGTGGTCGAACACGGTGGCGCCGCTGAGGTCGGCCGACGGCAGGATCATCGGCGCCGTCGTCGTCTCCCACGACGTGGGGGCGCTACGGCGGGCCGAGGACGCGGCCCGCCGCTCGGAGAGCACCGCCCGCGCCTCCTCGTCCTTGGCCGAGTTCGAGCGCTGGCAGCGCGAGCGGGTCGAGTTCCTCGCCGAGATCAACGAGGTCATTGCCGACTGCGCCAGCCGCCAGGAGGTCATGCGCGCCGTAACCCAGGCGGCCGTGCCCCGGCTGGGCGACTGGTGCGCCATCTACGCCTTCATGGACCCCCACGACCGGGTCCCCGCTATCGACGTGGCCCACGTCGACCCGCACATGGTGGCCTACGCCCGCGAGCTGCAGGAGCGGTTCCCCTACGACCCCGAGGGCACCACCGGCATCCCCGAGGTGATAAGGACCGGCCGGCCCCAGTTCTTCGCTCAGATCACCGAGGAGGTCTACAGCGAGCTCGAGGTCTCCGAGGAGATCGCCGAGGCCGCCCGGGCCCTCGCCCTGCGATCGTCCATCTCCGTTCCCCTCATCAAGCGACACCAGGTGATCGGGGCCATGAACTTCGTGATTTCCGGCGACGACCGGCGCTACACCGAAGACGACTTGACCCTCGCCCAGGCGGTGGCGGGGCGGGTGGCGTCCGCCCTGGACAATCTCCGACTCATCGAGATCCAACGCGACATAGCCCATACCCTCCAGCGCAACCTCCTGCCCGAGTCGATCCCGCCGGTGCCGGGCGCGGATCTGGCCGTGCGCTACTGGGCCGCCGGCGAGGGCACGGAGGTGGGCGGAGACTTCTACGACGTCTTCCCCGTCGGAGACGGAACGACCGCGGTGGTGGTAGGGGACGTCTGCGGCAAGGGTCCCGAGGCCGCGGTCGTCACTGCCCAAGCCCGCCACACCATCCGGTCGGCCGCCTGGCGGGGCGACGATCATCTCGGCGTCCTGAGCCAGCTGAACTCCGCCCTGGTCCGATCGGGCGGCGAGACCTTTTGCACCGTGGTCTACGCCACGCTGGCCGGCGGCCCCGCCGGGCTGGAACTAAAGGTGACGTGCGGCGGTCACCAGCTGCCGGTCCTGATCCGGGCCGACGGGACGGCGGAGGAGGTGGGGGCTCCCGGGCTGCTGCTGGGGGCGTTCGACAAGACCCGCCTGCGCCCCGGCGAAGCGACCGCAATGCATCCGGGAGACACGATGGTGCTGTACACCGACGGCGTGGACGACCTGCCCGCTCCCCACAACCTTGCGCCCGAGGAGGTGCTGGCCATCTTCACCGGGGCGGCCGCCGATGCGGGCAGCGCCGAGGAGGTGGCCGAACGAATCGCCACCGCCCTCGATCGTCGCACGCCGTTCGCCCAGCGCCCGGATGACATCGCTCTGGTCGTGATCAGGGCGACCGGGGTCGCCTAGGGCGCTCAGCCCAACAGGTGCGAGACGTCCCCCGCCACCAGCCAGCCGACCATGCCGATGACGGCCAGGTAGACCACCGTCATCGGCCACCGCAGCCGGTGCCGGGCCCGCCAGAACCGCCGGATCCCCAGCACATCGAAGGCGATGGCCACCACGCCGACCGGGATGCCGACGGCGGCGCCCACGCCGGCCGCCGCTCCGATGACCGGGGTGACCAAGGGGAGGATCACGTAGCTCAGGACGCACCGCAGCCCCGACAGGACCATCGAGACGCTGAAGGTCCGGTACACGTCGGGGCGGCGCCGGGCCGCCACCGGTCGGGTAGCGACCGGGCAGGCGGCCTCCGGGCGCAGGGTGTCGGTGGTGCTCAGGGACATCGCCGCCCAGGCTAGGCGATCCGGGGGGCTCCCCCCCCCTACGGCCAAAAGTCCCCAAACGGACAAGCCTGGGCCGCCGGCGGACCCGTCCGGGGGACGGGGTAGTTTGCGCCTCGTGTCCGACTACACCATCCCCGAGCCCGAACCAAAGGAGATCGACGAGAAGCTGTCGATCGAGCTGCGCCACCTGGCCGACAACGCCGTCTTGCGGGGCAAGCCCTCCGGCGACGAGAAGTGCGAGAACTGCCGCTACTACCTGGAGCCCTACAAGGAGATCTCCTACTGCTGGCACGCCAAGATCCGCATCCTCGTCGGGGCCGACTGGTGGTGCCAGTGGTGGGAGGAGATACCGGAAGAGGGCAGCTAGGCCTGGCTCCGAGCCAGCGCGACGTCCGCCGGTCAGGACCCGGGCGGCCGGTACTTCACCTGCTGGTTGGCCGCAGCGTCCATCTCCTCCGGGCTGAGCAGCACGACGGTGCGACACGTTGCCCCTCCCCCGGCGCACACCGCCAAGGCGAGGGCCGCCGCCGCCTCGTTGCCGGGGAGGTCAGCGACCACGTACGCGTCGGTCTCACCGAAGGCGAAGTAGAAGGAGTCCACCTTGCCGCCCACGCTCTTGGCCGCCGCCTGGGCGGCCGACTTGCGGGCGGAGCCGCCCTTGGCCGCCACTCCACGAATGCCGTCGAGGGTGTAGCTGACCTGCAGCAGGTACTTGGGCATCTTCCGCCTCCTCGTCGTGACCTGGCCACGGTACGCCGAGGGGACTGCCGTGTCATCACCCACCGGCGTTCAGGTCTTGTCGGTAACCCCCGCTTCGTCGAAGGTGGCCATCTCGCTCAGGATCCGAGCAGCCGCCTGCAGGATGGGCAGGGCCAGGCAGGCGCCACTGCCCTCTCCTAATCGCAGGTCCAGCTCCAGCACGGGACGCAGCCCGACGTGGTCGAGCACCGCCCGCGAACCGGGCTCGGTGCTGCGGTGACCGGCGAAGCAGTAGCCGACCGCCGGCGGACAGAGAGCGGCGGCGACGATGAGGCCGGCCCCGGCGATCACCCCGTCCACGATTACCGGCACGCCGGCGGCGGCGCCCCCGACGATGAAGCCGGCCAGGGCGGCGATCTCCAGGCCCCCCAGCGACGCCAGTGCCCCAAGGGCATCCTCGGCGTCCACCGTGGTGGCGGTGCGGGCGAGAGCTTGCTCGACGACTTCGATCTTGTGCCGCAGGGTGTCGTCGTCGACTCCCGTGCCCCGACCGGTGATCTCGGCGGCGGCCCGGCCGGTCAGCCGGGCGATGACGGCCGCCGACGGGGTGCTGTTGCCGATCCCCATGTCCCCGGTGATGAGGCACCGGTTGCCGGCGGCGACCAGCTCACGGGCCACCTCGGCGCCGACATCGAGGGCAGCGCGGGCCTCGTCGCGGGTCATGGCCTCCTCGGTGAAGATGTCGCCGGTTCCCGCCCGCACCTTGCGCCGGATCAGTCCCGGTGCCGCCTCGAGGTCGGTGGCCACGCCCACGTCGACCACCACCACCTCGGCACCGGCCTGGCGAGCGATGACATTGATGGCCGCCCCTCCCGCGCAGAAGTTGGCGACCATCTGGCGGGTGACCTCGCTCGGCCAGGGAGTGACGCCCGAGCGGACCACGCCGTGGTCGCCGGCGAAGACGGCCACTGTCGCCGGCTCCGGTGGCGGTGGCGGGTCGCGCCGGGCGATGCCGGCCAGCCGGATGCCGATCGCTTCGAGCTCTCCCAGGGCGCCGGGCGGCTTGGTCAGCCGTCCCTGGTGCTCGGCGGCCGCGGCCATCGCCTCCTCGTCGAGGGGGACCACCGAGCGACAGGCGTCCTCGAAGGGCCGCTCCCCCGCCCGGTTCCCCCACCGCTCGCGGTGCACGGCCCAGCTGAGCGGGCGGGGCGCCGCCCATCCCTGAAGGGCGAGCTCCGGTGCGGCGTCGAACTCGTCGACCCAGCCCACGCATAGGTAGGCGACGGGCTCGGCGTGGTCCGGCAGCCCGAGAATCGACGAGATCACCGCCGGCTCGTAGAAGCTGACCCAGCCGACGCCGAGACCTTCGGCGCGGGCCGTGAGCCAGAGGTTCTGGATGGCGAGGACGGTGGAGTAGGTGGCCGTCTGGGGCTGGACGTGGCGACCCAGCACCCGGGCACCGCCCCGCTCGAGGGTCGAGGTGACGACCAGGTTCACCGGGGCGTCCAGGATCGCCTCGACCTTCAGCCGGTCGAAGCGGCGGGCCCGCGGACCGCTCAACGACTCGGCGAAGCGCTGGCGCATGTCCTCCACGTGGTCGGCGACCCGGCGGCGCACGCCGACGTCGGTGACCACCACGAAGTCCCACGGCTGGGACAGCCCGACCGACGGCGCCCGGTGGGCGGCCCCCAGGACCCGCTCCATCACCTCGTCGGGCACGGGATCCGCCAGGAACCGCCGCCTGACGTCGCGGCGGCTCTCGATGATGCGGCGCAGCGCCTCGCGGTCGGCGGCCGGGAAGGGGCGGCCGCTCACGGAACCACCGCCTGCCTGACCGCCCCGGCCAGGGCGCCGGCCGACAGCTCGGGGAGGCTCAGGAGCCGGGCTCCCATCCACCCGGCCAGCTCGGCGGCGAGCCCCAGGCGGGTGGGCCCGTCCTCGGCGTCGATGACGACGGAGGGCAGGCCTCGCCGGCGGACCTCGGCCGCGGCCGACCGGGCGGCGCCGAGGGGGTCTTCGCCCTCGGCTGCCGAGGTCGCCCTGCCGTCCGACAGCACCACCAGCAGGGGACGATGCTGACCGCCGGCTCCCTCGGCGACGGTGAGGGCGGTCCGGATGCCGGCCGCCAGCGGTGTGCGTCCGCCGGTCGGCAGCTCGGCCAGGCGGGCCCGGGCCACCTCCACGCTTCCGGTTGGCCGGAGGGCCACTTCGGCCGAGTCACCTCGGAACGTGACGAGGGAGACCCGGTCACGTCGCTGGTAGGCGTCGAGCAGCAAGCTCAACACCGCTCCCTTCACCGCCTCCATGCGCCGCTCCACCCCCATCGAGGCTGAGGCGTCGACGGTCAGCACCACCAGGTTGCCGGCCCGCTGCTCCCTGACGGCCTCCCTCAGGTCGGCGGGGGAGACCATCGGTCCCGAAGGATCGGCGGAGCGGCGGGCCGCCGCGGCCCGGACCGTCGGTCCGACGGCGACGTCGCCCACCGCGGCGCCCGGTGGCCGGTCCCCCACCAGCCGGCCCCGCCGCCCCTGCACCGGAGAGCGGCGGCCCGAGGGGCTGTCCGAAGCGTCGGTGCGGCCGGCCCGCAGGGGCACGACCCGGGTGGGCTCGGACGGCGCCGCCGGGGGCGCCGTCCGGGACGAGTCCGAGGGCTCGCCGCTGCCCGGGCCGTCGAGGGGCCGTGGATCGTCGCCGCCCGCCTGATCGTCGGGGCCCGAGGATCCGGATTCCTGGAGGGCCCGGTCGATTTCGGCCTGGTCGACGCCGGGCTCGTCGAAGGGTCCCCGCCGGCGGCGGTGGCCTAGGGCCAGGTGGGCCACCCGGGCGACGTCGTCGGTACTGGCCTCCTCCCTGCCCTCCCAGCCGGCGAGGGCCGCCGCCGCCCGGCAGATCACCAGGTCGGCCCGCAGTCCTTCGGCTCCGAGCGAGGCGCACATTCGGCTGACGGTGAGGACCAGGTCCTCGGGCAGGCGGGCGGGGCGGGCGCCGGCGAGGTGGCGGCGGAGGTCGGACTCGTGCTCGGCCCACCGGGCCCGAAAGGAGTCGGGGTCCTCGTCGTGGGCCATGCGGCGGCGGACCGCTTCGGCCCGCTCGCCCGGGTCGGCGCTCGAGGTCACCTCCACCGACAGGCCGAAGCGGTCGAGCAGCTGGGGCCGGAGGTCGCCCTCCTCCGGGTTCATCGAGCCGACGAGCACGAAACGCGACGGATGGGCTTCCGAGACCCCTTCGCGCTCCACCCGGTTCACGCCGCTGGCGGCTACGTCGAGCAGCACGTCGACGAGGTGGTCGGGCAACAGGTTGACCTCGTCCACGTAGAGAACCCCGCCGTCGGCCGCGGCCAAGAGGCCGGGGTGGAACCGGCGTCGCCCGGCGGTCAGGGCCGACTCGAAGTCGAGCGTGCCGACCACCCGGTCCTCGGTGGCGCCCACCGGCAGCTCGACGAACGGGGCGGTGAGGACCCGGGCCAGTCCCCGGGCGAGGGTCGACTTGGCGCTGCCCTTCTGTCCTCGGAGCAGAACCCCGCCGATCCGGGGGTCCAAGGCGTTCAGGAGCAGGGCGAGCTTGACGTCGTCGTGGCCCACCACGGCGCTGAACGGAAAGCTGCTCAACGGGACTCCTCCCAACCCTCGGCCTCCAACAGCGCGGAGCGCAAGGCGGCCAGTGACTCATCGGACGCGTCCCACAGACCACGGTCGCGCGCCTCGAGGAGGCGCTCGGCGATGGAGCGCAACGCCCACGGGTTGGACGACTGGAAGAACTTGCGTACCTCGGGATCGGCCACGTAGGCACGGGTCACCCGCTCGTACATCCAGTCCTCCACCACTCGGGCGGTGGCGTCGTAACCGAAGAGGTAGTCGACGGTCGCCGCCATCTCGAAGGCGCCCTTGTAGCCGTGGCGTTGCATGGCCGCGATCCACTTCGGGTTGACGACCCGGGTGCGCACCACCCGGGCCGCCTCTTCGGCGAGGCTGCGCACCCGGGGCCGGGCCGGATCGGCCGAGTCCCCGAACCAGGCCTTGGGCTGTCCGCCGGTGAGGGCCCGCACCGTGGCGATCATGCCACCGTGGTCCTGCAGGTAGTCGTCGGAGTCGAAGATGTCGTGCTCGCGGTTGTCCTGGTTCTTGACGGCGACGTCGATGGCCGCGAATCGCCGGCGCATGGCGTCGGCCGCCGGCACGCCCGACGCCGATCGTCCGTAGGCCCACCCGCTCCACGCCTCGTACACGGCGGCCAGGTCGGCGTCGGATCGCCAGTCACGGGACTCGAGGAGAGCGAGGATGCCCGAACCGTAGGCGCCCGGTTTCGCCCCGAAGATCCGGGGGTCGTCGCCGAAGCCGGCCAGGGCGAACGCCTCGTCGAGCAGGGAGACGACGTGGGGGAAGGCGTCGCGGAAGAACCCGGATATCCGCAGGGTCACGTCGACCCGGGGTCGGCCCAGGTCATCCTCGGAGATGAGCTCGACACCGACGACCCGGGCCGACTCCTCCTGCCACACGGGGCGCACCCCGATCAGGGCCAGGGCCTCGGCCACGTCGTCTCCCATGGTGCGCATGGCCGAGGTTCCCCACACCACCAACCCGACGCAGCGGGGCAGCCGGCCTTCCTCGCGCCAGTGGCGCTCGACCAGCTGGTCGGCCAGGCGGCAGCCCACCTCCCACGCCAGCGGCGAAGGGACCGCCTTCGGGTCGACCGAGTAGAAGTTGCGCCCGGTCGGCAGCACGTGGGCCATGCCCCGGGTCGGCGCTCCGCTCGGCCCCGACGGGACGTAGCGCCCGTCCAGGGCGGCGAGGACGTTGCCGATCTCGTCGGGAGTGCGGCGCAAGGAAGGGATCAGCCGGTCGCAGACCCACCGCAGGGTCGGGTCGTCCCCCTCGTAGCGCCACCCGGCGGCCTGCAGGCCGGCGAGTGTCCGGCGGTTGGCTTCTTCCACCCGGTCCACCTCGACGCGGGTTGCGCCGGGCGGCAGCTGCGCCCTGAGCGAGGGCACCCCGGCCTGGGGCAGACGGGTGATGGCGAGCACCAGGTCGACCTCGGCCTCCCCCGCCGGGCTCTGGCCCAACACGTGGAGCCCGCCGCGGATCTGGGCGTCCTTCAGCTCGCACAGGTACCCGTCGACATGCAGGACGAGCTCGTCGAAGGCGTCGCCCTCGGGAGCGTCTTCGACACCGAGGTCGCGGTGGATCTCCGCTTCCACCAGCAGGTCCCAGACCTGGGCCCGGACAGCCGGCAGCTTGGACGGGTCCAGCGCGGCGATCCGGGCGTGCTCGTCGAGGAGCGACTCGAGCCGGGCCAGGTCGTCGTAGGTGTCGGCCCGCGTCATCGGCGGCAGCAGATGGTCGACCACCACGGCGTGCGCCCGCCGCTTGGCTTGGGTGCCCTCGCCGGGGTCGTTGACCACGAACGGATAGACGAACGGCAGGTCGCCCAGGGCGGCGTCGGGGGCACAGTCGGCCGACAGCCCGACCCCCTTGCCGGGCAGCCATTCGAGGGTGCCGTGCTTGCCGGCGTGCACGACGGCGTGGGCCCCCCACTCCTGGTCGAGCCATCGGTAGAAGGCGAGGTAATGGTGGGTGGGCGGCAGGTCCGGCGAGTGGTAGACGGCGATGGGGTTCTCGCCGAAGCCACGGGGGGGCTGGACGGCGACCAGCACGCCGCCGAGGTCGATGCCGGGGAACACCAGGTCTCCGCTGTCCACGTACACCGCGCCCGGCGCCTCACCCCAGGAGTCGCGCACCGAGTCGGCGAGGCCGGCGGGTAGGGACTCGAACCAGCTCCGGTAGGCGGCTGCCGACCACCGGCCCGCCGCGCTGGCCAGTTGGGGTGCGGTCAGGGACTCGCGGTCGTACACCAGGGTTCGGGCCAGCTCGTCCATGAGGGCGTCCCCGTCGTCGGGGATGCGGTCGACCCGGTATCCGGCGGCGCGCAGGGACCGCAACAACTCGATGACGCTGGCGGGGGTATCGAGGGCGACGGCGTTGCCCATCCGGCTGCGCTTGGTCGGATAGGCCGACAGGACCACCGCCACCTTGCGCTCGGCGGGCGTCACGCCGGCCAGGGCCGCCAGCCTGACCGCGGTTCCGGCCACCCGGGCCACCCGATCGGGAACGGTGCGGTAGGCGGTGACCGGGCTGCCGAGCGAGTCGCCGTCGTCCACCACCTCCTTGAACGAGAACGGCACCGAGATGACCCGACCGTCGAACTCGGGGATGGCCACTGACATGGCCACGTCCATCGGGCCCAGCCCGGCGTCGTTGTCCTCCCAGGACTGTCGGGATCGGGTGGACGCCACCGCCTGGACGACGGGCACCCCCAACTCGGCCAGACCCGAAGCATCCCACTGGTCGCCGCGGGTGGAGCCCATGGCCAGCACGGTCGTGACCACCGCGTCCACGCCGGCGGCCCGCAGCAACTCCACCGCTTCGGCCTTCCCGTCCGGGCCCGGTCGCAGCGAGTAGCAGAACACCGGCAGGGCGTTGCCACCCCGGGCCTCTATGGCGTCGGCGAGGTCGTCAACGAACTGGGTGTTACCCGACAGGAGGTGGGCCCGGTAAAAGACGATGCCCACCGTCGGACGGTCGGCGTGCCGTGATCGCCCGCCGAAGACCCCGTAGGCCGGCACCGGCTCGGGGGGGTCGAAACCGAACCCGGTCATGAGCACGGTGTCGGACACGAAGCGGAGCAAGCCCTCGACGTTGGCCAGACCCCCATGGACCAGGTACTCGAAGGCCTGTCCGACCGTGGCCGCCGGCGCCGTCGAGAAGGCGGTCAGCTCGGCGTCGGGGGCCGCCTCTCCCGCGAAGGCGAGGAGCGGCACCCCGGCGGCGACGCAGCGGCGTCGAAGCTCGTCGAACTGCCCCTCCCAAGCCCGCCGCCCTCCCAGGAGGCGCACCAACACCACCTGGACCCCGTGCAGGGCGGGCGCGCCCGGCAGGCTGGCGGGGTTGGCCGCCCCAACCGGCGGAAATCCGTCGGGCAGCCCCTCGAGCACCGAGCGCACCGCCAGGAGGTCGGTGTCGGCGTTGGACAGGAACAGGATCATCGAGCCGGCTCCCCGGAGATGATGATCTCCAGCGCGTCCATGTCGAGGTGCGACTCGATCAAATCGGCCAGGCGATCGAACTGCAGGTCGCGCGCCGAGGCGAAGGAGACGCCGGCGGGGACGAACCGCTTTCCTCGGCGGCCGGCCACCTCGGCCAGGAAGGCGCCCCGGAAGCCGTCCTCCTCGAACATTCCGTGCAGGCTGGTCCCGAGGACCGGCCCCTCCTCCGCGCCTCCATCCTGGGCTGCGCCCTCCTGGTCGGCCCCGTAGGCATCGTCGAGCTGGACCCACGGTCGGGCCCGGGCGCCGCGCTCCGTGCGCCCGTGACGGATCTCGTAGCCAGACACCCGCCACCCGAGGGCGACGCCCCGGCGCTGACGGGTCAGCTTCTCGGGCTCGAACCGGGTCCGGGCGTCCAGCCAGCCGAGGGCGTCGACCTCGCCCCGGCAGGACTCCACGTCATCGACGATGACCCGGCCGAGCATCTGGTAGCCGCCGCAGACACCGAGCACGGTGGCCCCGGCCCGCCGGCGCTCCTCGATGACGCGGTGCAGGCTCTTGGCCCGTAGCCAGTCGAGGTCGGCGACGGTGGCCTTGGTGCCGGGGAGCACGATGAGGTCGGGGTCTCCGACGGCGGCGGCGTGCTCGACCAGGCGGACCGACACGCCGGGCTCGATGGCGAGGGCGTCGAGATCGGTGAAGTTGGAAAGGCGCGGGAAGCGGACGGCGGCCACGTCTACCTGGTCAGCGATCGGAGCCGACGCCGCCCGGGGTCGGGGGCCGGCAAGGGCCAGGGAGTCCTCGGCGTCGAGGGCCACGTCGTGGATCCAGGGCAGCACCCCGAGGGTGGGGACACCGCAGCGTCGCTGCAGGTCGGCGAGGCCGTCGCCCAATAGGGCGGGGTCACCGCGGAACTTGTTGATGATGAAGCCGCGCACCAGTGGTCGGTAGGCGTCGGGCACGAGGGCGAACGTCCCGTACAGGGCGGCGAATACGCCACCCCGGTCGATGTCGCCGACGATCACCGCGGGCAGGCCCGCCTCGTGGGCCACCCGCAGGTTGACGATGTCATGGTCGACCAGGTTGATCTCGGCGGGGCTGCCGGCCCCTTCGGCGATCACGACGTCGAAGCGGGCCCGGAGGTCTTCGAGGGCGGTGAGGACCTCGTCCAGCAGGCCCGGCTTCATGCGCTGGTACTCCGCCGCGCTGAAGTGGCCGAGGGGGCGGCCGTTCAACACCACCTGGCTGGTGCGCTCGCTGGTCGGCTTGAGCAGGATCGGGTTCATGCCGACCTCCGGCTCGACTCCGGCGGCGAGGGCCTGCACACCTTGAGCCCGGCCGATCTCGCAGCCGGCCGGGGTGACGTAGGAGTTGAGCGCCATGTTCTGCGCCTTGAAGGGCGCCACCTTGATTCCGCGGCGGGCCAGGGCCCGGCACAGTCCGGTGACGACGTGGCTCTTCCCCACGTCGCTGGCCGTGCCGCAGACCATGAGGCCGCCTTTCACGACCCGCTCCGTTCCAGCGCGGCCGAGAGCCGCTCGAGCCCGCCCTCGTCGGGCACCGCCACCCGGGCGTGACCGGGCAGCCCGAACGATGCGCAGTCGCGCACCACGACCCTGTGGGGTATCAGACGGTCGCGTAGGCCGGCGGCGTGACGGCACAGGACGAAGTTGGCGTCCGACGGCAGCGGGTCGAGCCCGTGGGCCGAGAGCAGCTCGACGAGCCGACCCCGCAGGTCGGCGATGCCGGCCGCCCAGCCCACCAGGTCGGCCGACTTCAGGAAATCCGGTAGGGCGGCCACCGCCATCCCGTTGACCGACCAATGGGCCTGGCGCCGCCGCACCGCGGCGGCGAGGGCCGGGTCGGCGATCAGGTATCCGAGTCGTAAGCCGGGGCAGGCGAACAGCTTGGTCAACGAGCCAACCACCGGGACGCCCTCGTCGCCCCGGGTCCACCGCCCGGTCGCCAGCGGGAAGAACGCCTCGTCCCAGACGCCGGCGGTCTCGTCGGCGTCGCTCAGCCGGCCGGTGGGGTTGTGGGGGTTGGACCGCCACCGTGGCCCCGACCCCCGGGGGTGCAGGGAGAACTCCGGCTCGGTGACCGACCCGCCGATCTCGGCGGCCAGCAGCGCGATGGCCTCGGCGCCCCCGTTGGTGAGGACGAGACGGTTCGGGGCGACTCCTATGGCGTCGGCCAGAGCGGCGGTGGCGGACGTCGGGTCGGGGTAGCGGTGGGTGGCGTCGAGATGCCGGCCCACCACGGTCGCCGGGTCCGGCGCCAGCGGGTTCAGGCTGGCCGACAGGTCGAGCACGGTGCGGGGATCGACGCCGAGGGCGGCCGCCACCCGCGCTCCGTCCCCTCCGTGGGGACCGGGCGGGGGCGCCGACCGCTGCGCTGCGGCGCCGGTCAACCGAGCACCCCCGAGGCAGCGAGGAGCGCGGCCAACAGGACGCTCACGTCTCGGCATAGGGCCACGGCCCGGTCGATGTCGCCTGGCTCCGGCGGGCGCCCATCCCCGAGTGACGGACGCACCTCCAACCGGCCCTGGTAGCGGTTGGGGCCACCGAGTCTCAGCCCGAGGGCGGCGGCGTAGGCCGCCTCGGCCACGCCGGCGTTGGGGGACGGATGGGCCCGGGCGTCGCCTCGAGTCGCCCGCCAGACGGCGCCGGCGCAACGGGGACGGACGGTCATGACGAGGGCGGCGGTGAGGCGGGCGGGGACGAAGTTGGCCGCATCATCCAGCCGGGCGCTGGCCCACCCGTAGCGCCGGTACCGGGGACTGCGATGGCCTACGGTGGAGTCGAGGGTGTTGGCGGCCCGATAGGCGAGTACGGCCGGCGCGCCTCCCACCGCTGCCCACAACACCGGAGCGACCACGGCGTCCACGCAGTTCTCCGCCACCGACTCCACCACGGCCCGGGCGACCTCCTTGTCGTCCAGGTCGTCGACGTCGCGGCCCACCAGGGCTGGCAGCCGGCGGCGGGCCTCGACTATGTCCCCGGCGACGAGCGAGTCGCGCACGCCCGCCGCCGCCCGGGTCAGCTCGTGCTGGGCTACGGCCAGGTAGGTGGACGCGGCGGTGGAGTGCAGCAGGGCGCCGGCGGCGGCTCCGGTCGCCACACCCACGCAGGCGTGCGCGACACCGGCCGACCGCCGATCGCGGTAGATCCGTCCCTCGACCATTCTCATCCACGCGCCGAAGACCGACACCGGATGGGGCCGGACCGGCGGCTCCCCCAGGGCCATGTCGGCCACCAGGCCGGCGGCGGCGGCAAGAGGACGCCGCCTCACCAGCGGGCCGCCGCCGTGATCAGCCCGACCGTCTCGGCCAGCAGGCCGGCGGCTCCCAGCACGTCCCCGGTGAACCCGCCCACCCGCCGCCAGGCCAGGGCCACCACCGCACCGAAGCCGACGGCGGCGGCGGCCACCGCGGCCGGGCCGGCCGGCACGGACCACACCGCCGCCACCCCGGCCGAGGCAGCCACGGCGCCGGCTCCGATGATGACCGTCCCCCGACGGCCACCGGGGCGGAAGGCACTGGCCAACCCGACGTCTCGGGCGTAGGGCACCCGGGCCACGGTCACCGCCATGGCCGAGCGCGACACGCACCACAAGGCGCCGAGCAGCAGCGGCGCCGGGCGCAGGGACGCGATCGCCGCCCAGCGGGCCAAGAGGACGACCACAGCCACGCCGACGCCGAAGGCCCCTGCGTCCGGGCGGCGCATGACCTCGAGGCGGCGCTGGCGGGTGAGGTGGGGCAGCAGGCCGTCGGACGCGTCGACCAGGCCGTCGAGATGGAGCAGACCGGTGACGCCGAGGTCGGCCGCCACCACCAGGGCGGCGGCGACGGCGGCCGGCCACCAACGCCCGGCCACCCACCAGGCCCCGCCGAGGATCAGGCCCAGCCCCGCTCCGACCGCCGGAAACCAGGGCAAGGCGCGGGGGCCCGGCCGGCGGGCGCCCCCGACGGCGGTGAGAAAGGACACCGCCTCATACATCCGGGCGTCCCAGAGGCAGGACCCGACCGGCCACCACCAGGAGGACCTCGTCGGCCACGGCGGCCACCGCCCGGTTGAGATCCCCCAGAGCGTCGCGGAAGCGACGACCGGGCTCGGTGGAGGGATGCACCCCGAGGCCGACCTCCTCGGTCACCACGAACGTCGGCTCGGCCCGGTCCGCCAGGGCGGAGCACACCGCGTCGGTGTCGGCCCGAAAAGCGTCGAGGCCGGCCAGCCAGGTGCCGAGGGCGTCGACCAGCACGGTTCCCCTCGTCTGACGCAGGACGGCAGGCAGCTCGGCCCCGCACTCCACCGTCCGCCACGATGCCGGCCGCCGGCGACGATGGGCGGCGATCCTGTCCTCCATGTCCGGGTCGGTGGCGACGCCGGTCGCCACGTAGGTGACCGGGTCGCCGGAGCGGGCGGCCAGCCGCTCCGCCACCTCCGACTTGCCGGAGCGCGCCCCTCCGATCACGAGGGTGATCACGCCCGGCCCGCGCCGGACAGCACGGCGGCGTGGACCGCCCGGGCGAGGCGGCTCCCCCACCGCGAGCGGGGACCCCCGAAATCAGCGGGGGCACCCTCCTCCGGGCACAGGATGCACACGGCGTCGGTGGCGGTGCCGGTGGCGACGACGCCCGCGTCGAGGAGGGCTTGAACCTTGGCCTCGGTGGCGGTGGCCACCGCGTTCACCAGGGCGGCGTCGGAGAGGCGTTGGGGAAGGACGGCGACGACGTTGATGGTGCCGGCGAAGACGGGCGCCCGCTGCGGCTCGGGTGCGGCCGCCATGATCGGCTGGCCCAGGCCGACGGTGGCGACGACCTCTACTCCGTCGTCGACGCCGGTGCGGTGGGCCCGCACGTCGGCGGCGGTGAGCATGCCGACCCCCCGACCGGGCAGGCCCAGCGACACCCCGAGTTTGGCCAGATGGTGGTCAGGGTCGCGCCGGGCGTAGGCCGGGGGGACCTGGGCGTTGACGACCCAGCGGCGGGGCCCGATGCCCCCGCCGTGAGGGGTGCTGGCCACCGACCGCATCGGCTGGGGCCACCGCCAGACCAGAACCGGAAGGTTGCGGTCGCCTTCACGCCTCAAGCGGATGTCGGGCTGCATGGTCGTCCTCGCGTCGCCGAGTGCTCCTCGGGCAGGCAGGTCTCCTGGCTTCCGGATCGACGCCTCCCCCGGCCTTCCCGCCCTCACGGGCCGTGGCCGTTGCTTGGGATCGGCTCCCCGGTCACAGTTGCGGGACAGCCCCGGACTCACACCGGGTTCCCTGCGCTGCGGATCGCACTCTACGCCCCCGGTCCCTCCCCCGCCGGCGGGGATACCCTCCCCGGCCATGACACGAGCCGAGTCGGTCGTCCTCGTCAACACCGGCCACGGCAAGGGCAAGTCCTCGGCCGCCTTCGGGGTGATGGCCCGAGGCTGGGCCCGGGGGTGGAACGTCGCCGTTGTCCAGTTCGTGAAGGGCGGCAAGTGGAAGACCGGCGAGCGCAAGCTCGCCGACCATCTCGGCATCGAGTGGCACACCCTGGGCGACGGCTTCACCTGGGAGTCGACCGATCTCGACGAGACCGCCGCCAAGGGACGCCACGCGTGGGAGGTGGCCCGCCAGAAGCTGGCGTCGGGCCAGTACCAGCTGTTGATCCTCGACGAGCTGACCTACGCGGCCAAGTACGGGTGGGTACCGGTCGCCGAGATCGTGGCCGGCATCACGGAGCGGTCCCCCAAGACCAACGTGGTGGTTACCGGCCGTGACGCCCCCGCCGAGCTGGTCGAGCTGGCCGACACCGTCACCGAGATGCGGGTCGTGAAGCACGCCTACGAGCGCGGCATCAAGGCGATCAAGGGAATCGAGTACTGACCACCGTTCTCGGCCCCCGCATCGTCGTCGCCGGCGTCGCCTCCGGGGTCGGCAAGACGACGGTCGCCACCGGGATCATGGCGGCGCTGCGCCGGCGCGGCCTGCGGGTGGCGGCGGCCAAGGTGGGGCCCGACTTCATCGACCCCGGATACCACGCCATGGCGACGGGCCGGCCCGGACGCAACCTCGACAGCTGGATCTGCGGGGAGGAGGCCATCGCCGGCCTCGCCGGCCGGGCCGCGGCGGGGGCCGACGTGCTGGTGGTGGAAGGGGTGATGGGCCTGTTCGACGGGGCGTCCGGCGGCGGCCCCGATGCCAGCACCGCCTCGGTCGCCCGCCTGATCGACGCCCCGGTCGTTCTGGTGGTCGACGCCTCGGCGATGAGCCGCTCGGTCGCCGCCGTCGTCCACGGGTACGCCACCTTCGAATCCGACGTTCGCCTGGCCGGTGTCGTGCTCAACCGGGTGGGCAGCGCCGGCCACGCCGACCTGCTGCGCGAGGCGCTCGCCCCCCTCGGCGTTCCGGTCCTCGGCGTGCTACGACGCGACGACGCCCTGACGTGGCGCGACCGACACCTCGGGCTGGTGCCGGTGGTCGAGCAACCCGACGCCGTTCGCCGCTCCGTCAAATCGCTGGCGGCGGTGGTGGCGGGCGGCATCGACCTCGAAGGGGTGGTGGCCCTGGCCCGGTCGGCCCCCGACCGGCCGGTGCCGGCGCCGGCCCTGCCCGAGCCGGTCGCCCAGGTCCGGGTGGCGGTGGCGGCCGGGCCGGCGTTCAGCTTCGTCTACCCCGACAACCTCGAGGCCCTCGAGGCGGCCGGCGCCGAGCTGGCGCCCTTCGACCCTCTGTCCGATGCCCACCTGCCCCCGGACGTCGGCGGCGTGTACGTCGGCGGGGGGTTCCCCGAGGTCTACTCGGCCCAGCTGGCCGACAACGTGACGCTGCTCGAGGACGTGCGCCGGCGGCTGACCGGGGGGACGGTGGCGTGGGCCGAGTGCGGCGGGCTTCTATGGCTGGCCCGGTCCCTCGACGGCAGGGCGCTGGCCGGGGTGGTGCCGGCCGACGGCCGGATGAGCGGCCGGCTGACCCTCGGTTACCGCACGGCGACGTTGCGGACCGACTGTCCCCTGGCCCCCGCCGGGGCCACCCTGCGGGGCCACGAGTTCCACTACTCCGAGGTGAGCCCGGCCGGCGACGCCCTCGTCCTGCGGGGCCGGCACGGGACGGGCGCCGGCGGGTTCGCCGACCGGCGCCTCCTCGCCTCCTACCTTCACCTTCACCTCGGCGGGGACCCGTCCCCGGCCGCCCGGTTCGTGGCCTCGGCGGCGGCGCCTCGCGATAGGGTCGGAGACGCCGCGGTGCACGGGAAGCCGGCGCAAGTCCGGAGCGGCCCTGCCACTGTGACCGGGGAGTGACCCCCGAATGCCACCGGGCCCCGCCCGGGAAGGCGGGGTGAGCGCCGATCCGGGAGCCAGGTCACCGGCCGCGGCATCACCACACGCGTTCTGAGGGAGTTCGGAGTTGCGCCCGTCCCTGGTGGGCGTCGGGGTCGGCCCCGGCGATCCCGAGCTGCTCACCCTCAAGGCGCTGGCCGCCCTACGGGGGGCCGACCGCGTGTTCGGTCCCACGATGGCGGTGGACGCCGTCGGCCGTGCCGAGTCGATCGTGCGCCAGGCGGCGCCGGACGTTGTCGTCGAACGACTGGTGTTCGCCATCGTGCGCGACGACGGGGCCCGTCGGGCCGCTCACGAGCAGGCGGCCGACCGGGTGGTGGCCTGCCTCGAGGAGGGTGAGAGGGTCGCCTTCGTGACCCTCGGCGACCCCAACGTCTACAGCACCTTCCACCACCTCGCCGCCCTCGTGCAGCGGCGCCGCCCGCAGACGCCCGTGGAGACCGTGCCCGGCATCATGGCCTTTCAGGCGTTGGCGTCGACATCGGGCACGGTGGTGCTCGACGGGTCGGAGCGGTTGCATCTGGTGAGCGCGGTGGACGGCCCCGAGGTCCTCGAGGTTCCGCTGGCCGACCCCGAGGCGGCCATCGTGGTCTACAAGGGCGGTCGGCACCTGCCGGCGCTGGCAGCCCGGCTCGACGCCGCCGGCCGCCTGGAGGGGGCCGTGTTCGGTGAGCTGCTGGGCCTGCCGGGCGAACAGGTGGGGCCGGTGGCCGACGCCACCTCGTCGCCCGCCGCCTATCTGGCCTGCGTGCTGGTGCCTCCCCGCCGCGAGGCGCCGTCGTGATCTCCTTCGTCGGCGCCGGACCCGGGGCGCCCGATCTCATCACCCTGCGCGGGCGCGACCGTCTGGCCGCGGCGGACGTGGTCATCTGGGCGTCGTCCCTGGTGCCGGAGGCGGTGCTGGCCCACGCCGGCGGGAACGCCGAAATCCACGACTCGAAGACGATGACCCTCGAGGACGTGCTCGCCGTGTACGCGTCCCACCCCGACGCAGCCATAGTCCGCCTCCACTCGGGCGACCCCTCGGTCTACGGCGCCATCCAGGAGCAGATCGACTGGTGCGTCGCCCAGGAGCGCGATTTCGAGATCGTCCCGGGCGTCAGCTCGTTGGCTGCCGCCGCCGCCGCGGTCGGTCGTGAGCTGACCATCCCCCGGGTCGCCCAGAGCGTGGTCATGACCCGCCTGGCGGGGCGCACCGCGGCCAGCATGCCCGAGCGCGAGTCCGTCGCCGCCTTCGCCGCCCTCGGCGCGACCATGGCCGTCTTCCTCTCCGCGGCCCGACCGGCCGAACTCCAGGCCGAGCTGCTCGGAGAGGGGTCCGCCTACGGCCCCGACACCCCGGCCGCCGTCGTCGTTCGTGCCTCGTGGCCCGACGAGATGGTGGTCCCCACCACGGTGGGGCAACTGGCCGAGACGCTGGCCCGGACCGGCGCCCGCACGACCGTGCTGGTCCTCGTCGGCCCCGCCCTGCAGGGCGCGGCCAACCGCAGCCACCTCTACTCCCCTGCCTTCGCCCACCAGTTCCGCCGCCGTTCCCTGCCGGGCACCACCGCCGGGCGCCCGGCCTGATGGGCCCCCGGGTGCGCACCTCGGAGCCGGCGCTGAGCGAGGTGGTGGCGGCCCGCCGGCGCGGGCTGCGCACCGGGTGGACCACCGGAACCTGCGCGTCGGCGGCGGCCAAGGCGGCGGCCCAGTGGCTGGTGACGGGCGAACCGCCGTCCCGGATCGAGGTGGCGCTTCCGTCTGGCCGCCGGGTCAGCTTCGCGGTGGAGGCCGAGGCCGCCCACCGCTGCGCGGTGGTCAAGGACGCCGGCGACGACCCCGACTGCACCAACGGCGCTCGCATAACCGCCGAGGTGGCGCCGGCACCAGGGTCGACGCAACTGCTGGCCGGACCCGGCGTGGGGGTGATCACCCTGCCGGGCCTCGGCCTGCCGGTGGGGGCTCCGGCCATCAACCCCGTGCCCCGGCGCATGATCCTCGCCGCCCTCGCCGAGGTGACCGACCGGCCGCTGACCGTCACGTTCTCCGTGCCCGGCGGGGAGGCCATGGCCGCCGAGACCACCAACGAGCGGCTGGGAATCGTGGGGGGCATCTCGCTGCTCGGGACCACCGGCGTCGTGCGGCCCTTCTCCACGGCGGCCTACCGGGCGTCGGTGGTGCAGCAGGTGGACGTGGCCGCCGCCCAGGGACAGCACACGATGGTGTTGGCGACCGGGCACCGCTCGGAGAAGGCGGCGTTCCGGCTCCGGTCCGACCTTCCGCCCGTGTGCTTCGTGGAGGTCGGGGACTTCACCGGCATCGCCCTGCGGCGGGCCGCCGCCGCCGGTATGGAGCGGGCCGTGTTCGTCGGTATGGCCGGCAAGATCTCGAAGCTGGCCGCCGGGGTGATGATGACCCACTTCCACCGGTCCGAGGTCGACTCCTCCCTGCTCGACGAGGTGGCCCGCGCCTCTGGCGCGCCCCGCCCTGTGGTGGAGGCCGCCACCGCCACCAACACCGCCCGGCACTTCTTCGAGGTGTGCATGGAGACCGGCCACGTCGAGTCTCTCCAAGAGCTGTGCCGGCGCGCCCGCGCCGCCTGCGTGTCCCACGCCGGCGGCCGCCTGGCCGTCGAGGTGCACATGGTCGACTTCGAGGGCGAGGAAGTGGTCGCCAGTGCCTGAGCGGGTCGTTGTCATCGGTGTCTCGTGCGACGACGGCCGCATACCCAGTTCCCTCGCCCCTCTCGTCGCCCGCTGCGACCTCGTGGTCGGCGGCCGGCGCCACCTCGACCGTCTGGCGCCGCCCGGGTCACGCACGGCGGTGATCGGCGCTGACGTCGGTGCCGCCCTCGACACGATCGAGGCCGAGGACGGGGTGGTCTGTGTGCTGGCCTCCGGAGACCCCGGCTTCTTCGGTTTCCTCCGCCCCCTGGCGTCCCGGCTGGGCCCCGAGCGCCTCGAGGTGCACCCGGCGGTGTCGGCGGTGGCGGCGGCCTTCGCCCGAGTGGGTCTGCCGTGGGACGACGCCGTCGTGGTGTCGGCTCACGGGCGTCCGCTCGACGACGCCGTCAACCGGGCGGCGACTGCGGCGAAGGTGGCCGTGCTGACGTCGCCCGACAACCCTCCCGAGGCGCTGGGGAAGGCGCTGGTGACGGCCGGGGGGCCCGGACATCGCGTCGTCGTGTGCTCCCGCCTGGGTGCGGACGACGAGTCGGTCACCGACGCTGATCTCGACGAATTGGCGGCCGGTGGGTGGGACCCGCTGTCGGTGGTGCTCCTGCTCGGATCCGAGCCCGTCGCCGGCGGCCCGACCCTGGCGTGGGGCCTTCCGGTCGACCGCTTCGAGCACCGGTCGTCGATGATCACCAAGGCGGAGGTGCGCGCGGTGGCCCTGGGCAAGCTCGGCCTGCCCCCGACCGGTGTTCTGTGGGACGTGGGGGCGGGCAGCGGCAGCGTCGCCATCGAAGCGTCCCGTCTGGCGCCCGGCCTGGAGGTCTACGCCGTCGAGCGTGATCGCCAACAGGCGGAGCGGGCCGGCAGGAACGCCTCGGCCCACGGGGCGTCGGTGCGGGTGGTGAACGCCGAGGCGCCGGCCGGCCTGGCCGGCCTGCCCGACCCGGACCGGGTGTTCGTCGGGGGGGGCGGCGTGGTCGTACTGGAGGCGGCGCTGGCCCGGCTCCGTCCCGGCGGGCGGATCGTCGCCACCTACGCCGCCGTGGACCGGGCCGCCGCGGCCGCCCACAGTCTCGGCCACGTCGTCCAGGTGGCGGTGTCACGCGGCGAGCACCTGCCGGATGGAGGCATCCGGCTGGCGGCCGACAACCCCGTCTTCGTGGCATGGGGACCCGACGAGTGAGGGTCGTTTCGGTGTCGGTCACCGACCGGGGGCGTCAGCTCGCCGAGCGGCTGCCCTACGAGAGCCTCCACGGCTCGGCGGCGGAGACGATCCGCCGCCTGTGGCCCGAGGTCGAGGGGTTGGTGCTCATGCTGGCGACCGGCGCCGCCGTGCGCATCGTCGCTCCCCTGCTGACGTCCAAGGACCGCGACCCGGCCGTGGTCTGCGTGGACGAGGTCGGCCGCCACGCCGTGGCTCTGTGCGGAGGCCACGGGGCGGGCGCCAACGCCCTGGCCCGGGAGGTCGCCGCCCTTCTCGGGGCGGAACCGGTGATCACCACGGCGACCGACGCCGTGGGTTGCCCGGCCCTCGACCTGCTTCCCGGGTACGTGGCGTCCGGCGACGTCGCCGGCGTGAGCGGGGCCCTGCTCGCCGGCCGGCCCCCGACGGTGGAGGTCCGGGTGCCGGGCTGGCCGCCGCCGGCCGAGCTGGCCCAGGGGACGGGCCCGGAGCGGGTGATCGTCGCCGACACGGTGCTGGCCGGCGAGCCGGGCACGGTCGTGCTCCACCCTCCTTCGCTGGTAGCGGGGATCGGCTGCTCGACCGACGCCACGCCGGACGAAGTGCGGACGCTGCTGACCGACACCCTGCGCGAGTCCGCCCTGGCCCCGGCCAGCGTGGCGACGGTGGCGACGATCGACCGGCGAGCGGACCACCCGGCCCTCACCGGGCTCGGGCTCCCCGTGGTGAGCTTCCCTGCCGCGGAGCTGGACGGAGTGGCCGTCCCCAACCCGAGCCCGGCCGTGCGGGCCGCCGTCGGCACCTCCGCCGTGGCCGAGGCCGCCGCCATCCTCGGCGCCGGGCCCGGCTCGGCGTTGGTCGCGCCCAAGCGGAAGTCGGCGACGGCGACCGTCGCCATCGCCCGCCGGCGGCGCCCCGTCGGGCGACTGTCGATCGTGGGTCTGGGGCCGGGGGATATCGCCCATCGCACCCCGGCGGCGGCCGCCGCGGTCCGCGGGGCCGAGGTGGTCATCGGCTACCGGGCCTACCTGGACCAGGCGACGGACCTGCTCACCGCCTCCCAGCGGGTCGAGTCGTCACCCATCGGGGACGAGGTCCAAAGGGCGAGACGGGCCCTGGAGGAGGCCGCCACCGGCCGGCGGGTGGCCCTCGTGTGCTCAGGGGACGCCGGCGTGTACGCCATGGCTTCCCTGGTCGTCGAACTGGCGTCGCCCGAGGTCGAGATCGAGGTGGTGCCGGGCATCACCGCCGGGCTGGCCGCCGCGTCGCTCCTCGGGGCGCCGCTCGGCCACGACCACGCCGTCGTCAGCCTGTCGGATCTGCTGACCCCGTGGGAGGTGATCGAACGGCGGGTGACGGCGGCGGCCGAGGCCGACCTGGTGGTGGTCTTCTACAACCCGCGCTCGGCCGGGCGACACTGGCAGCTGGGGGCGGCCATCGACATCCTGCGCCGGCACCGGCCCCCCACGACACCGGTCGGTGTGGTGACCGACGCCTACCGGCCGGGCCAGCAGGTGACCCGCACCACCCTCGACGCCTTCGACCCGTCGCTCGTCGGCATGACCAGCTGTGTGGTCGTGGGCTCGAGCACCACTACGACCGTCGCCGGCCGCATGGTGACGCCCCGGGGGTACCGACGGTGCCCGTGACCGTCCTCGCCCGGTTGTGCACGGCCTGCGGGGTGTGCCTACCGACCTGCCCGGAGCGGGCTCTGCAACCGGCGCCCGGCCACCCGGCGGTCGACGCGACCCGGTGCACCACCTGCCTCGCCTGTGTGGAGGTTTGCCCCCGCGACGCCCTGGAGGTCACCGCGTGATCCACCCGATCGAAGAGGAGAGCTACCGGATCCTGGCCGGGCGCGTCGACCTGTCCGGCCTGCCGCCGCTGTCGCGGGCGGTGGTGGCGCGGATCATCCACGCCAGCGCCGACGTCGAATACGCCACCACGACCGTCACGGACGAGGCCGCCCTCGCCGCGGCCGTGCGGGCCCTGCAAGACGGCGCGCCGGTGGTCGCCGACGTGGAGATGGTGGCATCGGGCATCACCGGGGCCCCGGCGGGCTGCTACCTCGATCGGGTCGGCCCGGGCGCCCGACCGACCCGCAGCGCCGCGGCAATCAGGGCGGCAGCCGCCGAGCACCCCGATGGGGCGATCTTCGTCATCGGCTGCGCGCCCACGGCCTTGTTCGAGCTGGTCGAGCTGGCCGGGTCCGGCAGGGTGCGACCGGCTCTCGTCGTCGGTATGCCGGTCGGGTTCGTGGGCGCCGCCGAGTCGAAAGAAGCGTTGCGGGCCAGCGGCCTTCCGTCGGTCAGCAACCGGGGGGAGAAGGGAGGCTCGGCCGTGGCCGCCGCCGCCTTCAACGCCATCGCCCGCATCGCGGCACGCGAAGGGGACTCCGATGGCTGAGGTGCCCGTCGCCGCCCCCGACGCCGTCGTCCTGGTGGCCCACGGATCGCGCTCCCCCGCCGGACGCGAGGAGATGGAGGCCCTAGCCGCTTCCGTCGCCCGGGCCCGTCCCGGCGTCGAGGTCCGCCTGGGCTACCTGGAGCTGTGCGACCCGCCGGCGGCCGCGGTGATCGACGACGTGCTGAGCGCCGGGGCATCCTGCGTGGCGGTGACGCCGTTGATGCTCCACGCCGCCGGCCACTCCAAATCCGACGTCCCCGCCGTGGTGGCCGCCGCCCGGGCCCACCACCCCGGCGCCCGCCTGGTGTACGCCCGGCCTCTCGGCGCCGACCACACCTTGTTGACGTTGGCCCGGGCCCGGCTGGCGGAGGCCGGGGGCTGCGGCCTTCCGCTCGCCGTGCTGGCCCGGGGCAGCTCCGACCCCGACGCCAACGCCGAGGCCTACCGGGTCAGCCGCCTGCTGGCCGACATGTGCGCCACGTCCGTGGTCGCCACCGGGTTCTCCGGGGTGACCTGGCCGAGCGTGCCCGAGGCCCTCGAGCAGCTGCGCCGGTTGGGGGCCGAGCAGGTGGCCGCCTTCGCCTGGTTCATCGCCACCGGGCTGCTCGTCGACCGGATGCAGGAAGACTTCGGCCGCTTCTCGGACCGGACCGGAGTTCCGGTCGTGTTCGCCGGCCATCTGGGGGTCGGGCCTGGGGTGGTCTCCCTCGTGCTGGAGCGGGTGGACGAGGCGATGGCCGGACAGGCGGTTCCCAACTGCGACGCCTGCGCCTATCGGCGGCCCTTCCCCGGGCTCGAGGAGCGGGTCGGCCTGCCGATCGGCGTGGGTCACTCCCACCTGGCGTCCGACCATCTCCACCAGGCCCACCGCCACCACCACTGAGCCCCGGGGGAGGCGCCGGCGCGGTCAGCAGCGGCTGTCGGCCCAGCCGGCGATGAGGTCGGCCGCCGCCTGGCGGGCCCCGGCCGGTTGTTGCAGGTAGTGATCGCCGGCGATCATCTCGAGCGTCTTGTCCGGCGCGGCCAGGGCGGCGTGGATGGCCCGGGCGTCGGACGGGTAGCAGCCCTGGTCGCCGGTCGACTGGACCACCAGCGACGGTTGGGTGACGCGGGCCAGATGAGGTTCGGCCCGGCACTGCGAGTCGGTGAGGCTCCACATGGAGAGCCAGGACCGGACCGTGTTGCTGGCGGCCAGGCCGAAAGGTGTCCGGTTGGCCACGGCCGGGTCGCCGAAGTAGCAGCCCACCGGGCGGTCGGACGGGTCGATGGCCAGGTCGAGGAAGCGCAGGTCGGCCCAGGTGCGGAAGACCGGGAAGATGCGGTCGTAGGTCACCGCCGCCGCCAGCCGCTCGAGCTGGTCGTGGCACCAGGCGGTGATGCGGTGGTTGCGCTCCTGCTGAGCGCGGCGGTAACGGGCCACGAAACCCTCGTCGTAGGGGGGTCCGTGGGCCCGGTCGTACATGTCGAGGCCGGCGTCGACCGACAGAGGGTCGGACTCGTCGGTCACCGACGGGTCCAGCCACGCCGTCAGCACGTCGGGCCGTCCGGGGTGGGCGTTGAGCGACACGAACAGGTCGGCGGCGGGAAGGGACAGGGCGGCGTCGGGCAGGTAGGAGCCGGGGCTGGGCGTCAGGTTCGGCTCGAGAGCCTGGCTCTGGTAGGCGCTCATGAGCGAGGCGCCCCCCGAGTTGCCAAGGAGGATGACCGTGTCGACCCCCGCCACCTCTCGGAGCCACCGCACCCCCACGCCGATGTCGACCACCGCCTGCTCGAGGCAGAAGTAGTGCCCGACGCCGCGGTAGCGGGTGTTCCACCCGAGGAACCCGTAGCCCCGCTCGGCCAGAGGGGCGGCCAGGTAGTGCTCGGAGAAGTCGACCTCGTAGTGAGTGGCCACGAAGGCGGCCCGGGGGCGGCCCGACGGTGCGTGCCACAGCCCCTGGCAAGGGTTGCCGCCGGCACCGGCGCGGCCCATCGTCGGCGACGGCGCCGACACGAACTCCGGAGCCACGCTCAGCTGCCGATGGCGCCCAGGTCGACCATCACCTTGCGGTGGTCCCACGAGACGACCTTCTCCGCCTTCACCCGCACGATGACGCGCTGGTGGGCCAGGACGGCGGCGTAGGCCTCCGCCGCCGGGTCGAGCTCTCCGTCGGAGTAGCGGGTGAACAGGCTCCGGCCGAAGTCGGCCGACGACTGGTAGTCGTCGATGATCTGGGCTCGCCCGAGGAGCTGGACGGCGCGGAACTGGTCGAGACGGTCGCCCTCCTCGACCAGACAGGTCACCCGGTCGTCCACCCGCAGGTTGCGGACCTTGCGCGACTCGCCGTCGGTCCAGAAAGCGACGTCGCCCTCCAACAGGTCATAGGACAGCGGTACGACGTGGGGCCATCCGTCGTGACCGTTGGTCGTCACGTACGCCTTGCGGCCGCGCTCCAGCAGCTGGCGCACCTCTTGTTCCGACATGCGCATCTGGTTGCGCTGAGACACCTACGCCACCTCCCAGCAGTGGCCCGGGCTAGGGGATGTCGGCCAGCTGGCTGCCGGTCGACCGGGCCGGTGCGTGACGCACGGCGTCGTCCCCTAGCGGCCGGGTCCAGGCGGCGAACTCCAGCAGGATCCCGTCGGGATCGAAGAAGTAGATCGACCGCACGAAGGTGCCGTCGTGGGGGTGTTCGCTGACACCCATGGGGCTGTCGTCGTGGTTCATGATGTCGGCCGCCTCGACTCCTCGGGCCCGCAGCTTCTCGAGGTACTCGTCGATCCGCTCGGCCGGAACGTCGAAGGCCACATGGTTCATGGAGCCGATGGCCGTCACCAGCTCGCCCCCGCTCGGCAGCGTTCGGGGCGAGGCCACTCCAGGAGCCGGCTCGGGGGCGTTCGGGAACCAGAAGAAGGCCAGGGCGTCGCCGTTGCCGGCGTCGAAGAAGAAGTGCTGGCCCATGCCGAAGGGGAGCTCGATGGTCTTGATGAGCGGCATGCCGAGGACGTTGGTATAGAAATCCACCGTTCGCTCCATGTCGCGACAGACCAGGGCAAGGTGATTGATGCCGCCCAGCTCGAACTCGTTGTTCGGCGGTGACTGTCTCCTCATCTGACTCCCCCCGTCCGGAGCACCCCCTCAGCCGAGCGTAGTCTCACCTGGCCATGTGCGGGCGCTTCCAGTCATCTTCTCCGACCTCCGACCTGGTCGAACGCTACGGCGCCCGCCCGGCCTCGGACACGGCCGAGGCCCAGCCCAAGTGGAACGTCGCCCCCACCGACGCGGTGCGGGTCGTCCGCCAGCCTCCGGAGGGTCAACTCCGGCTGGAGGCAGCCCGCTGGGGATTGCACCCTTCGGGCGCGGCCCGCCTGCTCATCAACGTCAGGGCCGAGACCCTGCTCGGACGGGCGGCGTTGCGCTGGTCTCGGGTGGTGGTGCCGGCCGACGGTTTCTACGAGTGGAGACCTTCGACGCGGGGCTCGGAGCCGTTCCACTTTCGCCGGACAGACGGTGACCTGTTGAGCCTCGCCGGGATGTGGGCGCCCGGAGCGGACGGCGCGCCGGCATCGGTCGCCATCGTCACCACCGACGGCGGGGAGGACCTCGCCGGCGTCCATGACCGGATGCCGGTCGTGCTGGAGGAGGGCGACTGGCAGCAATGGCTGGAGGCCCCTGGCGGCCAGCCTTGGCACCTGGCCGAGCTGCTGCGGCCGTCACCCGCCCGCACGCTGGTGGCTCGGCGGGTGTCGACGCAGGTGAACCGGGTGTCCAACGACGGTCCCGCCCTCCTCGATCCGCCGCCCGAGGATGCCGCCACCCAACCGATGCTCGAGGGCTTCGGCTGAGTCCAGCTCACCGGAACGGCAAGGCCGCCGGCCCCGGTGGGTGGGCCTGTTCGGGAGCTACCTTGAGCGGGCCGGCACCGATCCGGCGGGGGGAACGGGGGACCAGATGGAAGGCATGGAGGGGTATCCCGACCGAGCCGCCCGGCGGGTGGCGATCCAGTCGATGAGGGCGGTGGAGTCCGGCGACCGCGAGGGGTGGCTAGCCCTGTTCACCGACGACGCCATCGTGCAGGATCCCATCGGCCCTTCCCCCCTCGATCCCTCGGGTGAGGGGCACCGCGGCCGTGACGCCATCGCCGCCTTCTACGACAACATCGTCTCCCAGGGCCGGATCAGCTTCCGCATCCGTGAGTCGTATGTCGCTGGCGACGAGTGCGCCAACGTGGGCACCATCACCACCGCCTTCCCCGACGGCAGCCGGGTGGTGGTCGAAGGCGTTTACACCTACCGGACCGACGGCGGGGAGCGGCTCACCGCCCTGCGCGCCTTCTGGGACTACGAAGCAGCCAAGTTCGAGCCCGCCCCCGGGTAACGGCGTCAGCCGTTGGGCGTGACCACCGCTCGGCCGGAGACCTCCCCGGCCCGGAAGCGCCGGTAGGCCTCGGGCGCCTGCTCGAACGGGAAGACCTCGGCGTCCACTCGGATCACCTCGGCCTCGGCCAGGGCGATGACCTCCTGGAGGTCGCCGATCGTGGAGCTCATCGGGGCGAACACCTCACATCCGGCGGGCAGCAGGCCCTGTCCCACCGCCACCGTGCCGCCGCCGACCCCGACGAAGGCGATGGCGCCCATGGGAGCGGCGCAGCGCACGGCGAGCTTCATGGTGTCGTCGGCGCCGACGAAGTCGAGCACGACGTCCGCCCCTTCCCCTCCGGTGAGGTCGCGCACCTCTCTCCCTGCCCGTCCGTCGATCACCTCGTCGGCCCCGAGGGCCGTGGCCGCCCGCCTCCGGTCTGCGGAGCGGTCGACGGCGACTATCCGGGCGGCGCTCAACGCCTTCAGGAGCTGGACGGCGAAGCCGCCGAGCCCTCCGACGCCGATGACTAGGGCGGTCGACCCGGGCACCAGCTTGGGCAACGTTCGCCGCACGGCGTGGTACGAGGTGGCGGCGGCGTCGGTGAGCGGGCCGGCCGTGCGCGGGTCGACCTGGCGCAGCGTGACCAGCTCATGGCGGGGGACGACCAGGTAGGAAGCGAGGCCGCCGTCGGCCCCGAACCCGCGGCCGAACCAACCGAACCGGAAACAGTGGTTGGTCTGGCCCCGGCGGCACCGGGCGCAGCGACCGCAGAACGAGCCCGACGACGCCGCCACCGCCTCGCCGAGGGAGAACTCGTCGACCCCGTCGCCCACGTCCTCGACCCATCCGGCGTTCTCGTGGCCCAGGGTGAAGGGCAGCTCATAGGGGTAGTCGCCGGGGGCGTCGAGGAAGTGCAGGTCGGTTCCGCACAATCCCACCCCTGCCATCTTGACCAGCACCTCGCCCGGCCCGGGGCGGGGCACCTCGACCTCGGCGAAGCCGGCCGGCGGGTCACCTCCGGTCAGGCGAAACGCCGTCATCTTGGCCATTCCGGAGCGGCTCAGCCGACGAGTTCGGGGTGTCGGGCGCTGACCATGCGCCGGAAGCCGTCGCGCCATTCGACAGTGGTGGGCCCGATCAGCTCGTGCATGCGAGTCAGGTCCACCGCCACGCTGGGTATGGCGGCGTCGGTGTGCACGAACGTGGGCTCGAGCCCGGTCAGCTCACCGAGGTAGGCGCACCAGTCCTCCACGCTGACCACGTCGTTGCCGGCCCAGTTCACGACGGTGGCGGGCACGTCGGCCACCGCCAGCAGCTTGGGCACGGTGGCCAGGATGTCGTCGGCGTGGATGGGGTTGTAAAGGCTCGGGGCGTCGGTGTGGACCTCGACGGGGTGGCCGGCGACCATCGTCTCGAGGTGCATGAGGGGCAGGCCGAAGGTGTCCCCGTAGGGGACGTTCAGGCGGGCGATGGTCGTGGGCAGCCCCAGCTGGCGGGCGCAGAAGCGCACCACCGCCTCGGCGGCCACCTTGCTGATGCTGTAGGTGGGAAGGAGGGGCCGGTGGCTGTCCCCCAGCGGATCGCCCTCGGCGAAGCGACGATGGTGGTCGGGCTGGTAGACCCCCGTCGAGGAGCAGTGGAGAAACGCCTTGGCCGCCCGGCAGTGCCACATGAGGCCCCCGGCGCCGCCGGCGTTGCCGTCGAGGGCCTTCCCCCAGTTGTTGGTGTGGACCACCGACAGGTTGAGCACGTAGGAGAAGTCGTCGGGCAGCTCACCGAACGACCCGGCCACGAGGTCGATCTCGGCGCAGCGAACCCCAGCCTCCTCGAGACGGTTGCGGGCGTCGGGGTTGCGGAAGCGGGCGGCCGCCCACACCTCGTTGGACCCGGCGAGGGAGAGGGTGAGGGGGAAAGCGACCTGACCGGTCGCCCCGACCACGAGGATCTTCTCCCCCGTCAGCGCTCCGGCGTTCCTGGCGTCGGTCACCGCCCACCCCCGGCGAGGGAGAAGTCGAAGCAGGGCTCGTAGCGGCGCTCGGCGATCCGCCAGCCCGCCGCCGTGCGAGCCCAGCGGTCCACGTACCAGTTGCCGATCAGCGACCCGTGACCGCCGGCACCGAGCGGGTTGAGACAGAGCGTCCGGGTGTCGGCCCGGTCACCGTCGATGAAGATCCGGGTGGTTCCGGTCAGGTGATAGTAGGGAGTGAGGTGGGGCATCACCCCGGCCAGGAACGACTTGAGGGAGGCGACATCGGCGGCTTCGACGCCCGTCGCCCGGTAGTCGAGCACGGCGTCCGCCGCGAACACGTCGTCGAGCAAATCCCACTCCTGCTGGTCGACGGCGTGGCTGTATTCGGCCAGCACCTGCTGGATCTCCAGCCGGTCCGAGATCTCCTGCACGCTCAGCACGTCGCCTCCTCGTGTTGTGACGCCGACACCGCCCAGTCGCGGATCATTCGCCGCTGGAGCTGGCCCGTCGCCGGGGTACGCGGCAACCGTTCGGCGAACAACAGCCGCCGAGGGTGCTTGTAACGGGCCAGTAACGGGCCCAGGTGGTGGCGGACGCTGGCCAGATCGGGGCGGGGGGTGTCCCCATCGACGACCAGCACGGCGCACACCAACTCCCCCCACTCGTCGTCGGGGAGGCCCACCACCGCCACCTCGCGCACACCCGGATGGGTCCGCAACGCCAACTCGACCTCCGCCGGGGCGACGGTCTCCCCGCCGGAGCGGATGGTCTCGGCCACCCGGCCGGTGATCGTCAGGTAGCCCTCGTCATCCAGCGAGGCGGTGTCGCCGGTCAGGTACCACCCGTGGCGCAGGACCCGCGACGTCTCGTCGGGCAGGTCGAGGTAGCCCGACATCAGAAACGGGTTGCGCACCCTCAGCTCGCCGTCGGCGCCGACCTCGGCCTCGACCGGAGGGGCCGGCCGTCCCACCGTGCCCGCCTTGCGGAACAGGTCCTCGTCACCGAGGACGGCGAGCCGTCCCGCTTCGGTGGAGCCGTAGAAGACGGACGTGGTCGTGCCGGGCAGACGGGCCTTGATGCCCTCCAGCAGGGAGGCGGAGAAGGCGGAGGTGCCGGTGTCGGCCTGACGCAGGCTGGTGAGATCGCCGGTGTGCGCCGGGCAGGCGAGGACCCGCTCCCACAGTGCTGGGATGAGGTACATCCACGTCGGGCGCCAGCGCTCCACCCCGGCGACGATGGCGGGGCCGTCGGTCGAGCTCACCAGGTGGAGGGCCCGCAGCCCGTGGGCCGCCTCCATGACGTAGTGCCACCAGGCCCAATGGAACTGGGGGAAGGCAGTGAGCATGCCCCCCTGGCCGTTGGTGCTGAACGTTCCGCCACCGGGGAAGGCCCGCAACCAGCTGGCCCGGTGGGAGAGCACCACTCCCTTGGGGCGACCGGTGCTACCGCTGGTGAGGAACACGGCGTGGGCGGAGTCGTCCCCGACCGGGGCGGTCGGCGCCGAAGGGGAGGCGGCCGCCAGGGCGTCGTCGAGAGGGCCTCCCAACCGGACCGACCGGACATCGAGGGCGTCGGTGACCGCCGTTGCCGCGTCGGCGCGACCGCCGTCCGCCACCAGCAGCCGGGGGCCCAGATACTCCACCGCCGTCAGCGCCTCGGACTCGGTGAGGGCCGGATTGAGCGGGCAGAACACGACGCCGGCCCGGGCACACCCCCAGAAGGCGCCCACCGCGTCGAGCGAGCTGGGCGACCACCACGCCACCCGGTCCCCGCCGCCGGCGCCGGCCCCTTTCAACCAGTTGGCCCAGCGCGAGGCGGCCCGGTCGATGTCGCCGTAGGTCGCCGAGCGGCCTCCTACGGACGTGGCGACGGCCCCCGGCGCCAGCCGGGCCGCCCGCCGCAGGATTCCGTCGACGAGCAGGCGGCTCACGCCGTCTTGAGCTCCCCCACCGGGAAGGTCGGCTCGAAACGGTCCTCGAGGTAGTCCGGCCCCTCGGGGGTGGCGACGAACCAGCCGGTGGGGCACATGGTCAGCACCTCCACCAGCCCGAAGCCCGCTCCCTCCATCTGCAGCTCGAACGCCCGGCGCAGGTAGCGCTTGGTCCGGGCGATCGAACCGGCATTGTTCACCGCACCCCGGGCCACATAGACCGAGCCCGGCAGCCGGGCCACCAGGTCGGCCACCGGTATCGGATGACCGTGCGACGCCGGGTCGCGCCCGTCGAGGCTGGTCTTGGTGCGCTGGCCGACGACCGTCGCCGCCGTCATCTGCCCGCCGGTGTCGCCGAAGACGCCGTTGTTCAACATGATGCAGGTGATCCGCTCGCCCCGGCCGGCGGCATGCAGCACCTCCTGGAGCCCCTCGCTGGCCATGTCCCCGTCGCCCTGCAGGGTGAACACGGCAGCCTGGGGCTGGACCCGCTTGACCCCGGTGGCCACGGCCGGCGCCCGACCGTGCAGGCACTGGAGGAAGTCGACGTCGGCCAGCCGCACGATGTTCGTGTAACAGCCGTGGCCGACCACCCCGATGGCGCGCCGCTCCAGCTCGAGCTCGCTGATCACCTCCAGGAGGAGGCGCCAGGCGACCGGGTGCCCGCAGCCGGGACACAGGTGGTGCTCCTCGCTCAGCTGCAATGGAGCGCTGGAGGAAGCCACCTTGGCCGCAGGGATGTCAGGGGCAGAGTCCGTCGGGATATGGGTCATCGTTCGTCTTCCTGTCGCACGGCGGCGAGCACCCGTTGGCGGATAGAGCCGACCTCGAGCAGATCACCCTGGCGCATGCCGCTGCCGTCGATGCTCACGCCTCCTATGAACTGCACCGGGCAGCGACCAGCGATGGAGAGGCGGACGTCGTCGATCATCTGGCCGGCGTTGACCTCGTAGACGAGGACCTTGCGGGCCGCCGAGGCGGCCGCCGCCAGGGCCCGCTCGGGGAAGGGCCAGAGGCTTATAGGCCGGAAGGAGCCGATCCGCATCCCCTCCGCCCTCAGCTCGTCGACCACGTAGTCGACGAACGGCCCGGCGGTGCCGAAGGAGACGACCAGATACTCGGCGTCGTCGGCGAGGTAGGACTCGTGGCGCATCTCCTGCCCGGCGATGGAGTCGAACTTCTCGGCCAGTCGGCGCCAGTGGGCGTCCGGTCCGGGGCCGGGGTCGTTGGCCTTGCCCATGGCCCAGGTCCAAATCTGGCGCGACTTTCCGGTGCCGCCACGACTGCCGTCCAGCGCCCAGTCCTTCGGCGGCAGCGGCCCGTACTGGCGGGGTGACACGTCGACCGACATGTAGGTGTGGGCGACGAGGTAGTCCCCGTAGAGGATCACCGGCGCCCGGTACTGGTCGGCCAGGTGGAACAGCAGCTGGGTGTGCTCCACCGCCTCGCCGACGTCTTTGGGGGCGAGGGTGATGGTGCGGTAGTCGCCCCACCCACCGCCCCTCGTGCACTGGAAGTAGTCCTGTTGACCCCGGGCCATGTTGAACACCACGAAGGGGACCTCGTTGAGCGCCGCTTCGGCGATGGCTTCCTGCATGAGGGCGATCCCCTGCCCGCAGGAGCCGGTGGCGGCCCGGGCCCCCGCCGCCGCCGCACCGAGGACCATGTTGACACCCTCGATCTCGCTCTCGACGTTGATACAGGTTCCCCCCACCTCAGGGAGCCGTCGGGACATGCTCTCCAGCAGGTCAGTGAACGGCAGCATGGGGTAGCCGGCGAAGAAGCGGCACCCGGCAGCCACGCAGGCCTCGGCCACCGCATCGGAGCCCTGCATCAGCGCCGTGGCCATCACTGCTCCGATCCGGGGCTGTCTCGTATCTCGGTGGCGACCGGCTCGTCGAACTTGTACACCTCGAACACGTAGTCCGGGCACACGGCATGACACGCCCGGCAGGCGGTGCACCCCGGTCGCAGCAGCGGGTAGCGGTAGCCGGACCGGTTGACCTCGCTCGACATCTCCAACACACCGGGGCGACACGCCGGTATGCACAGCTCGCAGCCCTTGCACCGCTCCACGCCGATGACGACGGTGCCGCGGGTGACGATCGTGCTCATCCGGGCCGGCCCGCCGGTTGCGCCCAGGCCGGGGCGCACTCGGCGTCCACCGCCGCCGCGCCGGCCCGCAGGGCCGCCTCGTTGGCGGCGACGTGCTGGGTGCGATAGGGCGGCACCAGGCGGCGCATCGCCTCGATCAGCGATTCGGTGGCCACCAGACCGGTCGCCGTCCCGTAGGCGCCCAGCAGGACAAAGCCGGCGCTCATCGGAGCACCGAGCTCGGTGGCGATCGCTCCGGCGGGCACCTCGATCACCTGCCCGGAGTCGTAGGCGAGATCGGGGGCCGACACCAGCGTCGAGTTGGTGACCACGACGCCACCAGGACGCAGGCGGGCCTTCACCGGCGGCCAGTACTCGTGGTGCATGACAAAGGCCGACCACGCCGAGGGCAGGATGGTCAGGGCCCGCAGGTCGCGGTCGGCGACGACCACCGACGCCTCCGTCTGGCCGCCGCGCATCTCGCCGCCGTAGTGGGCGGAGAGCATGGCCTGACGGCCCTCGTCGACTGCCGCCAGGGCCAGTGCTTTGGCGCAGAGCTGAACGCCCTGGCCGCCGATACCGGTGAGCAGCACCTCGATCTGCAATCGAGCAACCCCCGTGTGCCCGCTCAAGCTACCACCGGGTTTCGAGGGCCTGACCCGGCCGCTCCCCGGAAGCGGACAGGTGTCCCGCTCAGCGGTATCGGCCGCGGGGGTCAGTAGGCCCGTCCGACGACCGCCCTCAACTCGGACCGCTCCTCGGGGTCGGGCACGGTTCCGTCCGCCCGGACCAGGCACCTGACCGAGACACCGGCGGCGTTGAGGGCCGCCTCGTCGGCGTCGTCCCACTCCATGCGGGCGAAGCCGGACTGGGACGCCTCGATGGCCTCTTCCACCGACGAGACGTCCACCAGCCGCGAGTCGAGACGGCGCCGGGCCTCGTCGAGGAGCCCGGACTGGATGTCGGCGAGGAGCGACTGGGCTCTTTCGACCAGAGCAGCGAGGGGCACCGACTGCTTGGTTCCATCGTCCCGGCGGGCCAGCGTCGCCTCCCCGGCGGCGACGTCGCGGGGGCCGACCTCGACGCGCAGAGGGACCCCTTTGAGCTCCCAGTCGATGACCCGACGGCCGAACGACGTGTCGGTGCGGCTGTCGAGCTCCACCCTCACCCCCCGGTCGGCCAGCTGGCGAGCCACCGACGCGGCGGCCTCACCGGCGCCCCCTTCGTCGCGCACGGCGAGGACGACCACCTGAACCGGGGCGATGTTCGGAGGCACCCGCAGACCCGAGTCGTCCCCGTGGGCCATGATCAGGGCGCCGACGAGACGAGTCGACACGCCCCAGGAGGTCTGCCAGGCGTACTCGCGCTCGCCTTCCTCGTTGAGGAACATGGTGTCGAACACGCGGGCGAAGTTCTGCCCCAGCAGGTGGCTGGTCCCCATCTGCAGGGCCTTGCCGTCACCCATCATCCCCTCGCAGGTGTAGCTGGCGTCGGCCCCGGCGAACTTCTCGGCGTCGGTCTTGCGCCCGGTGAGGACGGGGACCGCCAGCTGCTCGACCATGAACGACTCGTAGACGTCGTGCAGGATGTGCAGGCAGCACGCCCTGGCGTCCTCGGAGGTGGCGTGACAGGTGTGGCCCTCCTGCCACAGGAACTCGGTGGTGCGGAGGAACAACCGGGGCCGCAGCTCCCAGCGCACGACGTTGCACCACTGATTCAGCAGGAGGGGCAGCTCGCGGTAGGACTGGAGCCACTTGGAGAAGTAGGCGTTGATGACCGTCTCGCTGGTGGGGCGGACGACGATCGGCTCCTCCAGCTCCTTGCCTCCCCCGTGGGTCACCACCGCCAGCTCGGGGCTGAACCCCTCCACGTGCTCGGCCTCGCGCTTCAGGTACGACTCGGGGATGAAGAGGGGGAAGTAGGCGTTCCGGGCGCCGGCCGCCTTGATGCGGGCGTCCAGCTCGGCTTGCATCCTCTCCCAGATGGCGTAGCCATACGGGCGCACGACCATCGTCCCGCGCACCGGCCCGTTCTCCGCCATCTCCGCCTTGGCGACCACCTCCTGGTACCAGCGGGGGTAGTCCTCGGCCTGGGGGGTCAGCACGCTCTTCGGCATCTTCCCGGGGACGGTAGCCGCCGGGCCCCGCCGCCCCCGGCCCATTTGGGCGGTCAGGCCGGGGGAGCCAGCCGAAAGCTGCGCCCGGTCACCTCGTCGGCCCGGATCTGGATCCAGTGCATGCGTTCGCCGGGGGCCAGGGGCACCACCGTGGCGCTGCGCAACTCCTGGGACGCGTCATCCAATGCGTCGGTGATGTCGTGGGCCACCCCCTGCACCACCACGCTCCACGCCCGTCCGGCCCCTCGATCGATGCCGTCGATCTCGAACGCGACCCGGCCGAGCGGCATGGCGTCGAGCTTGAGCCCGGGGGAGGTCCGAAAGACGACGGCCTCGCCGCTCGAGGAGTAGTTGACGGGGAAGATGTGGGCCCGGCCCTCGGCGGCGAAGGCCACCCGGCCCAGGTCATTGTCGGCGAGGAGGCGACGGCACTCGTCGGCGGTCAGCTCGTCGAGCCCGCCGGCTCCGGCGGCCAGATCGGCGCCGGTGACGACCGCGTCGATGTCCGCGTCGGGGGGCGGGTCGGACATGGCGAAGGCGACGCTAGCCGCCGCCCGTGTCGACCCAGACCGAGCGGGCAGTGGCCAGGCTGAGGGGCACCGACCGGCCCCCGCCCACCCGCACCCGGAGCACCCCGGGGTCGGCGGTGCCCGCCTCCACCTCCACCTCCGCCCCCGGCACCAGGCCCTCGCTGTCGAGCAGGGTGAGGACCTGGGGGGCGTCGTGCTCGGCCAGCTCGGAGATGCGCGACACCCGGGCCGGCTCCCCCGGCGGCAGGCCGGCCAGGGCGACCAGCTTCACCCGGGGCTTGCCGGGGGCCGTGCCGGGTATCTCGTTCCCGTGTGGGCACGTGGCCGGCTCCCCCAGCCGTTCGTAGAGGCGGTCGAGGACGACATCGGACAGGGCGACCTTCTCGGCCTCGGCGTCGGCGGTGGCCCAGTCGAAGCCGAGCTCCTCGGTCAGCCAGCACTCCACCACCCGGTGGCGGCGGACCACGACGGCGGCTGCCCGCTCCCCCACCCGGGTGAAAGACACTGTGCGGTCGGCGCCCAGAGTGACGAGTCCGTCGCGGGCCAGTCGCTGGAGGGCGACGGTGACGGTTGGTGGGCTCACCCCCAGCCACTCCGCCAGCCGGCCGGGCCGGACCGTCTCGCCCTCGTTCACCATGTAATAGATGGCTTCGAGATAGCGAGAGGCCGCCGGAGAAGGGGCGCCGGCGCGGCCCCCGCTTGCCCGGTGGGCCCCATCGCCCTTAGCCTCAGCTAAGTGGCCCATGCGACCATGCTAACCCTGTCGTCGCCCCCGACTCCACCCGGCTCGGCGGCTGGACCCGAGGCGCAGCGTTGATCGCCGCCTTCGTTATCTTCCTGCGCGAAGGCGTAGAGGCCAGCATGATCGTGGCGATCCTGCTGGCCTATCTCAACCGGACCGGCCAACGCCGCCATTTCCGTGACGTGTTCGCTGGCGTCGGCGCCGCCCTGGCCCTGGCCCTCGGCGGCGGCCTGGCCGCCTACTTCACCATCCACAACTACGCCGGCTCGCGGGTGCAGACGATCTTCGAGACGATCACCTTCCTGCTGGCGGCGGCGGTGCTGACCTACATGACCTTCTGGATGCGGGCCCACGCTCCTCGCATGTCGGGCGAGCTGCGGGGCCGGGTCGATGCCGCCCTCGACCGCAAGACCCGTACCGGCCTGTCACTCCTCGCCTTCCAGGCCGTGGGCCGCGAAGGACTCGAGACGGTCGTATTCACCCTGGCTCTGGCCTTCTCCGCCACCGGCAGGAACGTGCTCGTCGGGGGGGCGGCGGGGTTGGTCGTCGCCCTGGCGGTGGCGGTGTTCATCTACCGGCTCGGCCACAAGCTGAACCTCGGCCGCTTCTTCGCCGTCGTGGGGGCCCTGCTCATGGTCTTCGCCGCCGGGCTGCTGTCCGACGCCGTCCAGAACATGCAGCAACTGGGCTGGTTCCCCTTCCTCACCCACGCCCTATGGAACACCGGCCACGTCCTCAGCGAGGACAGTGCCTTGGGTGACCTGCTCCACTCCTTCTTCGGATACGCCGAGCACCCCACGGTGGGCCAGCCGGTCGTGTACACCGCCTATCTGGCCGTTGTGCTCTTCGCTTACTTCCGCCTCTCACGCCGGGCCCGGCGGTCGGCGCCGGCGGCCCGCGCCCATCCGGCCGCGGCAGCCCGGCCAGCTCCGGCGGCCGGCGGGGAGCGGGCACGGGTTTCCTCCGTCTGAGCCGACGACCTAGCGTGCGCGGGTAATGACCACCGCCGAGGGCGCCGCGCCCGTCGACGCCCCTGCGGGCCGGTCCCGGTTCCGGACGTTCCCGCGAGCCGACTGGGCGCCGTTGCGGGCGGCCACCCCCCTCACCCTCTCCGAGGAGGACCTGCGCTCCCTGCGCGGTCTCAACGAGGCGGTGTCCCTCGACGAGGTGGCCGACATCTACCTGCCGCTGTCGCGGCTGCTCAACCTGTACGTGGGAGCGACCCAGCAGCTGCACCGGGCGGCCGACATCTTCCTGGGCCAGCCCACCTCCAAGGTCCCCTATGTCATCGGCATCGCCGGCAGCGTGGCGGTGGGCAAGAGCACGACCGCCCGGATCCTGCAGGCCCTCCTGGCCCGCTGGCCCGATCACCCCAAGGTCGACCTGGTCACCACCGACGGCTTCCTGCATCCCAACCGGGTGCTCGAGGAGCGGGGCCTGATGAGCCGCAAGGGCTTCCCGGAGAGCTACGACCAGCGGTTGCTGGTGGACTTCATGGCCGCCGTCAAGTCAGGGGCCCCCGAAGTAGCCGCTCCGGTGTACTCGCACCAGGCCTACGACATCCTGCCCGGCGAGCACCAGCTGGTGCGCCAGCCCGACATCGTCATCGTCGAGGGCCTCAACGTCCTGCAAGCCGCCACCGACCCGAGCCGTCCCAGCCGGGTGTTCGTCTCTGACTACTTCGACTTCTCGATCTACGTCGACGCCGTCGAGGAAGACATCGAACGTTGGTACACCGAGCGGTTCCTCACCCTGCGCGACACGGTGTTCCGCGACGAGCGGTCGTACTTCCACCGCTTCGCCTCCCTCACGACCGACGAGGCGGTGGCCACGGCACGCGACATCTGGGCGACGATCAACGCCGTCAACCTTCGCCAGAACGTGTTGCCCACCCGCGAGCGGGCCCACCTCATCCTGGCGAAGGGCCGCGACCACGCCGTGCACGAGGTGCACCTGCGCAAGCTCTAGCAGCCTCAGTAAGAGGCCAGCTCCTCGGCGGCGGCGACGATGTCGGCGACCTGGGGCAGCACCGCCTCCTCGAGGACCGGGGCGTAGGGGACGTGGGTGTCGGTGGCGGCCACCCGCCGCACCGGGGCATCGAGGTGCTCGAAGCACTCGGCGGACAGCCAGGCCGCCAGCTCGGCGCCGAAGCCGCAGGTGAGCACGTCCTCGTGGACGACCAGGGCCCGCGAGGTTCGCCGCACCGATTCGGCCACGGTCTCCTGGTCCCATGGAGCGATGGTCCGCAGGTCGATGACCTCGGCCGACACCCCCCGCTCGCCGAGGTGTTGCGCGGCCCGCAGCGACAGCTCGACGGTCGCCCCGTAGGTGACGATGGTCAGGTGCTCGCCCCGGCGGCGCACCACCGCCCGACCGAAGGGCAGGACATATTCGGGCGGGGGTAACGGATCCTTGGCGTAGGCCTGGCGCAGCAGGTGCTTGTGCTCGAGGAACAGCACCGGGTCCTCCCCCCGCAGGGCGGCCCGCAGCAGGCCGGCGGCGTCGGCCGCCCGCGAGGGGAAGGCGATCAGCAGCCCGGGCACGTGGGCGAAGATCGACTCGCCGCACTGCGAATGCCAGATGGCGCCGCCCCGCAGGTAGCCGCCGATCGGCACCCGCAACACCATCGGGCAGCGGAACCGGCCGTTCGAGCGCCAGCGGATGGTGGCCGCCTCGCTTTTTATCTGCTGCATGGCGGGCCAGATGTAGTCGAAGAACTGGATCTCCGGAACGGGCCGCAGCCCGCGCACCGCCTGTCCCACCGCCCGGCCCACGATGTTGGCCTCGGCCAGGGGCGTGTTGTAGCAGCGGGCGACGCCGTAGGTGCGCTGGAGGCCGTGGGTGAGTCCGAACACCCCGCCCTTGCCCTCGACCCGGGCGAGGACCTCCTCGGGGGCGTCGGCGACGTCCTCCCCGAACACGCGGATGCGCTCGTCTAGGCCCATCTGCTCGTGCAGCGTCAGCCGGATCGCCTCGGCCATGGCCACCGGCTCCCCGTCGCCCGCCGGCTCGCCCGGCGCCGGCAGCGAGGGCAGGGCCACCACGTGGTCGGTGACCGTCGCCGGGTCGGGGACGGCCGCGGCGAGCGCCTCGGCCGCGGCCCGGGCCACCTCCTGGCCGGCTGACCGTCGGATCTCGGCTGCCTCGTCCTCGGTGAGCACGCCCCCGGCGATCAGCTCCTGTTCCATGACCCGGATGGGGTCGTGGGCGGCCTCGTCCTCGAGCTCGTCGGCGGGGCGGTACTTGCTCTGGGTGTCGGCGGCGCTGTGTGAGTAGGGCCGGGTGACCTTGGCGTGAAGCAGGACCGGACCCACCCCGGCCCGCACCAGTGCCACGGCCCGGGCCCCCTCGCGCCGCGACTCGAAGTAGTCGCGACCGTCGATGCTGACGGTGTAGAGGCCGCGGAAGCCGAGCACGAGCTCGTCGATGGGTGCCGGGGCCTGATCCGAGGAGCGGACCGAGATGGCATAGCCGTTGTCGGCGACGACGAAGAGCACGGGCAGGTGCAGCCGGCAGGCGGTGTTCAGGCTCTCCCAGAACTCGCCCTCGGAGGTGGCCCCCTCCCCGAGCGAGACGTAGACGATCTCGTCACCGTGAGCCTCGCACCCGGGCAGGTCGCGCCCGACGATGTAGCGGCCGGCCTCGGCGCAACCCACCGCCGGCAGGCACTGGCTGCCGGTGGGGCTGGACTGGGTGACGACGTTCAGCTCGGGGCAGCCCCAGTGGGCGGGCATCTGGCGGCCGCCCGAGGCCGGGTCCTCGGCCGAGCCGACGGCCTGCAGCAGCACCTGCTTGGGGGTGACCCCCAGGGCGAGGACCAGGGCCAGGTCTCGGTAGTAGGGGAAGAACCAGTCGTAGCCGGGGCGCAGGTTGCGGGCCAGCCCGATCAGCAGGGCTTCGTGGCCGGCCCCTGATATCTGGAAGAACGTCCGGCTCTGCTTCTGCAGGGCGATCTCGCGGTCGTCGATCGCCCGCGATACGCAAGCCAGACGAAAATCCTCGACTAGCTCGACATCGGGGAACCCGCGGTGCTCAGCGGGCCGTAGCCGGCGTTCCTGCGCCGCCGCATCGGCCATCGGCCACCCCCTTCCGCAGGGGCTCCCCGGCGGGGACCGGGGAGCGCCTCCGGCGTCCCATGGTGCCACCGACGGCGCCGCCGGGCGCGCCACCCCACCTCGGCGCCCGGCCGGAGCGGGCCGGCGACGGCTCGGCTACCCGGAGGCGAGGAGGCTGCGGGCGATCTGCGATACCTGTATCTCGTCCGTGCCGGCGTAGATCTGGAGAACCTTGGCGTCGCGGGCCAGCTGCTCGACCCGGAACTCCGACATGTAGCCGTTGCCCCCGAAGAGCTGGACCGCCTCGAGGGCCACGTCCATGGCCGTCTGGGCCGAGTACAGCTTGCAGGCCGACGCCTCGGCCAGGCTCATCGGGCGCCCGGAGGCGGCCATCTCGATCTGGCGGAAGACGAGGTTCTGGATGTTGAGGCGGGCCACTTCCATCTTGGCCAGCTTTAGCTGGATGAGCTGGAACTCCCCGATGGGCCGGCCGAACTGGACCCGGTCGCGGGCGTAGGCGACGGAGAGCTCCAGGCACCGCTCGACGATGCCGAGCGCCATGGCCGCCACCCCGGTGCGTTCCATGGAGAACGTCTCCTTCGCTCCCTCCCGCGACGGCTGGTCCTCGGTCTCTCCCAGCAGACGGTCGCGCCCGGCCCGCACATCGGTCAGGAACAGCTCGCCCGTCGGCGACGAGTGCATGCCCATCTTGCGGAGCGGCTTGGACTGCTCGAGGCCCGGCATGCCCCGGTCGAGCACGAAGGTCAGGACCTTGCGGTCCTTGGGCTCGTTGCCTTCGTCCAGCTTGCAGATGAAGACGATCGCGTCGGCGTAGGGCCCGTTGGTGATGAAGGTCTTGGAGCCGTTGAGGATGTACTCGTCCCCGTCGCGCCGGGCCGTGGAGCGCATTCCGCCAAAGGCATCCGACCCCGACCCTGGCTCGGTGATGGCCCAGGAGCCGACCTTGTCCAAGGTGAGCAGGTCGAGGCCCCAGCGCTGCTTCTGGGCGGTGGTGCCCTTGGACATGATGGCGCTGGCGGCCAGGCCGACACTGACACCCATGGCGGTCACCATGCCCGGGCAGTAGCGGCACAGCTCGACGATCGGGATCATCATGAACGCCGCTCCGCCGCCGTCCCCCTGGCGCTCCTCGCGGCTGGGCGCCACACCCCCCTCGAGCTCGCGCTTGATCTGCTGCTCGAACCGGGCCCGGGCCATGGCGTCCATGCCGAAGGTGCGGTACAGCTTGCGCAGAGTGTCGTACGGCGGTGTATCGCCGTGCTCCAGCTCGTCGATGTTGGGCGCGATCTCGGCTTCCACGAACTTGCGAACGGCATCGCGCAGCATCAGCTGCTCTTCGCTCCACTCGAACATCGGCGGCTCCTGGTCAGTCTCCGCGCAGACGGTAGATGGCGGTGTGGTCGGCCCGCATTACCGGCCTGCCGTCGGCCAGCCAGACGACGTCCAACTTGACGAAGCGGTGGCCCTTGCGCTCGAACAGGTCGGCCACTCGGCCTCGGGTCTCGACCACGGCGCCGTCGGGCACCGCCGCCAGGTTGGTCACCTCGCTGCTGACATGGACCCAGGGACCGAGGGCCACGTTGGCCGCCAGGATGGTGTTGGCCGACAGGATCAGGTAGCCCGGATGGGCCACACCTTCTGCCGCGTAGATCGGCAGGTCGTCGGCAAGCAGCTCGAGGAAGGGAGCGGAGCGGTCGGCGTGGAAGCCGCCCGACACCGAGCCGAGCACGGTCCCCACGGCCAGCGAGGCCTCGTCCGCCGGCGGGCGCTGCTCGGGCAGCGGAGCGGCGGGGAAGTCCTCCAGCGCCGGGGCCGGCGGGGGGGCCTCGGCGACCGTGGCGGAGCCGGTGGCGCATACCTCGCCTCGCTCCGAGCGGACCTCGAGGACGAGGTGGCCCCCATCCGCGGGGGTGGCGGTGACGGCGATCTCCTCACCGTCGTACACCGGCTGGACGAACCGGGCGGCCACGGTGCCCCGCTCGAGCCAGGGGCGGCCCAGCAGCTCGACCACCGGCCGGGTCATGTAGCCGTACACGGTCACCCCGGGGACGAGACCGCCTCGGAACCCGTGACGGCGGGCGACATCGTCGTCGTGGATCCGGTTCTCCGAGTCGGTGGCGACGTTGCGGGCCCTCAACCGATGAACCACGGCCGCGGTCATCGGTTCCCGAACTCCGGAGCCCGCTTCTCGAGGAAGGCGGCCACGGCCTCGGACATGTCGCCGGTGAAGGTCGACAGGATCTGCGTGCGGTTCTCGAGGTCCATGGCGGCTTGCAGGCTCGGGGTCTCGAGGTTGGACCAGGCCACCTCCTTGGTCATCCAGACCCCGAAGGGGCTGTTGGCCCGGATGAGCTCGGCGGTCTCCAAGGCGGCGTCGACCACCTGGCCATCGGGGACGACCCGGAGGACGAGCCCGATGCGGTCCGCCTCCTCGGAGTCGATGATCCGGCCGGTCAGCATGAGCTCGAACGCCTTCGACGCACCGATAAGGCGGGGGAGCAGCCAGCTGACCCCGATGTCGCACCCGGACAGCCCGATGCGGACGAAGGCCACGTTGAAGCGGGCGGAGGCGGCGGCGATGCGGATGTCGGAGGCCAGGGCCAGGGCCAGCCCGCCGCCGGCCGCCGGGCCGTTGACGGCGGCGATGACGGGCTGGGGCATGGCCCGCAGCCGGGGGACGAGCCGGGCGATGTGCTGCTGGGAGCGCATGCCGGCTTGGGCCCGGCCCAGGCCGGCGGTCTCCGGCGCCTGCCCGGCGTCACGCAGGTCGAGCCCAGCGCAGAACCCACGTCCTGCCCCGGTCAGGACGACGACCCGGCACTCCGGATCCGGAGCCAGCTCGTCGAGCGCGTCATGGAGTTCGGCGACCAGCTGGTGGCTCATGGCGTTCAACCGCTCCGGCCGGTCGAGGGTCACCAGGGCGATCCCCGGTCGGGGTCGCTCGACTCTCACCGTCTTCATCGGACCACCTTCCTCCCCGCGGGCGGGCCAGCTTGCCAGACCCGGACGCCCGCTCGTCATTGCTCGGATTCCGGCTGCCTACCTACAATTTTGTGGGCCGCCGCTGGGGCGGCGCGGCTGGGGGCTGCAGATGAACAGCGTGTCGCCCAGGGCGTTCGCCGCCCTGTTGTGGACGGCGACGTGCGTGGCCGTGGCCGGGGTCTGCCAGTTGATCGTGTCGGTCGGAGCCCGCCCGGTTGCCGCCCCGGCCCGCGGCCCCGCCCAGGTCGAGTGGCTGGCCACCGCTCCTGACAGCGCCCAGGCCGCCGGACCGTCGGCGCCGGCGGCCGCCTACCGAGATGACCCGGTACCGGCCCCTCCCCCGGCCCCCGTGGCCCAGGTCGCTGCTGAGGCCCTGGGCCGGATCAGCTACCCCTGGCAGCGCCTGGGCTACCAGATCGTCTTCACCAACGGGCACCCGGGACTGCGGGGCCTGACCCTGCCCGCCTCCCACCGGATCGAGATCTTCGTCACCCCCGGCGAGTCGGTGGAGTTCGTGGAGCACGTGATCGCCCACGAGATCGGCCACGCCGTCGACTTCACCTACAACGACTCGGCTCGCCGCTCGCGCTGGCTGCAGGGTCGGGGCATCGGGGCGGACACGGTCTGGTTCGGGTGCTCCGGCTGCGAGGATTTCTCGACCCCGGCCGGGGACTTCGCCGAGACGTTCGCCTACTGGCAGGTGGGCGACGCCGACTACAGCCGCATGGCCCCCGCCCCCGACGCCGCCAGCCTGGCCTCGCTGACCCCGCTGTTCTGGCCTTCTCCCCCACCTGCGGCGGCCCGCCCGGCTCCGCCACCGCCGCCACCGTCGCCGCCGCCGGCGTCGTCCAAGCCCTCGCTGCTCTGCCTCAACAGCTTCTGCACCGGCTGAGCGGCGCTCGGCCGCCGACCCGCCCCGGCCGACCTCGTCCTAGAGGTACGGGAGCGGGTTCACCGGGGTGCCGTTGACCCGGACCTCGAAATGCACGTGCGGCCCGGTGCACCACCCGGTGCATCCCACCAGCCCGATCACCTGCCCGCGCCCGACGCGCTCCCCCACCGCCACCAGGATCTGCTCCTGGTGGCCGTAGAGGGTGGCGAGGGAGCCCCCGTGGTCGATGACGGTGGCCTGGCCGTAGCCGCCCATCCACCCGGCGGCCACCACGACCCCGCTGGCGGCGGCGTGGATGGCGGTTCCGTACGGCGCTCCGAAGTCCACCCCGGAGTGCAGCATCCACTGGTGCAGCACCGGGTCGTAGCGCATCCCGAACGGGGACGTGATGGGGGCCCCGGGTATCGGCGGGGACAGCATCCCGCCACCCACGGCGAGGGGCACCTGGTTGCGCTGCTCGCTGCGCAGCAGCGAGGCGATGCGGTCGGACTGGGCCTGGAGGGCGGCCAGCTGGGCCTGGAGATCCGCCCGCTGCCGGGCCGCCTCGGCGTAGAGCCCTTGCAGGGTGGCGGCCTGGGCCGCCCGGGCCGCCACCGCCGCGGTCAGGGAGGCCCGGGTGACGTCCAGCCGGGCCCGCCGCTCGGCTACCGCGTCCCGCCCGGCCTGGGCCTTCTGCCGCTCGGCCTGCTGGGTGGCGGCCAAGGCGGCGGTGCGCTGGTGGAGGAGCTGGTAGCGCTGCAGATCGGATGAGTGCAGGGTGACCACCGCGTCCAGGTAGCCGGAGAGCGCCTGGGCCTGGACGAGGGTCCTGGTGTCGAGGATCAAGGCGGCCAGGCCGGTGGCCGGTTGGCCGATGTAGGCCTGGACGGCGTCGGCCGAGAGGCGGCGGCGGGCGTCCTCCTGTTGGGCCCGCACCGCCCCCAGCTCGGCCAAGGTCGCCCCGACACGGCCGGTGGCGGAGGCCACCATCGCCTCGGCCGCCGCCAACGACCGGGTGACGGCGGACAGCTGGGCGTCGAGGGCCCCGACCCGCGAGTCGAGCGCCGCCTTGGCCGCCAGCGCCTGGTCGACCCGGGCTTGCAGGCCGGCCTCCGCCGCTTCGACCTCGTCGAGCTGGCTGGTGACGGCCCGGATGCGAGCCTCGACGGCCGCCTTCTGGGCCCGCCGCGACACGGCGCTGGCGGGCGTGCCGGCGGAGACGAGACCGGCCACGGCGACGGCGAGGACCGCTACGGCAGCCAGCCGCTTCACTTACACAACTTTAAACACAGCTTCAACAGGGTGGAGGGATGGGGGGGCGGCGGCGCTGGGGCCCCGCTCGGGCGCTAGACGTCGAGGAAGCGACGAACGGCGACGGCGGAGCCGACCGCGCCGACCAGGGCCCCGACGACCAGGACGAACACGCCGGTCTTCACCGCGTCGGACACCGACACAACCAGCTGGTTGACGATCTGCAGGTCGTAGCGGCGCACCGCTCCGGCGACCAGGTCGCGCCCGGCGAAGACCAGGCCGAAGGCGACGGCGGCGCCGATGACCCCCTGCACCAACCCCTCCAGCATGAACGGCACCCGGATGAACCAGTTGGTGGCGCCCACGAGCTTCATCACCGCCACCTCGCGCCGGCGGGCGAATATCGCCATGCGGATGGTGTTGAGGATCAGCACTAGGGCCGACAGCAGCAGCACGGCGGCGATGGTGACGATCACCGCCTGGAGGATGTGGGTGACCTTGAGGAGGGTGTCGACTGTCTGCTTGGCGTAGACGACGCGCTTGACGCCGGGGAAGTCCCCGAAGCGGGCGCCGATGTCCGACGCGTCCGAGGCCTGGGTGGGGACCACCCGGAACGACGGCGGAAGGTCAGTGGCCGACACGCTGTCGACCATGTCCGGCTCGTTGGCGAACATCTTCTTGAACTCCTGGTACGCCGCCTGCTGGTTGACGTACCGGAACGACTTCACGTCCGACATCTGGCCCAGCTGACGCTGGACGGCGTTGGTCTCGCCGGTGCTGGCGGTGGGCTGCATGAAGATGGACAGCTCGACACCGCCCTGCCACTGCACGGTGGCGTTGTTGACCCCCTGCTTGAGCAGGAGCGCCCCGCCGACGAGGGTGAGGGAGACGGCGACGGTGAGGACGGCCGCGCCCGTCATCAGCAGGTTGCGCCTCAGGTTCGAGGCGGTCTCGCGGGCGACGTAGTCGATGGAGATGGCCATGGGTCAGGTGGCGGCGATGCCGTAGACGCCGCGAGCCTGGTCGCGCACGACCGTGCCCCGGTCGAGCTCGATGACCCGGCGCCGCATCGAGTCGACGATGCCGACGTCGTGGGTCGCCATGAGCACGGTCGTGCCGGTGCGGTTGATCCGGTCGAGCAGCCGCATGATGCCGACGGTGGTGTTGGGGTCGAGGTTGCCGGTGGGCTCGTCGGCCAGGAGGATCAGGGGCCGGTTCACGAAGGCCCGGGCGATGGC
>JAJPHE010000146.1 GCA_021325435.1 Actinomycetota bacterium | reverse complement strand
TGATGGAGTCGGCCTCGGTCGCCAAGAGGTGCACCAGGGCCCCGCCGACGTTTCCGCAGCCGAGGAGCCCGACCCTGACCGGCTCGCTGCTCACGACCCCCAAGGTAGTGCGGAGCTAAACGTCACAGGCCATGAGATCCTCGTAGGTCTCTCGGCGCACGACCACCCGAGCCGCCCCGCCGGACACGAACACGACCGGCGGCCGGGGGACCTTGTTGTAGTTGGAGGCCATCGAGTGGCCGTAGGCGCCGGTGACGGGGGTGGCGATGACGTCTCCGACGACGGTGTCGGACGGCACCCGGCCGTGGCGGACGACGAAGTCACCCGATTCGCAGTGCTTTCCCACGACCGTTACCGCACGGGTCCGGTCGGCGTCGGTGGAGCGGGGCAGGAAGACCTCGTACCCGCTGCCGTAGAGCACCGGCCGGGGGTTGTCGCTCATGCCGCCGTCGACGGCCAGGTAGGTGCGGACCCCCTCGATCGGCTTGATCGTTCCGACTCGGTACAGAGTCAGGGCGGCCGCCGCCACGATCGACCGGCCTGGTTCGGCGGTCACCCTCGTCTCCTCGGGCACACCGCTGGCGGTACAGGCTCCGTGGACGGCCGCGGCCCACTCGGTGATGGTGGGCGCCTCCTCGCCCTCCACGTACGGCACCCCCAGGCCGCCGCCGATGCAAAGCTCGGGCAGAGCCAGAGGGTTGAAGAACGAGGCGAGAACCTCGACCTCACGCACGAAGGAGTCAGCCAGGAAGACCTGACTGCCGATATGGGCGTGGACACCGGCCAGCTCCACCGCCCGTGACCGCTCCAGCCGGCGCACCGCTCTCTCGGCATCTCCGGTAGCCAGCCCGAAGCCGAACTTCGAGTCCGCCTGACCCGTCATGATGTACTCGTGGGTGTGGGCCTCGATGCCGGGGGTCACCCGCACCAGCACCCGTGGGCGGCCCCCACCCAGGCGCTCCAGCCGGTCGATCTCGTCGAAGGAGTCCACCACGATCCGCCCGACGCCGACTTCGACAGCGGCGCGCAGCTCATGCTCCGACTTGTTGTTGCCGTGCAGCACCAGTCGCTCGGCGGGCACCCCGGCGGCCAGGGCCACGTGTAACTCCCCGCCGGTGGCCACGTCGATGCACATCCCCTCCTCGTGGGCCAACGCCGCCATGGCCCGGCACAGAAAGGCCTTGGCGCCGTAGGCGACGCCGTCCCCCCACGCCGTGACCGCCTCGCGGCAGCGGGCCCGCAGGTGGTCCTCGTCGTAGACGAAGAGGGGCGTGCCCTGCTCGGAGGCCAGGTCGAGCAGGTCGACGCCCCCGATCGAGAGCCGTCCGGAGGCGTCGACGGAGGCGTTCATCGGGAGCAGATGGCGGGGCAGCGGGGCGATGGCGAGAACCTACAGTGAGACGGTGCCGGACCCCGCCGAGATCCTCGCCCAGCGCCTGAAGGAGGCCATGGTGGCGGCTCTCGGGTCCGCCCTGGAGCGGGCCGATCCGGTCCTGCGCCGTTCCGACCAGCGGCGTTTCGGGGATTTCCAGGCCAACGCGGCGATGGGGCTCGGAAAGCAGCTGGGGCGGCCGCCCCGCCAAGTCGCCGAGGCCATCGTCAACCAGTTGGACGTGGGCGGGGTGTGCAGCAACGTTGAGGTCGCCGGGCCCGGGTTCATCAACCTGACCCTGGACGACGATTTCCTGGCCCGGGTGGTGACCGAGGCGGCGACTGACGCACGCCTAGGGGTGCCGACGGTCACCGAGGCGCACACCTACGTCGTCGACTACGCCGGGCCGAACGTGGCCAAGGAGATGCATGTCGGCCACCTCCGTTCCTCGGCGATCGGGGACGCCCTGGCCCGGATCCTCGGGTGGCTGGGCCACCGGGTGGTGCGCCAGGACCACCTCGGCGATTGGGGCACCCAGTTCGGCATGCTCATCGAGCACCTCATCGACATCGGTTGGGACTCGGGCGGTCGGTCGTCGATCGGCGACCTCAACGAGCTCTACCGCCAAGCCCAGTCGAAGTTCGAAGGAGATGCGGGCTTCGCCGAGCGGGCCAGGCGGCGGGTGGTGCTCCTCCAGAGCGGCGACTTCGAGACCGTGCGCCTCTGGGAGGCCCTCGTCGAGGAGTCACGCAACCATTTCCGTCGCGTGTACCAGCGGCTGGGCCTGACCATCGGCGACGGCGACGTCCGCCCCGAGAGCTTCTACAACGACATGCTCGACGGGATGGTCGAAGAGCTGGACCGCAAGGGGATCCTCCGCGAGGACCAAGGTGCGTTGTGCGCCTTCCCGGCCGGCTTCCAGCGACGCGACGGGGCGCCCCTGCCCCTGATCGTGCGCAAGTCGGACGGAGGCTACGGCTACGCGGCCACCGACCTGGCCGGAGTCAAGTACTCGGTCACCGAACTGGCCGGCGACCGGCTGGTGTACGTGGTCGACGCTCGCCAGAGCCAGCACTTCGCCATGGTCTTCGCGGTGTCGACCATGGCAGGCTGGCTCGGCGAGGGCAGGGAGGCCGAGCACGTGGCCTTCGGGAACATCCTCGGGCGCGACGGCAAGCCCTTCCGGACCCGCGCCGGCGACACGGTCAAGCTGGCGGAGCTGCTCGACGAGGCGGTGGACCGGGCTGCCCAGGTGGTCGAGTCGAAGAGCCCCGACCTGCCCGAAGCCGAGAAGGCCCGGGTGGCCGAGGCCGTCGGAGTGGGGGCCATCAAGTACAACGACCTGTCCAACGACCGGGTCAAGGACTACGTCTTCGATTGGGACCGGATGCTCTCGATCGACGGCAACACCGCCCCCTACCTGCAATACGCCCACGCCCGCATCCGCTCGATCTTCCGGAGGGGGGACGTGGCGGTGCCTGGCGAGAACGGCGCCCCCGTTCCCGCCGTCCGGCTCGGCGAGCCGGCCGAGCGCGCCCTCGCCCTGCGCCTTACCGGTTTCGGCGAGGCGACCAGCGCCTCGGCGGCCGCGCTGCAGCCGCACCGGCTGTGCGGGTACCTGTTCGACCTGGCGGCCAGCTTCACCGACTTCTACGAGAGCTGTCCGGTCCTGCGGGCCGACTCGACCGACGCCCGCGACAGCCGCCTCACCCTCTGCGCTCTGACCGCCAGCACGCTCCGGCTCGGCCTCGGGCTGCTCGGCATCGATGCCCCGGACCGGATGTGACGGGTCAGTCCTTTCCCATCAGCTCGGCCGCCCGGGCCAGCAGCTGCAGGGGATCGAAGGGCTTGGTGATGTAGTCGTCGGCCCCGGAGGCCATGCCGGCTTTGACATCGAAGTCCTGCGCCTTGGCCGACAGCATGATGATCGGGATGGAGGCGGTGGCTTCGTCCGACTTCAAGATCGACGCCACCTGCAGGCCGTCGAGCTTCGGCATCATCACGTCGAGGACGATCAGGTCGGGCCGGGCGGAGCGGGCCTTGTCCACCGCCTCCTGGCCGTCCCCGGCCATCACGACGTCGTAGCCCTCCATCTGGAAGTTCACGTGGAGGAGCTTCTGGATGACCGGGTCGTCGTCGACCACGAGGATGGTGGCCGCGGGCACCCCTCCGATCCTAGGGAGCCGACGGCGCTTATGGGCACCTCGGGTTCTTTTGCGCCACCCGTCGGGACTCCCGAGGCCTGGTCGGGTCCCGAATACACTGACCAGCCCCGCCCTCGTAGCTCAGGGGATAGAGCACCGGCCTCCGGAGCCGGGTGCGAAGGTTCGAATCCTTCCGAGGGCGCTGAGTGCGGTGGTCAGCGGCCATTTATTGGCATCCCGGGCTCCCTCCTTCGGCTGTCCCCGTGCCCGGCACGTGGTTGTCCGTCAGGGTGGAGCTGATCGAGGGCCGGGACAGACGCGGTGGCCACGCCCCGGGAGGATGGCTGCAGCCCGCAGCCACACCTTCGAGCAACTGGCCACGGCCATCGATGCCGCCGTCGCCCGCTGGGATCCCTCACCTCCACGAGTTCGGACGACAGGACGGCGAGCGCGTCGGTCGGCCCGATCCAGACCCGGACGAGGACGACGCCGTGCTGGATGACCGCACGACCACGCAGACGACGATGGGTCCCTACCTCCCAACCTCGATGCGCTTACCTTCCACCGCTGTTGCCGCACTGGGGTGCGCAAACCCACCGCTGATAAGTTGCGTCAATCGCAGAGGGCGCGACTCCAGTCCACGAGGTTCTGCTCGAGACGGATCGCCTGCTGCTCAGGCCATGGCGGGCCGACGAGGCTCCCGTCCTGCACGCCCTATGGGCGGAACGTGACCCTCGGGTTCCGCCGCACCGTCGAATTGGCTCCGACGGACGGCCCACGGTTACAGACCTCGAGGTGTGGATCCGCGCCAACCAGCCTTCGTCCTCGACCGGGTTATTGGCGGTTCAGCGGAAGGATGCTGGTGACGTCATCGGATACTGCGGGCTACTCGACAAGGGAGCAGGACGGGAGGGAGAACCGGAGGTGGCCTTCGAGCTGCTGCGCCGGGTCTGGCGCCGGGGATACGCCACGGAGGCCACCCTGGCCGTCCTGAAATGGGGGAGATCGTCTGGGTACGAACGTCTGGGGGCCACGGTCTGGGAGTGGAACACCGCTTCTCGCCGGGTGCTGGCCAAGGCAGGGTTTGCCGAAGAACGAGCGGAATTGGACCCGGTATTCGGGAACAAGTTGTCCGTCACGAGGCAACTGTGACCGTTCGCTACTTGGTCATGCCCGCCACCAGGTTGATGGTGATGGCGATGATGACGGCACCGAGCAGGTAGGACAGGAGCATGTGGCGGATGGCCAGCCGCCGAAAGACCTTCGATCGCAGGTCGGTGTCGGAAACCTGGAAGGTGAGCCCGATGGTTATGGCCACGTAGGCGAAGTCGCTGTAGCAGGGAGGATCTTGTTCGTTGAAGTCGATGGATCCCAGGCCGGCCCCGAAGTAGGTCCGGGCGTACCTCAGGGTGAAGATGGTGTGGACCAGACCCCACGAGGCCAGCACCGAGACGATGGCCAATCCGATCTCCCAGAGCTTCTGTGATCCCTTGGCATTACCGGCACCGAAGAGGAGGATGGCCACGCCGGCCAGGCTGGCCACGGCGGCGAGAAGGCAGGCGCCGTCGCTCACGGCGCGGGTGGGATCCTCGCGTCGAGCGTGGGCAGCTGTGGCCTCGGCCCCCTGGGGCCATATCTCGGCCCACGTCCAGGCCATGAAGGTCAGTGCAGCCACCACCCATCCGATCAGGGGCCCGGCGAGCCCGATGGGGGTGAAGGCCACAACCACGCCGACGACGATTCCGACGCCGGCAGCCAGTAGGGCGCGGGTCTGGGCGCGGAGGGGCACCTAACGGCCTAGTCGCAACCGAGGCCTCGCCGGAACTGCCCGCCCGGGGTGAGGCCAGAGGCTGAGATCGGCACGGACGTCATCGGGGTCCAAGCCTATGTTGGCTCTCACAGGGCGAGAGGGACCGATGCGGCCTGCCGGTATCAGCCGAGCGACGTCTGCTCATCCGAGTAGCCGGACAGCAGAGTCCGTAGCCGGGTCGCCAGCTGGTTCATCTCCTGCTCAGGGACACGCTCTTCCTCCGGGACCCCGAGCAGCTGGAAGACCCCCGGGCCCAGGTACTGCTCGGGCAGGCAGGCGTCCTTCGGGACGACGTGCACATGAACGTGCCGATGGACGGTGCTCTCGGCGAATTGGGCGACGTAGGTCTTCTGGCAGTGCAGCAGGTCGTGGAGAGCTCGGGAGACGTCGCGGACAAGGGGTCCGAGAGCAGCGGCCTCGTCGTCGGTCAGCTCTGCGACCGCCGGGACGTGGCGGCGGACGACCAGGACGATCCAGCCCAGGATCGCAGTGCTATCGCAATGGACGACATCCCACGCCCGGCTGCGCACGATGCTGTCCCACACCGGCGCATCGCCCGCATCGCGCCGGGCCAGCAACTCGCACGTCCGGCACTCAGTCACCAGGGGTGACCGTTTACGCAGAGGAGCGGACGCCGGGGAACAGACGCCTCGCCCGAGCAGAGGTTGATGCCCATCAAGTGAGGGCATAGGGGTGCTGACGGTGTGGTTTGGCCAGCCGCATGTGCAGCGAGATGGCGCCACTGGTCACCGCGGCGTACAGGCACCACAGGGAGGCGAACCCGTCAGCGGTCAGCCGGGCCAGGACCACCACCGCGGCCAGATTGGCGACACCGAACACGGCCACATCGCGGTAGCCGGAAAACAGCAACGCTCCACAGGTGGCGACCACGTACAAGCCGACGACGAGGATCCCGTAAGGGAGGTTGATGCTGTAGGACACGTGATAGGCGCCAAGTGACGCCCGCATCGGGCCACGAACCATGGCGACCAGGAACAGTGTTGAGGATCATGTGAGCTTGTAGGAGCTCGATCATCGAATTTGGGGGCTCCTGGCGTGAGTGTGGGTCTTCTAGCCGTCCCGAGGGAAGGCCCGCTCGTGGGGTAGCACATGGGTGATCGGCCCGACGGTCAGCATGATCAGCGCG
>JAJPHE010000100.1 GCA_021325435.1 Actinomycetota bacterium | reverse complement strand
GCCCACCTGCGCATGCTGCTCGACGACATCGTCAACGACAGCCGGTGGGACATGACCTATCTCGGCATGCAGATCATGGTCGAGGGCCTGGCCCTGGCCGCCTTCGGCCTCATGTTCCAGGTGACTCCCGAGCCGCTCCTCAAGCAGCTGCTGCGCTACGTCATGAGCGACGAGGCCCGCCACGTCGCCTTCGGCGTGCTGTCGCTCAAGGAGTACTACGAGCAGCTGTCCGCCGCCGAGATGCGCGACCGCCAGGAGTTCGCCTTCGAGGCGGCCGTGCGCATGCGCGACCGCTTCCTGCAGCAGGAGGTCTGGGAGCGCCTGGGGGTCGACCCCAAGACCGCCATCCGGGCCATGCGCAGCCTCCCGGACGACCCCGAGCAGGACCTGTTCAACCAGCTGCTGTTCTCCAAGATCGTCCCCAACTGCAAGAAGCTCGGCCTGCTCGACGCCGGTGACGGTTGGCTGCGCGACCGGTTCACCGAGATCAGCGTCATCCAGTTCGAGGACTGGGTGGACACGGGCGAGGAGTACGAGACCCTCGACGAGGTGGCCAAGGACCGCAGCGCCTGACGCGGCGGCGCCGCTCAGTCTTCGAGCGGCGCCGGGGCCATCCCCGCCGAGACCGGCTCGGCGGGCAGCGGCCCACCCCGCTGGTCGAGGATGACGGCGGCGAGGGCGACGAGAGTCACCGCCGTTCCCACCATCTGTAGGGCGGTGACCCGCTCGCCGAGCAGGAGGGCGGCGCCTGCCATGGCCACCACCGGCGTGGCCAGGTTGAGCAGGGACGCCACCGCCAGCGAGATGTGCTCGTGGGCCCAGTTCATGAGGAAGTGGCCGCCTCCCGGCACGGTGGCGAGCAGCACCACCCAGCCCCACGTGCCCCACCCCCCGGCGAGTCGACCACCGTGGACCAGGGCGACCGGGGTGAGCACGACGGCCGCCACCAGAGTCATGGCCGCCTGGTACTCCACCGTCCCCATCGTCCGGCGGGCCCGCTTCGAGGCCACGAAGTACCACGCCCAGGCCACCACGGCGCCGGCGGCGAGGACGTCGCCCCAGACGGTGTGACGTCCCCCGCCCCCCGGGGCCAGCACGACCAGGGCGGTTCCCCCGAAGGCGACCACACCGCCGAGGACCGTCACCAGGGTGACCTTCTCGCCGAACAGCCGGCCCACCACCAGCAGCAATATGGCCGGTTGCAGAGCGGCGATGATCGTGGCGTCGGTGACCGAGGTCAGCTTCACCGCCGTGAAGAACAGGGCGATGTTCACGCCGAACGCCACCCCGCCCGGCGCTGCTCGGCGCAGCCCGGACAGGGACAGCGAGCGGCGGAAGACGGCCACCAGCACGAAGGAGTAGAAGGCCCCGAACCACAGCCGGTCGAAGGCCAGGGCCGGCCCGGACAGGTCGATGTACTTGGCGAGGACGTTGCCGAGCCCCCAGACCGTCACCGCCCCCACCGCGGCGGACAGCCCGGCGGGGGAGGAGACGGTGATGCCCTCGGCCCTCCGCTGCGCCATGCCGGACCGTACCTCCGGCCGGCCCCCGCTCAGTTGCGGTTGGCGGCGTTGCCTCGGGCCAGGGCCACGGCCAGGTCGAGCAGCGGCTGGAAGCTGGCCGACTTCTCGACGTAGGCGTCGGCGCCGGCGTCCATGGCCCGGTCGCGGGCGACAGGATCGGCCAGGGCCGAGAGCATGATGATCTTGGCCCCGGGCGCGGCCTGGCGCAGGAGGGGGACGGCGGTGATGCCATCCATCTCGGGCATCAGTTGGTCGAGCACCACCACGTCGGGTTCGGCGCTGGCGGCCAGGGATACCCCTTCAACGCCGTTGGACGCGTCCCCGACCACCTGGCAACGGCCGTCAGCCTCGATCGCCAGCCACAGCAGGATGCGCAGGTCAGGCTCGTCGTCGACCAGGATCACACGGACCGGCGTGTCCTCTTCGGCCATGCCGTCCACCATCGGCGAAATCCTGCCGTTCCTGAGAGGCTGAGGCAACCAGCACGCCTAGCGCGACCTGGGGTTTCGCTTTGCCGGGCCAGGGAAGAACCCGAAAATGCTGGCATTGGCGAGCATCCTCGGAACGCTGCTCGTCGTTTCGGTCATCCTCACCCTCACCGACCTGGCCGAGCGCAGGCTCGTCGCCGAGCCGGTGCTGATCGCCCGGGTGGTGTCGGCCAAGCGGCTCAGCCCCGAGTACGTCGAGAGCTTCGTCGCCAGTCAGGCGGAGCGGCTCCTGCAGCGGGGTTGAGGTCTCGGCGCCCGGTGAGGCGCTGAGGAGCCGCTTGCGGGGCTACTTCTTGGCTCGCTCGTAGTAGGGGTTGGCGCCCGAGGCGTGGTCGGTCACGTCCACCACGCTGGTGATCTCGGGCACGGCGTCGCGGATCGCCACCGAGATTCCCTGGGTGAGGGTGACGCTGGCCAGCCCGCATCCCTGGCATCCGCCGGACAGGCGCAGGTAGGCAGTGCCCTCCTCCACCGCCACCAGCTCGGCGTAGCCGCCGTGGGCGGCTATGCCCGGGTTCACCTGGTGCTCCAGCACCTGGATGACCCGCTGGGCCACCTCGCCCGACAGGTCGGCGGTCGGCGGGGGCCCGCTGGGAGGGGCCGGCGGCCGGTTGGGGTTGACCAGCACCATGCCCCCGTCGCGCACGTCCAGGGTGGCCCCCCGGAGGCGCTCCACGCTGTCGAACGGCACCACCAGGGGCAGCCCGTCGTGCACCTCGACCACGTCGCCCTCGCCGGCGTCGTCCAGCGCCTGGAAGTACAGGTCGTAGGTGAACTCGCCGCCCTGGGCCCCGCTGACCTCCAGCCACAGGCCCAGCTGGTCGGCCTGGGCCTCGTCGGCCCGCAGTTCGAGGACCAGGTGGCGGGCCTCCTCGGTGACGGTGATGACGCCGGTGTCGGTCAAAACGGCTCCAGACGGGGTTTCTCGCCGGGTGGCCATCATAGAGGGGTGGCCCGGATACTCCTCGTCCTACCCACCGGCACCTACCGGGCCGACGACTTCCTGGCCGCCGCCGACGCCCTGGGGGCCGAGGTGGTAGTGGCCTCCGACCGCCGCCAGGCCATGGCGGAAGCGATGGGGGACCGGGCCCTGGTCGTCGACCTGTGCGACCCCGAGGGCGCGGCCGCCGTCGTCGCCGCCCTGGCCGAACGGAGCCCCCTCGACGCCGTCGTCGCCGTGGACGACAGCGGCGTGGAGCTGGCCGCCGCCGCCGCCGGGCGCCTCGGCCTCGCCCACAACCAGGCCGGGGCGGTGGCCGTCACCCGCGACAAGGCCCGGATGCGCCGGGCGCTGGCCGCCGCCGGCGTGGCCCAGCCCGACTTCGCCGTCCTCGGCCCCGGCGACGATCCGGCCGCCGTCGCCTCGGCGGTCGGGTTCCCCGCCGTGGTGAAGCCGGTGGCCCTGTCGGCCAGCCGGGGCGTCATCCGGGTCGACGACGCCGAATCGGCCGGCGCCGCCGCCGCCCGGATCCGGGCGATCCTCGCCGCCGCCGGAGAGGACCCGGAGGGGCCCCTGGTGGTGGACTCCTTCGTCCCCGGGCCCGAGGTGGCGGTGGAAGGACTCCTGCGGGACGGCCGGCTGGAGGTGCTGGCCGTGTTCGACAAGCCCGATCCTCTCGACGGGCCGTTCTTCGAGGAGACCATCTACGTCACCCCGTCGCGGCTCGGGCCCGCCGACCTCGAGGCCCTGGGCGGGCTCGTCGCCGGGGCCGTGGCCGCCATCGGCCTGACCGAGGGCCCGATCCACGCCGAGGCCCGGATGGCGCCGGGCGGACCCCGCCTCCTCGAAGTGGCCGCTCGCTCCATCGGCGGCCTGTGCTCGAGAGCGCTGCGCTTCGGCGCCGGCGTGAGCCTCGAAGAGCTCATCCTCCGTCACGCCCTCGGCGCTCCCTTGCCCGACCTCCAGCGGGAGGCCGCCGCTTCCGGGGTGATGATGATCCCCATTCCCGTGTCGGGAACCCTGCGCGGGGTAGGAGGCGTCGACGCCGCCCGCCAGGTGGCGGGGGTCGCAGACGTCGTCATCACCGTCAACCCCGGTCGCCGGGTGGTGAGCCTTCCGGAGGGGGACCGTTACCTCGGCTTCGTCTTCGCCCGCGGGTCCTCCCCGGCCGAGGTGGAGGCCTCCCTGCGCACGGCGCACGCCGCCCTCGAGGTGCGGATCGAGCCGGCGGCCTGAGCGGGCGCGGCCCGGGCGCCCGTTACCGTTGAACCGTGCGGGTCCTGCTGCTTTCCACCTACGAGCTCGGCCACCAGCCGCTCCACCTGGCCACCGCCGCCGGAGCCCTGCGCGCCGCCGGCCATGAGGTGCGCCTGGCCGACGTGTCGGTGGACGGCCTGGACGAGGCCGGGATCAGCTGGGCCGAAGCGGTGGCGCTGTCGGCTCCGATGCACACCGCGGCCCGGCTGGCCACCGTGGCGGCCGAGGCGATCAGGTCGGTGCGCGCCGAGCTGCCCCTGTGCGCCTTCGGGTTGTACGCCGAGGCGTTGAGAGCCGACCCCCGAGCCGCCACGCTGTTCGACCTGACCGTGGCGGGGGAGTACGAAGGCCCCCTGCTGGGCTGGGTGGAGGGCCTCGACGCCGGCACTCCGCCTGGGGCCGCCCACCGGCGCGAGCTACGACAGCGGCCGGCCCGGCCCGACCGCCAGGGGTTGCCGCCACTCGACCGCTACGCCCGGCTCGCCGACGGCGCCTCGGAGCGCCTGGTTGGCTTCGCCGAGGCGACCCGCGGCTGCAGCCACCGCTGCCGGCACTGCCCGGTACCGGTCATCTACGACGGGCGGGTCCGGCGGATCCCCGTGGACACGGTGGTCGCCGACGTCGACCGCCAGGTCGAGGCCGGAGCCACCCACATCACCTTCGCCGACCCCGACTTCCTGAACGCTCCCCAACACGCCATGCGGGTCGTGAACGCCTTCCACCGCCGCCATCCTGAGGTCACCTTCGACGTCACGGTGAAGGTCGAGCACGTTCTGCGCCACCACCGCTTGTGGGGGCCGCTCTCCGACGCCGGGTTGCTGTTCGTGGTCTCGGCTTTCGAGTGCGTCAACGACGCCATCCTCGCCCGGTTGGACAAGGGCCACACCGCGGCCGACGCCGCGACCGCCACCGCCCTGCTCCGCCGGCACGGCGTCGAGGTGAGGCCGTCGTTCATGCCGTTCACACCGTGGACCACGGTCGTAGACGTGCTCGACATCGTCGATTTCGTCATCGACCAGGACCTCGTCCCCAACGTCGAGCCGATCCAGTACTCCATCCGCCTCCTGGTCCCCCCCGGGTCACTGCTTCTCGACGACCCGGAGGTCCTCGGCGTGCTGGGCCCGTTCGAGGCCCCGAAGCTGACCCATCGGTGGGCCTCGCCCGACCCCGCCGTCGACCGCCTGCAGCAGCGGCTGGCGGCCATCGCCGAGCAGCGCTCGGGGGATGCTCCCGAGCGGGTGTTCCCCGCGGTTCACGCCGCCGTGGCCGAAGCGGCCATGGGTTCGGCCGGGCGGGGGCTCGCCCCCATACGGGCCGGCGCCACCCAGGGCCGGCCCCGGCTCACCGAGCCGTGGTTCTGCTGAGCGGAGCCGACCGGGGACCAGTTGGGTCCCCTCCGGAGCTAGGTGGTTCATACACTGTCGAGGTGGAGACCGCCGAAGACCAGGTGCTGACGGTCCCCAACCTCCTGTCGGCCCTACGGCTGGCCTGCGTGCCGCTGTTCGTCATCCTCCTCTTCCGGGGCCACCACCGCTTCGCGGCGGCGGCCCTGCTGGCCGTGCTCGGGGCCACCGACTGGGTGGACGGGTGGGTCGCCCGCCGCCTGGGACAGGTGTCGGCGGTGGGCAAGGTGCTCGACCCGACGGCCGACCGGGTCCTGCTGGCGGTGGCGGTCATCTCTATCGGGGTCGACGGATCGGTGCCGCTGTGGCTGTGCGTGGCGGTCGCCGTGCGTGAGGCGGTGGTGTCGCTGGCCGTGCTGGGCCTGGCCGCCGCCGGCGCCCGTCGCATAGACGTCATCTGGTTGGGCAAGGCGGGCACGCTCGGCCTCATGTTCGCCTTCCCTCTGTTCCTCGTGTCCCACTCCGGTGTGGGCTGGCATGCGGCGGCTCATGTGCTGGCCTGGCTGTTCGCCGTGCCCGCCCTCGTCCTGTCGTGGTGGGCGGCCGCCTCCTACGTCCCCCTGGCCAAGCGTGCCCTCGCCGAAGGCCGGGTACGGTCGGTGCCGTGAAGGCGGTGATCATGGCCGGAGGCGAGGGCACCCGCCTGCGTCCGTTGACCTCGAACCAGCCCAAGCCGATGATCCCCCTGGCCAACCGGCCGATGATGGAGCACATCGTCGGGCTACTCCGCGAGCACAGCTTCACCGACGTCGTAGTCACCGTCGCCTTCCTCGCCAACAGCATCCGGACCTATTTCGGGGACGGCTCCGAGTTCGGCGTGCGCATGGTGTACGCCACCGAGGAGACCCCGCTGGGCACCGCCGGATCGGTCCTGAACGCCCGCGAGGAGTTGGACGAGCGCTTCCTCGTCATCTCCGGCGATGTCCTCACCGACCTCAACCTGTCCGAGGTGATCCGCTTCCACGAGGAGAAGGGGTCGATGGCCACCATCGCCTTGAAGGCGATGGAGAACCCCCTCGAGTTCGGCATCGTCATCACCCGCGAGGACGGCAGCATCGACCGGTTCCTCGAGAAGCCCACCTGGGGGCAGGTGTTCAGCGACACGGTCAACACCGGCATCTACGTCCTCGAGCCCGAGGTGTTCGAGCACATCCCCGCCGGCCGACCCGTCGACTTCTCGGGCGAGGTCTTCCCCGCCCTCCTGGCCGCGGGGGCCCCGCTGTACGGGTACGTGGCCGACGGCTACTGGGAGGACGTAGGAACCCTCGACGCCTATCTCAAGTCCCACCAGGACGCCCTCGACGGCAAGGTGGAGCTCGACATCGCCGGGTTCCGGATGTCCGAGGGCATCTGGCTGGGCGAGGGGGCCGAGGTGCACCCGGCCGCCCGCCTCGACGGCCCGGTGGTGATCGGTGACAACTGCCGGGTCGACGCCGGCGCCCACCTCTCCGCCTACACCGTCCTCGGATCCAACGTCCGGGTGGGGGCCGACGCCTACCTCGAGCGCTGCGTCGTGCACGACAACGCCTACCTGGGGGACTCGGTGCGGCTGCGCGGCTGCATCATCGGCCGGTCGAGCGACCTGCGCCGGGGCGCCCGCTGCGAGGAGGGCGTCGTGCTCGGCGACGAGTGCTTCGTGGGGGAGCACGCCGTCATCAACCCCGGAGTCAAGGTCTACCCGTTCAAGACGGTTGAGACCGGAGCGGTCATCAACAGCTCCATCGTGTGGGAGTCCCGCGGCGCCCGGCAGCTGTTCGGCCGGCTCGGCGTCTCCGGCCTGGCCAACGTCGACGTCACCCCGGAGCTGGCGGCCCGGGTGGCCATGGCCTACGCGTCGACGCTCAAGAAGGGGACCACCATCACCACCTCGCGCGACGCCAGCCGGGCGGCCCGGGCCGTCAAGCGGGCGGTGATGGTGGGGCTAAACGCCGCCGGGGTGAACGTGGACGACCTCGAGGTGGCCACGGTGCCGGTCACCCGCTTTCAGGTGCGCTCCGCCCGCAGCCAGGGAGGCATAACCGTCCGGCTGGTGCCGGGTGATCCCCAGTCGGTGGTGATCCGGTTCTTCGACGCCGAGGGCACCGACATCGACGAGACGACCCAGCGCAAGATAGAGCGGCTCTACTACCGCGAGGACTACCGGCGGGTGTTGGCCGCCGAGATCGGCGACATCGGTTTCCCCCCGCGGGCCCTCGAGTTCTACACGGCTGCGCTCACCACCAGCGTCGACATCGACGCCATCCGGGGGGCCCGGTTCAAGGTGGTGCTCGACTACGCCTACGGCTCCACCAGCTTCGTGATGCCCAACGTCCTGGCCAAGCTGGGTGCCGACGTGCTGGCCGTCAACCCCTACGCATCGACGCCCGGCGCCCTCAGCTTCGAGCCGGGCCGCCACGCCTCCCATGTGGCCGAGCTGGTCCAGGCATCCGGGGCCCACCTCGGCGCCGTCCTCGACCCCGATGGCGAGCACCTCACGCTGGTGGACGACACGGGCCACGTCCTGTCCGACGACGAGGCCCTGTTCGTGATGCTGAGCCTGGTGCTCGACACCCAGCCGGAGCCGGCCATCGCCCTGCCCGCCGCCGCACCGCGGGCCGCCGAGCAGATGTGCCTCGACGCCAACGCCTCCCTCACCTGGACCAAGCTCTCCCCGGCCCACCTCATGGAGGTGGCCTCCCAGGGCGACGTCACCTTCGCCGCCAGCCAGGACGGAGGCTTCATCTTCCCCGGCTTCCTTCCGGCCTACGACGCCGTCGTCGCCCTTGCGAACCTGTTGGCCATGCTGGCCACGACCGGGCTTCGTCTCTCCAAGGTGGTGAGCGGCACCCCCCGCTTCCACGTGGCCCACGAGACGGTGGTCACCCCGTGGGAGCAGAAGGGCCTGGTCATGCGGACGCTCGTCGAGCGCATCAAGGACCACGAGCTCCTCCTGGTGGACGGGGTGAAGGTCATCTACCCCGACGGCTGGGTGCTGGTCCTGCCCGACCCCGAGGACCCGGTCACCCACGTGTGGGCCGAGGCTGACAGCCGGCGCGACGCCTCCAACCGGGCCCAGGAGTACGCTCGGCGGATCCGCCAGATCCTCCGGTAGTAGTTGCGCCTCCGATCCTCCGTCATCCTCGCCGTCGTGTGCGCCCTGGCGTCTTTCGGATTCGTGCTCGCCGCCCACGCCAGCCGGGCGGCCGGCCAGGCGGAGGCGCCCCGTAAGGCCGAGCTCATCCAGCTCGTCCAGTCCAGCCAGTCCAACGTCAACACCCTCGACGCCGCCGTGCGGCGGTTGCGGTCCGAGCTGGCGGCCGCCGAGCTCGGCCAGGCTCGGACCGAACGCCTGTCCGCTGACGACGCCCGACGTCTGGCCCAGCTGGTCGACGCCGCCGCCGCCTCGCCGGTGGCCGGCCCGGGGTTGACCGTCACTCTCAGCGACTCGAACAACGTGCCCACCGGCACCGCCGACTCCTCCGCCTACCGCATCCACGACCAGGACATCCAACTGGTCGTCAACTCCCTGTTCGCCGCCGGCGCCGACGCGGTGGCAGTCAACGGACAGCGCATCGGGGCCACCACGTCCATCCGCTCGGCGGGGGACACGGTCGTGGTCGACCTGCGGCCGCTCGTTCCCCCCTATCGGGTGGACGCCATAGGAGCGGACCGGGACGTTTTCCTCCGCAGCGACATCAGCCGGCGCTTCGCCCGGTGGACGACGGAGTTCGGGCTGGGCTTCGACGTCACCAGCCAGTCCCACCTCAACCTGGCCGCCTTCAGCGAGCCGGTGACGCTGTCCGCCGCGTCACCCGCCGGAGGCTGAGGCCATGCTCGTGGCCTTCGGTGTCCTCGTCGGGGTCCTGGTCGCCCTGCTGGTCCAGCCGTCGGTGCCCCAGGACCTCAGCCGGTACGTGGCCATGGCCGTGGTCGCCGCCATCGACGCCGGCTTCGGCGGGGTGAGAGCCGCGCTGGAGCGGACGTTCAACGACCGGATCTTCGTCGCCGCCTTCGTCCTCAACGGCCTCCTGGCGGCCGGTCTGGCCTGGCTCGGAGACCAGCTGGGCGTGGATTTCGCCACGGCGGTGGTGGTGGTGTTCGGGGTCCGGATCTTCCAGAACCTCGCCGCCATCCGCCGCCGGGTGCTCGGCGGATGACGGCCACCCGGCTGGTGCGAAGCCGCTGGCCGTCGGTGCTGCGCCCGGGCCGGCGCAGCGCCGGCTCGCTGCTCGCCCTGGTGGCCGGGGCCACCGCCGGCTACCTGCTCGTCGCCCAGCTGCGTGGCACCGAGAGCTTCACCCAGAAGCTGGCCTCCGACAGCCAGGGGGACCTGGTGCAGATCCTCGCCGGGCTCAACACCGAAGCCGGCAACCTGCGCGACGAGATAGACAGCTTGAAAGTGCAGCTGCTCGGGTTGCAGACCTCGTCCCAGCAGGACGCCGCCGCCGCCCAGCAGGCCCGGCAACGGTTGTCCGACCTCGAGGTGCTGGCCGGCACGGTGGCGGTGGTCGGCCCCGGCGTCACCGTGTCGGTCACCGATCCCCGCCACCAGGTGGGCTACGACACCATGGTCAGCGTCGTCGAGGAGCTGCGCGACGCCGGGGCCGAGGCGATCGCCGTCGACGGGCATCGGGTGGGCGCCGCCTCGTGGTTCGGCCAGGACGGCACCCGCATCACCCTCGACGGCGCCGTCCTGACCGAGCCCTACCGGGTGACGGCCATCGGCGACGCCGCCACCATGCAGAGCGGGCTGCAGATACCGGGTGGCGCCATGGACGCCCTTCAGGCCCTGCCCGACGTGACGGCGGGCATCGAACGGTCGGCCTCGCTGACGCTGCCGCCGCTGTCGCACCCCCCGTCTTTCCGGGCGGCCCATCCGGTAGGGTCCGGGCCATGAACGTGCCCGACGGGCTTCGGTACACGTCCGACCACGAGTGGGCCCGGCTGGAGGACGGCCGGGTCCGGATCGGCATCACCGACTACGCCCAGGACGCCCTCGGGGACATCGTCTTCGTCCAGGTGCCCACCGTCGGGGCCCAGGTCGAGGCGGGCGCTTCCTTCGCCGAGGTCGAGTCGACCAAGTCGGTCTCCGACGTCTACGCCCCGGTTACCGGCTCGGTCGTCGAGGTGAACGCCGACCTGGCCGACGCCCCCCAGCGCCTCAACGAGGACCCCTACGGCGACGGCTGGATCTGCGTCATCGAGCCGTCCGACCCCTCACAGGTCGAGTCGCTGATGGACGCCGAGGCCTACCGCCAGCTCATCGCCTCCTAGCCACAGCCCGGCCACCAGCGACGAAGGCGGTAGCGTAAACACCGTGTTCTGCAACCAGTGCGGCCACCGCAACCCGACCGGGTCCAACTTCTGCTCGTCTTGCGGTGCCCCGCTGGAGGCCGGCGACGACACCACGATCACCTTCAGCCCGGTGGCCGGGGAGCCGGGCGAGGACGACGTCAGCGTCCAGCTGCCCGACCTGGGCGAGGGCGTCGGCATCCTGGTCGTGAAGCGGGGGCCCAACGCCGGGTCCAAGTACCGGCTCGAGCAGGAGGTGACGAGGGTGGGCCGCCACCCCGACTCGGACATCTTCCTCGACGACGTCACCGTCTCCCGCCGCCACGCCGAGTTCGCCCAGCGAGGAGACAGCTACGTGGTGCGCGACGTCGGTTCACTCAACGGCACCTACGTGAACCGCGAGCGGATCGACGAGGTGGATCTCATCAACGGCGACGAAGTGCAGATCGGCAAGTTCAAGCTGGTGTACCTGGCCGGTCGACCGGAGAGCTGACCCCACGGCCGTGGACGACCGGGCGTTCATGTCGATCGGGGAGGTACTCAACCTCCTGCGTGGGGAGTTCCCCGACGTGACGATCTCCAAGATCCGCTTCCTCGAGAGCCAGGGGTTGCTCGACCCCGAACGGACCCCGTCCGGCTATCGGAAGTTTTACGACGCCGACGTCGAGCGGCTGCGTTGGATCCTCCGCCAGCAGAAGGAGCACTTCCTGCCCCTCAAGGTGATCAAGGGACGCCTGGAGCCCGAGCTGTCCGACCGCGAGCTGTCCGACCGCGAGGAGCATCCCAGCGCCCAGGCTCTTCCGAGCCTGGAGATGGCCGACCCCGGCCTGCGCCGGCGGCCCAGCTCGCCGGGCCGGTACCTGTCGGCGGGGGCGTCGGGCGCCAGCCTGACCTTCGAGGAGCTGGTGGCGAGCAGCGGGCTGACCGACTCCGCCGCCCGCGACCTCGAGCGTTTCGGACTGATCGTCGGCCGCCCGGTGGCCGGCACCGTCTACTACGACGAGGAGGCCCTGATCGTCGCCCGGGTGGCGGCCGGCTTCCAGCGCTTCGGCGTCGAGGCCCGCCACCTGCGGATGTACAAGACGGCGGCCGAGCGCGAGGCCGGCTTCTTCGAGCAGATCGTCACCCCGTTGCTGAAGCAGCGCAATCCGCAGTCACGCAGCCAGGCGGTGCAGAGCCTCGAGGAGCTGTCCGAGCTCGGCGAGCAGCTGCGGGCCTCGATGCTGCGGGTGGTCATGCGCGACCTGACCGGATCGTAGGCGTTGAGCCCGGCCCGGGTGGTCGTGGGCGGCGACGAGCTGCGCGCCGGCGTCCGCCGACTGGGGGCGGAGCTCTCCCAGGCCTACCCCGAAGGCGTGCTGCTGGTGGCGATCCTCCGGGGCAGCATCTGGTTCCTCGCCGACCTGGTGCGGGCCATGTCCTGCCCGGTGGAGGTGGACTTCATGGCCATCTCCTCCTACGCGGAGGGCACCGGTCGGGTCCGCATCGTCAAGGATCTCGACCTCGACATCAACCAGCGCCACGTGGTCCTGGTCGAGGACGTGGTGGACACCGGGCTGACCCTCACCTACGTGCTGGGCGAGCTCCGCCGGCGCGAGCCGGCGTCGCTCGAGGTGTGCGCCCTCCTGGACAAGACCACCCGTCGCATCGTCCCCACCCCCGTCCGCTTCGTCGGGTTCGAGGTGGCCGACGACTTCGTCCTCGGCTACGGCCTCGACTTCGCCGGCCGCTACCGCAACCTGGACTTCGTAGTGGCCGGCGACCTGAGCGCGCTGCGGGAGGACCCCGACGCCCATGTGGCCGATCTCTACGGGCGGTAGGGTTTTCGCCATGGTGGAGGTTCAGCTGGCTGCCGTTCGGGTGGATCTGCAGTCGAAGATGCCGGTTGTGCTGCTCCAGGAACGAAACGGCGCCAAGCGAACCCTGCCGATCTTCATCGGGCCCCCCGAAGCCACGGCGATCGCCTTCGCCCTCCAGGGCGTGGTCACCGAACGCCCCCTCACCCACGACCTGATCCGCGACATGCTGACCGCCTTCGGGGCCCGCCTCGAGCGGGTGGTGGTGACCGAGCTGCGGGGCAGCACCTACTACGCCGAGATCCACGCCGACCTCGGCGGGCGCCAGTACACCGTGTCGAGCCGGCCGTCCGACGCCATCGCCATCGCCGTCCGCCTCGGCACCCCGCTGTTCGTGGCCGACGAGCTCCTCGACGCCGAAGGCGTCATTCTCCAGGCCGACGAGGACGAGGACGACGCCGAGACGCCCGAGGACCTGGTGGACCAGTTCCGCGAGTTCATCCAGGGGATCCGGCCGGAGGACTTCAGCTAGTTCGAGCCGCCCGTTCGTTGACGGCCCGGCCCCGGCCACGTAGCCTGGATGACAACGGCGTAACTACGCCCTTGTGACTGTGGACTCGTGATGGTGGGGGGCTCGTGATGGTGGGAGGCTCGTGATGGCCGAGGACGGTTTCCGGGGACCCCAGGTCTGCTCGATCGTCGGCATCACCTACCGCCAGCTCGACTACTGGGCCCGGACCGACCTGCTGCGCCCCTCGATCACCGAGGCCCGGGGCAGCGGCACCCAGCGCCGGTACTCCTATCGCGACCTGGTGGAGCTGAAGGTCATCAAGCGGCTGCTCGACGCCGGCATCTCCCTGCAGTCCGCCCGCCGTGCCCTCCAGTGCCTGCGCGAAGGGCTCGGCGAGGACGTGGCGTCGGCCAACCTGGTGCTGGGGGAGGGCAGCTCGGTCCTGGCCCGCACCGGCGAGGAGATCATCGACCTGCTCAAGGGCGGCCAGGGCGTGTTGAACATCGTCCCGCTGGCCGGGGTGGTCGAGGAGATCGACTCGGCCATCACCAGCTTCACCCGCGGCCAGGTCGACCGGCCGAGCGAGACGGGCCCGCGTTCGGCCACGGGCGGCGGAGGGTAGACGGCTGGACGAGCGCCGGCTGCCCCACGAGAGCGTCCGCTTCGCTCACAACTCTGAGCGGCAGTTCGCCCGCCTCCTCGACTTCTACGGCATCGCGTGGGAGTACGAGCCCGTCGAGTTCGTGCTCGAGTGGAACCGCCAGGGCGAGCCGACGCTGGCCTTCCGCCCCGATTTCTACCTGCCCGGCTACGACATCTTCATCGAGATCACCACGCTCAACCAGAAGCTGGTGACGAAGAAGAACCGCAAGGTGCGAAGGCTGCGCGAGCTGCACCCCGAGGTCGACATCCGCATCTTCTACCAGCGCGACTACCTGAACCTGCTGGTGAAGTACGGGCTCGAGGAGCCGTCCCAGCTGGCCGAGGGCTACTCCGAGGCTCTCGAGGGCCGGGCCGGATCCCTCGAGGTGGCCCCCGGCCTCGACCTGTCGGATCCCCCCACCGAGCGTCGCCAGCCGGCGTAGCCCGGCCGGTAGTCTCGGCTGGTGCCCGGCCGTCTCTCGCCCCTGGACGCCTGCCACCGCCGGGTCGGGGCGAAGATGGTCGACTTCGGCGGGTGGGAGATGCCCCTCGCCTACCCGGCGGGCACCCTCGAGGAGCACCTGGCCTGCCGGCGGGCGGCGGCCGCCTTCGACGTCAGCCATCTGGGCACCGTGCGGGTCACCGGCGGCGGCGCCTTCGATCTCCTGCAACGGGCGCTCACCAACGACCTGGGCAAGATCGGCCCGGGCCGGGCCCAGTACACCCACCTCCTCGCCGAGGAGGACGGGTCGGTGCTGGACGACATCATCGTCTGGTGGGTGGACGCCGAGCGCTTCGACGTGATGCCCAACGCATCCAACACCGATCGGGTGGTCGATGCCCTGGGCGGACGTGACGTCACCTCCGAGCGGGCCGTGGTGGCCGTCCAGGGGCCCGGCGCCCGCGACGTGCTCTCCTCGGTGAGCGCCGAAGCCTCCTCCGTTCCCCGTTTTCGGGTCCGCCCCTTCGAATGGAAAGGCGTGGGCTGCGTGGCCGCCGGCACCGGCTACACCGGGGAGGACGGCGTCGAGTGCGCCGTCCCCGCCGAGTCGGCCGGTGACTTCTGGGAGGCGGTGCTCGGCGCCGGCGCCACCCCGGCCGGGCTCGGAGCCCGCGACACCCTGCGGCTGGAGGCCGGCCTGCCCCTCCACGGCCACGAGCTCGGACCGGGCATCACCCCTTTGCAGGCCGGGCTGGGCTGGGTGGTCGGCTGGGACAAAGGGAAATTCCGTGGGCGGGCCGCCCTGGAGGAGGAGCGAGGGCGGGGCGTCCGCCGCCACCTGGTGGGCATCGTGGTGGAAGGCCGCCAACCGCCCCGCCAGGGCTACACGGTGAAGGTGGGGGAGCAGACGGTCGGAGAGGTGACATCCGGCAACTTCTCGCCCGTCCTGGAGCGGGGGATCGCCATGGCCTTCGTCCAGCCCGACGTCGGCGAGAACGCCGCCGTCACGGTCGAGGCCCGGGGAAGGACCCTCGCCGGCCGAGTCGTCCGCATGCCCTTCGTGACCGCCGGCGGCAAGGGGTAGCCGTGGCCGGTTACGTGCCCCACACGGACGAAGAGATCGACGCCATGCTGGCCTTCGTCGGGGTCGCGTCCCTGGACGAGCTGTACGGCGCCGTCCCCGGCGCTCTCCGTCTGGCCGGAGGGCTCGACCTGGCGCCGGGGCTGTCGGAACCGGACGTGCTCGCCGCGGTGTCCGGGTTGGCGGGGCGCAACCGGGCGGCCGAGCTGGTGTGCTTCGCCGGGGCGGGCGCCTACGACCACGAGATCCCCGCCGCCACCCGAGCCCTGGCCGGGCGCTCGGAGTTCGTCACCGCCTACACCCCCTACCAGCCCGAGGTGTCCCAGGGGGTGCTGCAGGCCCTGTTCGAGTACCAGACGCTGCTGTGCCGGCTGAGCGGCATGGAGATCAGCAACGCGTCGCTATACGACGGGGCCAACGCCTGCGTGGAGGCGGCCAATCTCGCCGTCGCCGCCACCGGCCGCCAGCAACTGTGGGTGTCCCAGGGGCTGCACCCTCACTGGCGCCAGACACTCGCCACCTTCGCCGCCGGTACCGGCCACGAGATGGTGGAGGCGCCACTGGCTGACGGCACCACCCGCTGGCCCGCCGACGGCGAGCCCGCCGCGGTGATCGTCCAGTCCCCGAACTTCCTCGGCTGTCTCGAGGACCTGCACGGGGCCCGCCACGCCGCCGACGCCGCCGGCGCCCTGATGGTCGTCGCCCGCGACCCGGTGGCGTCCGGCCTGCTGCGAACACCCGGGGAGCTGGGCGCCGACGTGGTGGTGGGGGAGGGGCAGCCTTTCGGCATCCCCCTCAGCTACGGCGGCCCGTACCTGGGGTTGTTCACCACCCGTCAGTCCCTCGTGCGGCGGCTGCCCGGACGGCTGGTAGGCGAGACGGTGGACACCGAGGGACGGCGGGCCTACGTCACCACCCTGCGGGCGCGCGAGCAGGACATCCGGCGCGAGAAGGCGTCGTCCAACGTGTGCACCAACCAGACGCTCATGGCCGTCGCCGCCGCCATCCAGCTGTCGTGGCTCGGCACCGCCGGCCTGCGTGAGCTGGCCGTGCGCTGCGCTCGGGGCACCCGCTACTGCCGCGAGGCGCTCCTCGCCATCGACGGGGTGGAGCCGGCCGCTCCGGCGCCGGTACTGCGCGAGTTCGCCGTGCGCACGCCCGTCCCGCCGACCGCCCTCGTCGAGCGGCTGGCCGACGAGGGATTCCTCGCCGGGGTGGCGGTGGACGAGGGGTTCGAAGGCACCGACTACCAGGGGTCCCTGCTGGTGGCGGTCACCGAACGGCGGACTCGGGCGGAGATCGACGCCTTCGCCGCCGCTTTTGAGAAGGCGGTGAGATGACGACCAGCGCCGAACGCCGGGCCTCCGCCCTGAGCGCCTCCGGGGGACGAGCGTCCAGCGCGCCGCTCCTCGGCCGCGACGAGGAGCCCACTGTCTTCGACCTCTCGCGCCCCGGGCGACGGGCCCACTCCTTCCGGACCACGGCCCTGCCCGAGTGGGAGGCCGACGAGCTGGTCCCGTCCGAGCACCTACGGCCGGAGCCGGTGGAGCTGGCCGAGGTCTCCGAGCGCGACCTGGTCGCCCATTTCACCCGGCTTTCGCACCGGCAGTACTCGGTCGACCTGGGGGCCTACCCGCTGGGGTCGTGCACCATGAAGTACAACCCGAAGGTCTGCGACGACGTCGCCGCCCTGGCGGGCCTGGCCCGGTCCCATCCCGCCGCCCCCGCCCTGCTGGTGCAAGGTTGGCTGGAGCTGCTGGTCGGGCTGGAGGACGCCCTGTGCCGGATCACCGGCATGGCCGCCGCCACCCTGCAGCCGGCGGCGGGCGCCGCCGGGGAGCTGACCGGGCTGCTCCTTATGAGGGCATGGCACGAGGCCCAGGGCCAGCAGCGCCGCCGGGTGATCATCCCCGACTCGGCCCACGGGACGAATCCGGCATCGGTCACCCTGGGCGGCTTCGAGGTGGCCACCGTGCCCTCGGACGAGCGGGGCTGTGTCGACCTGGCCGCCCTGCGCTCGACCCTCGGACCGGATGTCGCCGGCATCATGCTGACCAACCCGAACACCCTCGGCCTGTTCGAGGAGGACATCACCGAGATCGCCGCGGCCGTCCACCAGGTCGGCGGACTCCTCTACTACGACGGGGCCAACCTCAACGCCATTCTGGGAGTCACCCGCCCTGGCGACATGGGCTTCGACATCGTGCACATGAACCTGCACAAGACCTTCGCCACCCCCCACGGCGGGGGAGGTCCGGGGGCGGGCCCCGTGGCCGTTTCCGAGCGGCTGGTGCCTTACCTACCGGGCCCCCGCCCGGTGCGCCGCCCCGACGGGCAGTTCGACTGGGAGACGCCCCCACGCTCGATCGGACGGGTCCACGGCTGGCACGGCAACGCCCTGGTCCTCGCCCGGGCCTACGCCTTCATCCTGGCCAACGGCGGCGACGGCCTGCGCCGGGTGGCCGACTGTGCCGTCCTCAACGCCAACTGGCTGCGCCGGCGGCTGTCGGCCACCTACGACGTACCCTTCGACCGGCCCAGCATGCACGAGTTCGTCGCCTCGACGACCTCACTCAGACGGCAACACGGCCTGCGCGCCGTCGACGTGGCCAAGCGTCTCCTCGAAGAGGGGTTCCACGCCCCGACGGTCTACTTCCCGCTGATCGTGGACGAGGCTCTGATGATCGAGCCGACCGAGACCGAGAGCCTCCAGACCCTCGAGGCCCTCGCTGAGGCTTTCGAGCGGATAGCAGGGGAGGCGGCGACAGCAGGCGGGCTGGAGGCGGCCCACGCCGCGCCCCGGACGACCCCCGTCAGCCGCGTGGACGAAGCCAGGGCGGCCCGCCAGCTCATCCCCACCTGGGACCAGCGACCAGCCTCCGAGTGACGGCGGCCCGCAGGGGCCGCTACTTGCGGCCGAAGCGCTTGGTCTTGGCCTTGGCCTTCGGCGCCCGGGCGAAGAAGTCCTCGCGCAGCTCGGCCGGCACGTAGAGCGGGTCGACCTTGGCGGCGGTCTCCGACTCCTCCTCGACGGCCTCGTCCTCAACCGGGGGAGCGGCGACCGCCGGCACCCGGAGCTGAGCCGAGTAGTCCTCGCCGAGGAGGTTCCCAGCGTCGGCCCGAGGCGTGGCCGGGCCAAGGTCGAGTTCCTCGAGGCTGTCGGCGAACGCGGCGCTGACCGGCTCGGCCTCCTCCTCCGCCTCGGCCTCGGGCTGGGCCACCACCGGCTCGAAGCCCTTCAGGAACGCCATCAGTTCCGCTTCGTTGGCCCCGGAGTGGACCAGCTCCCCGCTCTCCTCCAGCGCCGACAGCTCCGGCGCCTCGGCGAGGTTCACCAGATCCTCGGCCGGGGCCGCCGGCTCGGCCAGGGCGGCGGCGAGGGCAGCAGCGAAGTCATCCTCGGCGGGAGCCTCGAAGACAACAGGCTCCTCGGTCATGACGGCTACTTCCTCGAGCGGCTCGGGCTCGACAGCTTCGACAGCCTCACCCTCCGCCACGACCTCCTCGACCGGCTCCTCCTCGAGCGCGGGGGGATAGAGCTCGGCCAAGTAGTCGAACTCGGCGGCCAGCAGGGCGTCGACATCAATCTCGGGCTGCTGCGGGGCGGCCGGCTCGGGGACAGCCGAATCGGCCGCGACCATCAACTCCTCGGGGTCGAACTCGGCGGCCAGCAGGGCATCCAGGTCCAGCACCGGCTCGGCGGGGACAGCCGGTTCGTCAACCGGTCGCTCGGCGGCCACGCGCTCGACGTCGGACCGCTCGGCCAGGCGGCGGTCCAGCTCCTCGAGAGCCACCATCACCTCGTCGACCGAAACTGCATCCACAGTGGAGGACGCGGCCACGGGGGCGGGGGCCGATGACTCGGTCAGCTCGAGGTCGGCCAGGGCGTGCATCTCGGCCAGAGCAGCCAGGATCTCGTCGCGGCTGCGGCCCTCTTCGATCAGCCGCTGAAGCCGCTCGGCGGCATCCGCCAGAGAAGCGCTGGTGCGTTCCATCGTCCGGGTGGCCTCGAGGGCAGCCTGGAGTGCATCGAATGCCTCACGGTGCGACGGCTCGTTGGCCCAAGTGCTCATGTGGCGGACTCCCTGCCAGCTCGACCCCTACTGTCCCGACGTCTGTATCGGCACATCCCGTCCGGATCCGAAGAGGCGAAGCCCAACTCTTACCCACCGGGTCGGGGGGAATTTGGTAGCCCAGTCGGACTAGTCCGTAACCATGTTGTCCGGGAATTGAGGAACCTCTGCCTACAGCACTTTGTGCGTTGAACCGACACTCTCCGTGCTGGGTCAGAGAAGGAGGCAGTAATGAAACCTAGACGGCGCCTTCGGGGCGCCGAGGAAAGCGAGAGGGGTTTCACCCTCATCGAGCTCATGGTCGTGATCCTCATCATTGCCATTCTTCTGGCGATCGCGATCCCAACATTCCTCGGTGCTCGCACCCGGGCTCAAGACCGGGCGGCCCAGTCGAGCCTGCGCAACGCCCTCACCAGCGCTGACGTCGGCTACGCCAACATGGACAGCTACTTCCAGTCCGATGCCACTCACCTGACGTCGCTGGAACCTGCTCTCACATTCTGCGACGCGACGACACAAGCCACAGCTTGTTCAGGGGGGTCCACCTCTACGAGCCCGAACGAGATCAGCGTCGCTCAGGGCGACGTGGTGTCGGGTCCCCAGCAGTGGGGGGGTGCTGCCCTCTCCAAGTCCGGGACCTGCTTCTACGTCAGCGTCGTCAAGGCCGGCACGGGTTCGAACAACAAGGGTGTCGGAACCTGGTACGGGCAGGACAACAGCAGCAGTGCGGCAGCCAACTGCACCGGAGCCAAGGCGCTCACCGTAAGTACCAACAACTCCTGGACCTGATCGAGCCTGACGCTCGGCAAGTCCTGAATCGACCAGAGGGGGCCGGCCCAGAGCCGGCCCCCTCTGCGCGTTCGGGACGAGCAGAGCCGAAGTAGACAGAAACTGGATCAAGTTGCCGTCCATTCCTTCCGAAACCTTTAGGGCGGTCCACTACCAGGAGGTAAATCAGCATGCGTTCCGCACTAGAGCGGCGTCTCTCTGAGCGCCGCGACGATGAGGGCTTCACCCTCATCGAGCTCATGGTCGTGATCCTCATCATTGCCATCCTGTTGGCGATTGCGATCCCGACCTTCCTCGGTGCCCGCAGCCGGGCTCAGGACCGGGCGGCTCAGTCGAGCCTCCGCAACGCCCTGACCGCGGCAGACACCTCGTACGCCAACCTGAACAGCTACTTGAAAGCCATCGACGG
>JAJPHE010000070.1 GCA_021325435.1 Actinomycetota bacterium | reverse complement strand
GACCGAGGGCTTCATCTGGGCTGCCCACAGCCGCTATCTCCTGCGGCGACTGACCCGGCCTACGACCGCGTGATCGCGCTGGGGAAACAATCGCGACAGTCACTCAGAGAAGACGGGAGCGAGATCGTGATCCACGCCATGCCCATGCGCCCGAGCTATCGGTCGTTACTCCCGCCTTCAGGAGATAGCGATGACTAAGAAGAAGACCTACGGCCGATCCAAGACCGGAGTTGAGCTGACCGACGAGGTCCTCCAGGAAATGGCCCGGGAGGCCGAGGCCGGCCTGGACGTAACCAAGCTGCGTCGACGGCCCGGCCGCCCGACGATCGGGTCGGGACCCGCCGAGATGGTGCCGGTGCGCCTCGACCCCGATCTTCGCAGAGCCGTGGACCAACGGGCCGTCGCGGATAAGACCACGACCTCGGAGGTCATAAGACAAGCCCTGCGTCAATACCTGAAAGTCAGCTGACCCCTCCCTACAGACCCCGCGGTTCGGAGGAGCGAGCAGAGCAGGGAATCTCGGTCGCACTGCCGTCCCTTGTGATCTCGTGCGCGACCCGCCCCGATCGACGGTTCGGTACTGCATGCCTGCGTACCTATCGCCCGCACATAACGCCGCTCGTGATCGTCACTGTTGCATGCCAGGCGGTTCTAGACTCTCACCTATCCACGGCCCGGTTCTCTGAGTGAGCCGCAGGTCGAAGTCCGCTCCACCGAACGGGGCCAGCACAAGGCGGATGGCTCCGCGACCGCTTCTCGCGTGCAGCACCGCACAGATCACCAAGGTGATGTTCGTGTCGTCGAGGCCGGTCACGAGATCCCCGAGCGTGCGGTGTGAGTCGACGCCGGCAAGCTCGGCTGCAACAGCCAGTATCTGGCGTTCGCTCGACGACGCCGGCAAGTCGGCAGCGAGGCCGGCGTGCCAATCCACGAAGGCGTGCCGCTGCCCGGTATGCGCCACCGCCGGCGTGACCTCGATCGCGCCTCTCAGGAAGTCGGAGCGGCGAAGCCAGCTGCCATGGGCGATAAGCAGCTCGACGGCCGCCTCGGCGGAGTAGCTGCCCTCGGCACCGGCCCGCAAGGCGGCGACGAGCCCGTCGTATGAAAGTGTGCTCACGATCGGACCTCCTTCGAGATCGGTGACTCCGGGGCGACGAGGCCCCGCTCAGCTCGCCAGGCGGCCCGCAGGCCCCGGCGCTCCGCCGGCAGCACGCCACGGCGCATCCGGCCCCCTCGGCCGCGCTGCTCGGCGGGATAGCACCACTCGGGCCGGAAGCTGCGCCACTGTCCGGCTGGCCCGCCGAAGGCGGTGACCGAGCCGTCCTTGGAGAAGTGGTCGAGCCGCCAGATGCCCCGCTCGCCGTCCACCCTGGCGGCCATGCCCAGGGCCAAGCCCACCGCGGCCAGGACCCGGTCGGGGCTCTCGACGCCCGGCCCCGCCGACTTGGTCGTGATCCCGTGGCGGGCGGCGTGGCCATGGATCCAACCCAGCCCGCCGACGTCGAGGAGGCTGCGGGCACGGGTGACGGCCACGTAGCCGAGCATCGCCTCAGACCTTGCCAGCATGCCTGCGGCGCCGTCGTGCTCCGTCGGAGCGGGGAAGTCGTCGCCCGCTCGTACCCGGTCCCACTCCCGGCCCTTGGCCTTGTGCACGGTGGAGACGACGAGGTTGGCCCGGGCCTCGGTGACCGCTCCGCCGACGGCCTCGATCACCGCGTCAGGCCCGAAGCGGCAGACGAGCTTGACCGAGGTGGCCAGGTCCGAGCCCGAGGGGTCGGACTCGGCGTAGTCCACCACCTGGTCCCAGGTGGAGAACGCCACCAGCTCGGGATGGCCCGAGGGCAGACCCTCGGCCATGCGATGGGCGGCCTCGGCCAACCGCAGGACCTCGCGCCCTCCGCCGACCAGGGCGACCTTCCGCCCGGCCTCGTGCGCCGCCATGACGGCCCGCACCGCGCCGGCGTTGGTGCGGGTGAGCACGGCGTCGGGCGCCTCCAGGGCCTCGAGGCGCGAGGCCCGGGCCGGGTTGCCCCTAATGCGCAGCTCCGCTCCCAGCAACGCCAGCCACAGGTTGGCCTCGGCGGCGATGGGGTCGCCGAAGCGCCAGGACCGGGTGAGGCTGACCCGGTGGTCCGCCGGCAGCGCCGAGAGGAGGTCGGCGTTGCCCCGCCACGCGTAGAGCGCCTGGTGCGGGTCGCCCACGGCCACTAGCTGGGCCTCCTGGGCCAGAACCACCCCGGCGATGCAGGGATCGGCGTCCTGGGCCTCGTCGTAGAGGATGAAGTCGAAGCCCAGGCCCGGCCCGCTGAGTGCCCAGGCCTTGAGGTAGTGGTCGTGGGCGGCTTTGAGACGCCCGGTGTGGCTGGTGAGGTCCTCCCAGGCACGGCGGGCCCCGCCCAGTACCGCCTCGGCCAAGGTGGAGAGCTCCAGGCCGGCGGCGCCTTGGGGGGCGACGAAGTGGCTCGGCCCGATCTCGGGATCCGCCGAGCGACAGAAACGCAGCACCGACCCCATGGCCAGGGCGGCCACCTGGGCGGGCTGGACCACCACCGTGGCCTCGGCCGTATCCAGCATGACCGGACCCATCCCCAGCGCCTGGGCGACCTGCGCGGCGGAGAGTCGCGGCCCGCCCAGGCGGGCCCGCAGCGGAAGACCGTGGGTGCGGAAGGCGAGGGCATGGGCGGTCTTGGCCGTCACGTTGGCGGGGAAGGACCGGGCCGCCTCCACTTGCACGGCCTTGTTGAACGCCAGGTACAGGCCCCGCCCGGCCGGGCGGCTCTCGGCCAGGAGGCGCAGGGTTGAGGTCTTTCCCGCGCCCGCCCCGGCGGTGATCGCCACCGTCCCGCCGGCGACGAAGGCGTCGACGGCCTTCTGCTGCTCCTCGGTGGGGGTGTGCCCTGGGCTCACGCCGCGCCCCCGAAGTCGAAGACCCCCTCGGCCAGGCGGCGGGCGGCGAGCTCGCAGTGGGCCCCGCTGACCTCGATCCCCAGGGCGCGTCGGCCGAGCTGGCGGGCGGCGAGAAGCGTGGTTCCCCAGCCGGCGAAGGGATCCAGCACCGACTCCCCGGGCCAGGTGGACCGGCGGATGCAGCGCCGGGCCAGCTCGGCCGGCATGACGGCGGGGTGCCTGGCGCCCGTCAACGCCCCGGGCGGGATGCGCCAGATGTTGCGACACAGCCCGGCCCCATCGTCCTCGTGGTAGGGCGCGCCGAGACCGCTCACAGGTCGGGCCCCAGGTCCGGCAATGCCGGGAGCGCTCCCATTCCGCTGCGCTGCGGGAGGGAACGGTTCGTGGACAGCCCGGCCAGGGCGGCCCCGACGGCCGGGATCACCCCGTAGGGCAGGCCGCCCTGGCGCTCGGCCCGGGCCACCCCGGACGCGATCATGACCGTGGCCTTCTCGGTGGACGAAAGCCACGAGCCCAACAACTCGTCCCAGTCCACCCAGGCGCCGGTCTCGGTGGGCTCGATCCCCGGAAGCTCCCGTCCCCGGGCCAGGGCCTCGAGGATGCGGAGAGCGTCGGGGCAGTCGTCGCCGTGCAGGTGCTCCGGCCGGCTCACGAGCCGGACTCCTTGACCAGCCGACGCAGCTCGTGCACCCGTAGACCGAGCACGCGGGCGGCCCGCTCGGCGCCGGTGTCCCGGGCATAGGTGGCGAGAGCCCGCCGGTGGGCCTCCTGCGCCTCGGCCAGGACCTGCTCGGCCGAGGCCAGGCGGGCCGCCGCCCGGTCCAGCTCGGCCAGGGCGGCGCGCTCGCGCCGGGCCTGCTCGGCAATCCGTGCGGCCCGGGCCTCCGCCTCGGCGCTTCGGGGAGCTGGCATCGATCGCCTCCTTGGCTCGTCCCACCCCCTGATGGGGCCTCTTGACCTACGGGACGGAGGTGGCGATTTACAGAGAGACCCTTCGCGCGTGCTGGGACCTCGACGAGACCGGCCGCGGTGGAGGTGGGTCAGTACGCCCGGCGGAGGACGGCGGTCTGGCTCGAGCTGAGCGGCCGGGCAGAGCAAAGCGTGCGCACCATGTCCAGCGGAAGACCCAGGGCCTCGGCCGTCTGGGCCGGGCCGAAGACCTCGACCAGCCCGCGGGTGGCGACGCGCAGGGCCGCCTCCGCCTCCTCCCCCACAACGGCGAGCTTGGCCATCTCCTGGTCCCGGTCGGAGATGAGCCCGAGCACCTCGGAGCGCGTGACGTGCACCACCCGGGCGACGCGCTGGGCCTGGGGGCTCGGGCCGGCGGAGAGCTCGCCGGCCTCGATGCGGGTGTTCGCGCCCCACCACGCCTCGGCGCTGACCCCCCGCATGGCCCGGGCGATGCGGCGCTCCCAGCGGGCCCGCCGGTGGGCCTCTCGCTGGGCGGCCGCCGCGAGCCAGCCGAGCCCGCGTTGCCAGTCGCGCCACAGCGGCGCTTCGGCGTGCAGCATCGCCGCGTGCCGGCGCTGGGCTTCGCTGCGGGCTTCGGTCATCGGCGCGCACCGTAGCCAGGTGCTGCGCCGCGCGGTTGACCTCAAACGCCGACCCGCGCCCACGACCCACCGTCACCACGACCCAAACCACGCCCTCGCCACGGTCCCGGCCGCCCCCACCAACCCCCTCGTCAGAGCCCCAAGTCCGCTCCCCCCTCCAGACCCCCGTCATGGACATCTGGCACTTTTCCAAAAGCGTCCGCGGCGGCGGGTGCCGCGGGCCCCGAAAGCGGCGTTGCCAAGGCGGCCTTCGGTCAGTGTGATGGCGCGGATTTCGCCACCTCCGTCCCGTAGCGCGAGAGGCCCTGACGGGACGAGAAGGGCGGTGGTGAGAAGTCCGATGCTGACCATGGGCAGGCCCTTGAAAATGGGCGGCAACGCATGGCAGTACCTCATCGAAAGCGTCACGCCCGACGCCGGCGAGATCCGCCTGGGCGCCGACTCGGCCCGCTACTACGCCGCCCCCGGCACCCCGCCGGGGCGGTTCTGCGGGCGGGGGCTGGACGGCTTGGGGACCCATCCCGGCGCAGTCAAGGTGGGGGACCAGGTGTCCCCGGAGGCCCTGGCGCGCATGCTCGGCCAGCTCGCCGACCCCGTGACCGAAAAGACCCTGGGACGGGCCCCGGCCGCCACCCGCAAGGCCCCGGTGGCCGGCTTCGACCTCACCTTCTCGGTGCCCAAGTCGGTCTCGGTCGCCTGGGCCATGGCGGATCGGGGGACCAAGACCGTGATCGAGGACATCTGCGCCCAGGCGTATGCGGAGGTTCTCACCTGGGCCGAGGACCGCGTGTTCCGCACCCGCACCGGAGCCCAGGGCGTGCGCAGCGAGGGCATCCGCGGCGTGGTGGCCAGCGCCTGGATGCACTACGAGAGCCGCGACGGCGATCCCCAGCTGCACCACCACGTGGTGGTGCTGAACCGGGCCCAGACCGCATCCGACGGCCGGTGGCGGACACTCGACAGCCGGGGCCTGCACACCTGGGTGGTGGCCTTATCCGAGCGCCATGTGGGAGTGGTCGAGGACCTCCTGACCGAGCGCTTCGGGGTGGCGTGGCGGGAGACCCCCACCGTGGCCGGGCGGGACGTCACCCGGGAGGTGGAGGGCACGCCGGTCGATCTGATCGCCGAGTTCTCCCGGCGCACCCAGGCCATCGAGGCGGTGATCGCCCGCAAGACCGCCGAGTTCGCCTCGGCGCGGGGACGGAAGCCGACTCCGGTCGAGGCGGGCCGGATACATCGCGCTGCCTGGGGCGAGACGCGTAGGGCCAAGCTGCACCGGTCCCTGGCCGAGATGACCGAGGAGTGGACAGAGCGGGCTCGGCCCTGGGTGTGCGACGAGCCGGCCTCCTGGGTGGCCAGCCTGGCGGGGCGCTCGGACCTACCCGCCCTGCGCTCGGACGACCTCACCGACGCCATGCTGGACGACGTGGCCCGGGCGGCCCTGGCCCGGCGCTCGGAGACCCGCTCGGTGTTCTCCGTCCCCAACATCTATGCCGATGTGGAGCGGGAGCTGCACGGGGTCCTCTTCGCCCGGGGCGAGCGGGCCCGGGTGGCCGAGCGCGCCGTGGCCCTCGCGCTGTCGATGGCCGTGAAGCTCACCCCACCGGAGCTCACCCATGTCCCCGAGCGCTTCCGTAGCCCCGACGGTTCCAGCCAGTTCGCCCCCGCTGCCGTCTGGGCCTACACGACCGCCGATCTCCTCGACGCCGAGGCCCGACTCCTCGCCGCCAGCCGGAACGGCTCGGGCCCGCGCCTCGGCTTCGAGACGGTGGCGGCGGTCTGCGAGGCGGCTCTGCCGGGTCGGCCCTACGGGCTCGGGGTCGACCAAGCGGTGGCGGTGGAGCAGATCGCCACCTCCGGGCGCGTCCTGGACGTGCTCGTGGGTCCGGCGGGCACGGGCAAGACCACAACCCTGGCCGGCCTCCTCGCCGCCTGGGAGGCCGAGCATGGGGCGGGCTCGGTGCGCGGGCTGGCCCCCTCGGCCTCCGCCGCGGCCGCCCTGGCTGACGAGCTGGGGATCGCCACCGACAACACCGCCAAGTGGCTCACCGAGCTGGAGCGGGCGGACGCCCGGCGGGCCGAGATCGAGCGCCTGCAGAGTCGTCTTGGCGGTCGCCTTGGCGAGCCGGCCCGTCTGTCGCTGACCCAGCGGATCGCCGAGGCGGTAACAGAGCTGGCACGCTGGAGCCTGGCTCCCGGGAGCCTCTTGGTGGTCGACGAAGCCAGCTTGGCTGGGACCTTCGCCCTGGACCACCTCGTCGCCCATGCCGCCGAGGCCGGGGCCAAGGTGCTCCTCGTTGGAGACTGGGCCCAGCTCGACGCCGTGGACGCCGGCGGCGCCTTCGGCTTGCTGGTCGAGGACCGAGCCCCGGCGCCTCAGCTCTCCGAGGTGCACCGGTTCCGGGCGGGCTGGGAGCGCCGTGCCAGCGTGGAGCTGCGGGTCGGGCGACCCGAGGCCCTGGACGCCTACCTGGCCCATGACCGGGTGGCCGCGGGCAACCGGGCCGAGATGCTCGAGGCTGCATACCTGGCCTGGAAGGCCGATGCGGAGACGGGCAAGGCCTCGCTCATGATCGCCCAGGACATCGGGACCGTGGCTGAGCTCAACCGGCGGGCCCGCTCGGACCGGGTCGCGGCCGGAGCCGTCGCCCCGGACGGCATCACCCTGGCCGACGGCTCGGTGGCGGGGCCGGGAGATGTCGTGGTCACCCGGCGCAACGATCGTCGCCTGCGCACGCCGGATGGGGGCTGGGTGCGAAACCGGGACCGCTGGGTTGTCACAGCCACCCACGAGGATGGCTCCATGACCCTGCGGCGGGCCGAGGGGGCCGGGCTGGTCGTGCTCCCCGCCAGCTACGTGGATGCCCACGTGGAGCTGGGCTACGCCTGCACCGCCTATTCGGCCCAGGGTCGCAATGTCGAGACCGCGCACGCCGTGGTCGGGGTGGGCATGACCCGGGAGGCGCTGTACGTGGCTGCCACCCGCGCCTCGGAGTCCAACCGCCTGTACGTGGACGTGGAGCCCGAGCCGGCCGGGGCGGACATGGCCCACGGCGCGCCCGAGCGCCTCGAGGCCCGCGAGGTCCTCCTGGCCGTGGCCGCCCGGAGCGGCGTCGATGTTTCCGCCCACCAGGCCGCAGCCGCCGAGTGGGAGAAGGCCGCCGGTTTCGAGCAGCTGGTGAAGGAGCACCAGGCCCTGGTGGCGGCGGCCGCCGCCGAGCGCTGGGAGTCGGTGCTGGACGTAGTGGGCCTGGCCACCGAGGTCCTCGCCAAGGCCCGGGACTCACTCGTCTGGCCGGAGTTCCTGGGCGCCCTACGAGACGCCGAGAATCGGGGCCTCGAGGTAGAAGCCGCCCTGCCGGAGCTGGCCACCGGCCGGCCCATCGGGCCCGAGCAGGACCCTGCCGCGGTGCTCCGCGCCCGACTGTGGCGCTGGGAGCAGGCCAGCGGCGGACACTGGCAGCCCCGCCGGGGCCTGGTCGCCGGCATCGCGGTGCGAGCAGGACCTATCGCAGACGCGGATCTGGCCAGGGCAGTGCGGGAGCGGGAAGAGGCCATGGCCGCCCGGGCCCGGGCCCTCGCCGAGGGGGCTGTGAGGTCCGGCCGGGCGTGGACCCGGCCCCTCGGGGACCCACCCCCAGACCCACCGGGCGCCGAGGCGTGGTGGGAGCGGGTGGCGGTAGTGGCCGCCTACCGGGATCGCTGGGGGATCGCCTCCGAACATGTCCTGGGTCCCAGGTCCGACGTCGCCTCGGCCACCCAGGCTGCCCACCGGGTCCGCGCCCGGCGGGCGTGTCTGGAGGCGCTCCGGCTGGCCGGAGTCACCCCCGACCAACCCGTCCCCGAGGTGACACGGCCGAACGTCGAGACCGGAAGGGAAGTGACGCTGTGAGCCGAGCTACCCGGCGCTACCGGAAGTGGGAGCGGGCGGCCCGTCAAGGTGCCTACGAGGACGCCCGCCAGCTCGCCCTGGACATGTACGAGGGCCGCCCGGGGCCGGTGAACCCATACGGGATGGGCGTGGTCCTGGAGTCCAGCGAGGTCCTGTACCGGGAGGTGAAGTGGATGCGTTACGCCACCCTCGGCGTCACACCCGACCTGGTCGACGGGGCGGGCCAGATCCGACCGGGGTCGCCGCGCTGGCGGGACTGGGGGTGGTGCGACAGCCTCGTCACCTCTCACCGTCTCGTCACCCGCCTGGCCGGCGACGGCGGGCGGCTCGTGTCCAACTGGTGGTCGTGGGTGGCCGGCGTCAATGTCGATCTGGCCGCAGACACCGTCGTCCTCGACGACCACAGCGGCGAGTGGCGGGGCGCCTACACCGGACCCGGAGCGCCCGTCCTCGCCGTGGCAGCCATCGAGCGGGTCCATGGCACGGCCGCCCTGGTGGACCACCCGGCGCTGGCTCCTCTCCGAGACCTAACCCGACGAGTCGGAAACCCGAGACGACCGCCCGGCACTGGCCCCTTCGTCCTTACTGGCGGCAATCGCTGATGCCGCCGCGTCGATCACCGACCAGATCCGGCTCGGCTGGCGTAGGTAGTACTGACGCCGGTCGCCCGACCCTCGGGGGAGCATCGACACCATTCCCAGCTCGATCAGCCGGGACAGCTCCTCCCGGACGTTGCTTTGAGGCAGACCTGTGCCACTGACCGCCTCGGCCTGGAAGAAGACCGGTTCGGTCCGCTCCAGGACCCACCGGGCGAGTGCCAGCCGAGCCCGCCGACCAAAGAGCCGATCCCCCAAGAGTGCCTCGTCCACCACTAACTATAATCTAGTTACTAGATTGGAGTTTGTGGCTGGACACCTGAGGGCCCTGGTGAGACGGTTGGTGGCATGGTCGCCAATAGAGCCAATCGTGACGGGTAGTGGTCGGGGCCACCGATCCCCTCGCCAGCACCTGAGAGGGGCCCTCGCCGGCTTCGACGGCAAGTGGGTGGCGTTGCTCGACGGCGAGGTCGTCGCCGCCAGCGAGTCTCCCTACGACCTGAGCGCCAAGCTCCGCGAAGCCGGCGTCAAGAATGCCTCGATCATCCGGGCCCCCGGTGCCGATGAGCCCGAGATGGTCGCATTCGGCTAGCCCCCCGAACCCATCGTGCCGGCGGAGTTTCCCTGGGTCTTCGAATACTCCGATGATCCAGTCGTCGGGACCGAGGCGCGCTGGGGACGGGCCGTCCTCCGCCCGCTCGTAGAAACCCGCCTGATCGGCCCGCTCGATTCGGAGCGAGTGTTCGCCCTCGTCGACTCAGGAACCGAGTACAGCTTGGCGATGCGCTGGATCGCTCAAGCCATCGGTGCCGAAGTCGACACCGACAGCCCGCTCCATCTCGGCATGGGAGGCGAGAACCTGACCGTCTACCCGGCGGCTGTGACCATGCGGTTCGGTCCCACCGACGTGGACGAGGACGACTGGTTCGAGTGGGAGACCGAGATTGGTGTCGTGGAACGGTGGAAGGCCCAATGGCCCGCGGTTCTCGGCCAGCGAGGGTTTTTCGATCAGTTCACCGTCACGATGAGCAGGCACGCGCAACTTCTCGTCATCACCGACCGCGACGACCTCGAGGAGCGCTTGCGGTTTCCGTAGCGGGACCTGGCCAGTCCCGCGATGGTGCGTAGGCTCCCTTCGTCCTCTGAGCTGAGCGGCGCGTGACAAAAGCAATGGAGCATCGGGGTGTGCCGCAGGGACGCCCCTTTATCCACAGGGGACCCATGCCTTCACCTTGCCTTTCTCGCCACCGGGGAGGTGGTCGTGCCTCAGCCGCGCCTTCTACGCGCCTGAAACCCCGGTGAAGCACGGCGCTGGGGCTGGGCTGGGCCCAGGACCCCGGCACCCGGTCACGACCGGCCGAGCGGAGCGACAAGACCTCTCCGGGACGCAGCCGACCTCGGCCAGTTGCATCCGACGCCGCAGGGGGTCAACAACCACGACCCGCTTGCCCGCCAGCGATCGGAACCGCCCTACGTGTCACGAGGACGGAAGCTGGCTGTGGGTCGGCTCGGAGCTTGTCTCCTGGTATGTGGCCCCGGCCCAGGTCCAGGTGAGGGTGGCGTGGATGTCCGGACAGCACCGGGGAGTACGACCGGTGTAGCCGTCTACGCGGATCGACACTGCCGGGGGGTTGCTCGACACCCCTCCGGGCACGGGCAGCCAGTCGTCCTGATAGGTGAACAGGGTCTGCTCGAGGTGGGGACTGGTCGATGAGGAGGCGTAGTCGTAGACGAGTGCGGCGCTCGGCGGGCTGCCGGCGCCGTGTGGGCACTGGACGAAGACCAGCTCGAGGTGGAGCCCGGGCGCGGGAGTGAGGGGCATCAACTTGGTCGCCGCGGGGGTCCCACCGCAGCTGACCGGGTAGGACACAGCCGCCCAGTCGACGTCTTGGAGGGGTACCCCGGACACGACAATCGTCACGGTGGCTCCCTCGGGAACACGGCTACCTGCTCTCGGCCTCTCCTGGAAGACGGTGTCACCCGGCACGCCGGGGTTGGGCTGTGTCAGGCTCTGGAGCTGGAGGCCAGCCTGGGCCAGGGTGGCCACCGCCTGGCTGGCCCTTAGCCCCAAGACGGCGGGGACGGTGACGACTGGTTGGGAGCTGGGCGGGTTCAGTGAGCTTGTCGGGGTCGCCGGTCCGGGGACGAGTGCGTGGAAGCGCTCGGCCGTGGCCATGAGGCTGGGCTCGATCACTCCCTTGCCGACAAGCTGGTACCGGTCACAGGGATCCGAGGCGCCGGCCGCCCCCGCCGGGAAGCGGAAGGGGATCCTGCCGTCGGGCAGGCCCGCCCCCGGCGGGTAGTAGTAGGTGGCGCCGTCCAGGACCTGGATCTCGTCGAGGGGTTTGGGACCATGGGCGTAGGCGCTGACGGAGAAGGCTTCGCTGGCGACGCCCCGGGAGAGGGTGATCGACTGTCCCGGGCCCTGGTAGAGCACCACGGACTGGCCCACTGCCAGATGGGCATAGGCGCCGTGGGCCAGCCCCGGCCCGGCCTCGAGGCCGCCCTGGGGGGGCGAAAGGGGCCAGAAGCTGAACGCCGACGCCGGGCAGCCCTGCGCTCCCGGCGGGGAGCCGACAACCCGGAGGCTCTGGGGGGAAGGGCCCGCCAGCACGACCAACAGGGCCACCGCCAGGGCTCCCGCCGCTGCGGTGGCTCCGCCAGTGAGCAGCCAGTGCCGGCGCCGGCGGAGCTGGGCGCCCCGGCGGCGGGCCAGGCTAAGGAGGTCCTCGGCCGACCGGGCCGGGCCAGGGTCGCTAAGGCGAAGTCGTGCCATATCCGAACTCCTCGAGGTCAGCCCCCAGCCGTGAGCGCATCGCCTCACGGGCGCGGTGCAGGTGGGACTTGACGGTTCCCTGCTTGACGCCCAGCGCGGCGGCAACCTCCGCTTCGGGCAGGTCGGCCAGGTAACGCAGGACGAGGGCCTCGCGTTGTCCCCTCGGCAGGCTCCGCAGGGCCTGGACCATGGTGAGCCGGACGGCTACCTCCCCCGCAGGGTCGGGCGCCGCCGGCCGGGAAGGCAACACCGGCCGGCGTCGTCGAGCCAGGTCGATGGCCAGGTTGGACGCCACCTTGAGGACCCACGCCTGCCGGTAGTCGAGCCGACCGACTCGGTCCCAGCGCGCGAAGGCCCGGGCGAAGGCTTCGGCGGCGATGTCTTCCGCCGCGGTGGCGTTTCCGGTCATCCGCTGGGCCAAGCGCAACACGACCGGCAGTTCAGCGAAGAAGAACGCATCGAAGCCCCCGGAGGAGTCCATCCCGCCGCCATCGTTGCCCATCACGCGTATAACGGGCGGCGGGGACGTCGGCGGGTTTACGCGGCCGCCGGCGCCAACACCGCCGGGGGATGCCCTCGATACGCGCCCCGGGCTGGGACAGGGGGCCAAGGTGGCGAACACGTGGTTCATGGAGTGGAAGGTCCCCCAGTTCGCCTGTCGGCCCCGGCCACCGTCACCCGGCGGACCGGGCGGCGGTGAAGAGGTTGCGCCAGTAGTTGGGGAGCGTCCGCCCCGGGGAAGGGGAGCGGAAGCCCGTCACGGCCGTACTCGCCCAAGCCGAGGGCCACCCTCTCGGCCAGCTCGGCGACACCTAGGACGTGCGTTTCCCCGGATGGTCATGTGGTGCAGGCGTGGTGCAGGCCTGTGTGCCACGACGACGCCAGGCAGCGAAAGTCCTGGTCACTGGCGGTGGGGCTACGTGGATTCGAACCACGGACCTCAGCATTATCAGTGCTGCGCTCTAACCGGCTGAGCTATAGCCCCGCGGGCCCCGAAACTACACGGTCCGTCCCCGCCTTCCGCCGCCGTGAAGGCGGGCCGAACCCTCGGCTACGTTCCGGGCCTTGCCCGACCAACCCGACCAGCCCACCGGCCAGCCCGAGTACCGGCAGTACAAGTTCGCCGCGCCGCCAGGGGCGACCGAGCTGCTGCTGGTCCGCCACGGCGAGTCGGCCCCGGCCCGCATGGACCAGCCGTTCCCGATGCGGGACGGCCAGGGCGACCCCGACCTGGCGCCCGAGGGCCGCCGGGAGGCCGAGCGGGTCGGTGAGCGCCTGGCCCTCGAGCGGATCGACGCCGTCTACGCGTCCAGCCTGCGCCGCACCGCCCAGACCGCCGAGCCGTTGTGCCGCCGGCTCGGGGTCGACCCGACCATCGACGCCGACCTGCGCGAGGTCCACCTCGGCGAGTGGGAGGGCGGCCTGTTCCGCAAGCTCACGACCGAGCTGCACCCCACCGCCCTCAAGATGTGGGCGGAGGAGCGCTGGGACGTCATCCCCGGGGCCGAGGAGAACGAGGCGTTCGCCTCACGCGTCGATGCCGCCGTGGGCCGCCTTCACTCCGCCCACCCCGACCAGCGGGTGGCGGTGTTCACCCACGGAGGGGTGATCGGGGCGATCCTCGCCCGGGCCACCCGGTCGCGGCCGTTCGCGTTCATCGGGGCCGACAACGGTTCGATCTCCCAGGTCATCGTCACCGACGACCGCTGGATCGTCCGCCGCTTCAACGACACCGCCCACCTGGAGCCGACCTTCACGCTGGTCTCCGAGCCGCTGACCTGACGGCACCGGGCCGGCGCCGGCCGCCGGCCCCGCCGATCAGTCGAAGCGCAGCGCCGCCACCGGCTCGAGGCGAGCGGCCCGCCGCCCGGGCAGGAGGGAGGCCAGCCCGGCCAGGGCGAGGCAGACCGCGATCACCGGCACCAGCATCCCCCACGGGTACTGGTAGTTGACGCTGAAGCCCATGCCCGAGCGCTGGCCGGCGATGATCCCGGCGGCCAGCATCGCCCCCAGGGGCAGAGCCAGGGCGCTGGCCACCAGGGCGAGGATCTCGGCCTCCACCAGCACCATCCGGCGCACCTGCCGGCGCAGGAGACCGGTCGAGCGGAGGATGCCGATCTCCCGGGTGCGGGAAAGGACCGACACGATGAGGGTGTTGGCCAGGCCGAGCATGCCGATCACGCCGGCGAGGCCGAGCAGCACGTAACCGATCGAGTAGAAGCCCCGCACCTGGCTGTGGGCCTGGGCGGCGGCCGAGGCGCCGGTGCTGAGGAAGGGCTGGTACCGGGGTCCGAGCTCGGAGAGGATGCGGGCCTCGACCGGCTTCACGTCGGCGGTCGAGCCGACCCTCACGCCGTACACGTTGGGGCGACCGGCGCCGAGCAGGGCCAGGTCCGGCGTCCCCGCCACCGCGCCGTAACCGGTGCCCACCGAGGCGTAGGTGGCGGCGAGGGTGAAGGGGCGGACGCCCTGGGTCGTGCGGATGCTCACCGGCTGGCCCACCTTGACGCCGAGGTTCTGGGCGGTCGTGTCCGGCAGCAGGATGCTGCCCCCGGTCGCCAGGGCCGCCCGGGCGACGGCGTCGCTGCCGTTGACCCACACGTAGCCCGAGACGGCGAAGAACGACTGGGGCTCGATCACCTGCAGCGGCACGCTCGTCGTCCCGCGGGGGCGCACGATCTCGGCCCGGCCGAACTCCATGGCCGTGACCTGACGCACGCCGGGCAGGGCGGCGAGGGCCTTGCCGACCGCGGGGTCGAAGGCCTGGGCCGCGCTCACCTGGATGGCGAGGCCGGAGCCGGCCTGGCGGTCGATGACCTGGTCGAGGGAGCGGTTGAGCGACTGGTTGCTGGCGCCGACGGCGATGATCATGGCCAGAACGATCATCACCAGGGCGAGGGTGTAGGAGGACCGGCTCCGCTCCTTTACGAGGTGCATGACGGCGATGTCGCCGGTGCCGGGAGCCAGGCGGCGGATGGTCGAACCGAAGAACCGGGCCATCGGTCGCAGCAGGGGGGGTACGAGCAGAACCGCTCCGGCCAACGTCATGATCGCCGCCACCGCACCGATCAGCTGCGGCGGGCGGGCGGCCGCCACCACGAAGCCCACCACCAGCAGGGTGAGGCCCGGCCACCACCGCACCCGGGTCCCGTCGGGCGGCGGGCCGTCGCGCATGGCCACCACCGGGCTCAGGGCCGCCGCCCGGCGCCCGGGCAGCCAAGCGGCCAGCGCGCTGACCACCACGGCCAGGATGACGCTGATGAACGCGTCCTTGAAGGGCAGGCCGAGACCCGTCGGGCGCAGGTAGAGGAGGTGGTCGACCAGCCGGACGCTGCCGGCGGCGAGCACGCAGCCGAAGACCAGCCCGGCCAGGCTGGCGGCGAAGCCGAGGACGACCGCCTCGGCTACCACCAGGCGGCGGACCTGGCGGGGCACGGCGCCGAGGGCCCGCAGCGTCCCCCACACCCGGGTCCGCTCGGCGACCGACACGGAGAAGGTGAGGAAGACGAGGAAGCCCCCGACGAAGACGGCGATCGCCGACGCCAGGAGGAAGGCGCCGTTGATGGCGGCGAGGAACCCCTTGAAGTCCGACGCCAGGTCGGAGGCGTTGATGACCGACACCGAGTCTCCGAGAGCCCGCCGGGCCTGGGGGATCCACGCCGTGCGCGACGTGTCGGGTGTGAGCTTCACCTCAACGCTGGTGATGTCCCCGGGTCGGCCGTCGAGAGCTTGGGCGGCGGCCATCGAGGTGTAGGCCACCGACCCGCCATTTGAAAGGGCCGGCCCGCTGTCGGCCAGGAGGCCGGTGACGGTCACCGGCCGGACGCCGAGCGGGGTGACGAGCGGGATGGTGCCGCCCACGCCGACGCCCAACCTCCGGGCGTAGGAGGCGGGGATCACCACCTCGTTGACTCCGGGCCGGTACATCCGCCCGGACACCAGGGCGTAGTCGTGGAACTGCCGGTCCTGCGGCCCGGTGCCGGATACCGCCACGAAATCGGTGAAGCTCGCCCCGTGGAGCAGCTGCGTGGCCTTGGGCTCGACCGCGGTGCGGAAGCCGAAGGAGGGGGTGGCCGCCACCACGTGGGGCAGAGCCTCGACCCGCGCCAGCACGCCCGCCGGCAGGCGGGCGTCGTAGGTGCCGAGTGTCGTGATCACGGCATCGGCGCTGCCGGCCGAGCCGTGGGCGGCGGCGTCGACGGCCGCGGTGTCAGCCGAGCTGGAGGCGAGGACCCCGAAGACCACGGCCACGCCGATGGCCACGCCGGCGAAGACCAGGCCGTAGCGGCCCCGGCGCCGGCTCAGGTGCCGGTAGGAGAGAGCGTCGAGCGAGCGCACGGCTACGCCGGGGCTTTAACGGTCCGGCGCTTCGAAGCCGCCGGCTCACGGACGTCGATGACCGTGGCGGCGTCCCCGCTGTCGAGCTGCTCCAGCCAGCGCAGCACGGCCTTGGCCCGGCTGGGATGCGACCGGTCCAGCTTGGCCGCCTGGGCCCGGAGCTTCTGTCGGAGGTCGAGACGGCCACCGATGCGGCCGTCGCGCAGCAGCAACACCTCGTCGGCCCACCCCGCCCCGCGCGGGTCGTGGGTGACCATGACGATGGTCTGGCCGAGCAACCGCTGGGCCTCGGAGAACAGGTGGAGGATCTCGGCGCCCGTGTTGAAGTCGAGGTTGCCGGTGGGCTCATCGGCCAGCAGCACCCGAGGCTCGACGAACAGGGCCCGGGCGATGGCTGCCCGCTGCTGCTGGCCACCGGACAGCTGCGCCGGCTGCTTGTCGCGGTGGGCCGCCAATCCGACCAGCTCGAGAACGGTGTCAAGCCGCTGGCGGTAGGCCCGCTCCTTCTCGCCGGCGATCACCGCCGGAAGGCACACGTTCTCCTCCACCGTCAGCACCGGCACCAGGTTGAAGAACTGGTACACGATGCCGACCGCCCGGCGGCGCAGCAGCGTGCGCTCGTCGTCGCTCATGGCCGACAGGGCCTTGCCGTCGAGGAGCACCTCTCCGCCGTCGGGTCGGTCGAGGCCGCCCAGCAGATGGAGCAAGGTGGACTTGCCCGAGCCGGACGGGCCCATCACCGCGAGGAAGGCCCCCGGGGAGACCGTCAGGTCGATGCCGTCGAGCACCGTCTGAGTGATCGTGCCGACCTGGTAGGTCTTCGACAGGCCCCGCCCCTCGAGGACCGGCGTGGTCTCCGCCATCAGCTCCCCCCAGCTATCCCCCCCTGGACCCTAGCGACGGGCCTGGGACTCCGCCTCTTAGATTCCACGCCCGGAGAGCTGTTTCCTGTCTGCGGAAAGTGACACAGGTCTCAGCCCGCGTCGACCTGGCTGACTCAGTCGGCCTCTTCGACGGCGAGGATCGGCGCGACCGATGCGACCTCCTGGTCGCCGTCCAGCTGCATGACCCGCACGCCGGTGGCGTCACGGCCCTGGCTGGAGATCTCGCGGACGGAGGTGCGGATGAGCACCCCGGCGGAGGAGATCAGGACGATCTCGTCGTCGAGGCCGACCATGAAGGCGGAGACGACCGCTCCCCGCCGGGCGGTGAGCTTGATGCCCCGCACGCCCTGGCCGCCCCGTGCCTGCCGGTTGAACTTGTCCAGCTTGGTGCGCTTGCCGTAGCCGGAGGTGGTCACGATGAGGATGTCGCGCTCGTCGGCGGCCACGTCGACCGACACCACCTCGTCCCCCTCACGCAACCGCATGCCCCGGACCCCGGCGGCGTCGCGCCCCATGGCGCGGACCTCCTCGCCGGAGAACCGGATGGTCATCCCCGATCGGCTGACCATGAAGATCTCGTCGGACCCGCTGGTGGTGATGACCCGGACCAGCTCGTCGCCCTGGCGGAGGTTGATGGCGATGAAGCCCTCTCGCCTCGACTTGTCGTACTCGGAGAACGCCGTCTTCTTCACCTGCCCCTGACGGGTGGCGAAGAACAGGAAGCGGTCCTCGGGGTAGTCGCGGGTGGCGATGATCGCCTGGATCCTCTCGCCCGGAGCCAGCGGAAGCAGGTTGACGATAGCCGTCCCCCGCGCCGTGCGCTCCTTCATGGGGACCTCGTGGGCCTTCAGCCGGTAGACCCGCCCGGTGTTGGAGAAGAACAGCAAGAAGGCGTGGGCGGTGGTGTGGAGGATCTGGGTGACCAGATCCTCTTCCTTGAGGCGGGCGCCCTGCACTCCCCTGCCTCCCCGGCCCTGGGTGCGGAACGCTGACGCCGACACCGTCTTCACGTAGCCGGCCTTGGTCATGGTGAAGACGAGCTCCTCGTCCTCGATGAGGTCCTCGGCCTCGAGGTCGCCGGGGTCGAGCACGATCTGGGACAGGCGGGGGGTGGCGAAGTCCTGCCTGATCTCGGCCAGCTCGGACTTGATGACCCCCCGCAGCCGACCCTCGTCGGCGAGGATCGCCTCCAGCTCGGCGATGGTCTCGCGCAGCTTGGCCATCTCCTCCTCGAGCTCGGAGCGGCCCAGCCGGGTGAGCCGGCCGAGGGTCATGTCGAGGATGTGGTTGGCCTGAATCTCGGAGAACTCGAAGGGAGCGGCCATCAGCCCGTCGCGGGCAGCGGCCCGGTCATCCGACCCCCGGATCAGCTGGATGATGGCGTCGATCATGTCGAGCGCCTTCAGCAGGCCCTCGACGATGTGGGCCCGGGCCCGGGCCTTGCCCAGGCGGAACTCGGACCGGCGCCGGATGACCTCGACCTGGTGGGCGACGTAGGCGGTCAGGGCCTGGGCCAGGTTCAGGGTGCGCGGCACCCCGTCGACCAGGGCGACGAAGTTCACACCGAAGCTGGTCTGCAGGGGTGTGTGCTTGTACAGGTTGTTGAGCAGGACGTTGGCGTTGGCGTCGCGCTTGACGTCGATCACCAGCCGGGTCCGCCCCTGGGCCGACTCGTCGTTGACATCGCGAACGCCGTCGAGGTCGCGAGCCTCCACCAGGTCGCGGATGCGGGCGGCGATCGCCCCGGCGCTGGTCTGGTAGGGCAGCTCGGTGACGACGATCGAGGTCCCGCGCTTGCCCTCCTCGATCTCGCACTTGGCCCGCATGCGGATCGACCCCCGGCCGGTGCGGTAGGCGTCCATGATGCCGGCCCGACCGAGGATGTGGCCGGCGGTCGGAAAGTCGGGACCCTTGACGAACTGCATCAGCTCGTCGGGCGTCGCCTCCGGATTGTCGATCAGGTGGATGGTGGCGTCGATGACCTCGCCCAGGTTGTGGGGCGGGATGTTGGTGGCCATGCCCACGGCGATGCCCTGGCTGCCGTTGACCAGCAGGTTGGGGAACCGGGCCGGCAGGACGAGCGGCTCCTGGACCTCGCCTGAGTAGTTGTCGGCGAAGTCGACCGTGTCCTCGTCGATGCCGGCGAGCATCTGCATAGCCAACGGCGCCAGGCGACACTCGGTGTATCTGGCCGCGGCCGGCGGATCGTCAGGGCTCCCAAAATTTCCGTGCCCGTCGATCAGCGGGTGACGGAGCGAGAAGTCCTGGGCCATGCGGGCCAGGGCGTCGTAGATGGCCTGGTCGCCGTGGGGGTGGAACCGGCCCATGACGTCGCCGGTGATGCGGGCGCACTTCATGTGGGCCCGGTTGGGCCCCACGCCGAGGTCGTACATGCCGTAGAGGATCCGCCGGTGGACCGGCTTGAGCCCGTCGCGGGCGTCGGGGAGGGCCCGGGCCACGATGACCGACATGGCGTAGTCCAGGAAGGAGCGCTCCATCTCCTCCTGGATCTCGATCGGCTCGATGCCGCCGTAGGTGGTGGCGGTGCCGTCCGGGTCGTCAGGGCCGCCGGGCGGCGCCACGTCGGTCATATGTCGAGGAACCTCACATCCTTGGCGTTGGCCTGGATGAACTGGCGGCGGACCTCGACGTCGTCACCCATCAGCACCGAGCAGACCTGGTCGGCGATGGCGGCCTCCTCCACCGACACCTGCAGCAAGGTGCGGCGGGCGGCGTCCATGGTGGTCTCGCCGAGCTCGTCGAAGTCCATCTCGCCCAGCCCCTTCAGCCGCTGGAACTCGAACTTCTTGGGGGCCTGCTCGGCCAGGAAGCGCTCCTTGGCCGCGTCGTCCTTCAGGTAGGTCTTGGCCTTGCCAATGACGGTCGAGTACAGCGGGGGCTGGGCGATGTAGACGTGGCCGAACTCGACCAGCGGGCGCATCTGCCGGAAGAAGAAGGTGAGCAGCAGGGTGCGGATGTGGCTTCCGTCGACGTCGGCGTCGCACAGCAGGATGACCTTGTCGTAGCGGATCTTGGTGACGTCGAAGTCGTCGCCCACCCCGGCGCCGATGGCGGCGATCAGGGCCTGGATCTCGTTGTTCTTCAGCATCTTGTCGAGGCGGGCCCGCTCGACGTTGAGGATCTTGCCCCGGATGGACAGGATGGCCTGGAACTCGGGGTTGCGGGCCTTGACGGCCGACCCTCCGGCCGAGTCGCCCTCCACGATGAACAGCTCGGCCAGGCGCCGGTCCCGCGTGGAGCAGTCGCGCAGCTTCTCGGGCATGCCCGCCCCCTCGAGGGACGACTTGCGCCGGATCAGGTCGCGGGCCTGGCGGGCGGCGGTGCGGGCCCGCGAGGCCTGGATCCCCTTCTGCACGATCTGACGGCCCTCGGTGGGATGCTCCTCCAGCCACTCGGCCAGCTTCTCGTTGGTCGCCCGCTCCACCAGCGAGCGGATGGACACGTTGCCGAGCTTGGTCTTGGTCTGGCCCTCGAACTGCGGGTCGGCCAGCCGCACCGAGATAATGGCGGTCAACCCTTCGCGGATGTCCTCGCCGGTGAGGTTCTCGTCCTTCTCCTTCAGGTGGCCCTTGGCCCGGGCGTACTTGTTGACCACGTTGGTCAACGCCTTCTTGAACCCCTCCTCGTGCATGCCCCCCTCGGTGGTGGCGATGCCGTTGGCGAAGGAGTGGATCCCCTCGTTGTAGCCGGTGTTCCACTGGAAGGAGATCTCGACTTCCTGGTTCTGCTCCGACTGGTCGAAGTAGCCCGGCTTCTTGAACAGGGCCTCCTTGGCCGCGTTCAGGTGGCGGACGAAGTCGATGATGCCGCCGGTGTACTTGTAGGCGGTCTCGGTGGTGGTGGCGCCCTCGCGCTCGTCGCGGAAGCGGATCTCCAGGCCCCGGTTCAAGAAGGCGTACATCTGCAGCCGCTCGCAGATGGTCTGGCCCCGGAACTCGGTCTCCTCGAAGATGGTCGGGTCGGGCCAGAAGGTGATGATGGTGCCGGTCCGGCCCCGAGGTGCCTTGCCTTCCACCGCCAGCTTCTTCTGCACCTTGCCGCCGTTGGCGAACTCCATCACGTAACGGTCTCCGTCGCGGTCGACCTCGAGGACGAGCCGCTTGGACAGGGCGTTGACCACCGACACGCCCACGCCGTGCAGGCCGCCGGAGACCTTGTAGCCGCCGCCGCCGAACTTGCCCCCGGCGTGCAGCACGGTGAGGACCACCTCGGCCGCCGACTTGTTCTTGTAGTTGGGGTGGGGGTCGACCGGAATGCCGCGGCCGTCGTCGACGACCCGGCAGGCTCCGTCGGCCAGGATGGTCACGTCGATGCGGGTGCAGTAGCCCGCCATGGCCTCGTCGACGGAGTTGTCGACCACCTCCCACACCAGGTGGTGCAGGCCGGAGGGGCCGGTGGAGCCGATGTACATGCCGGGCCGCTTGCGCACCGGGTCCAGGCCCTCGAGGACGGTGATGTCCTTTGCCCCGTAGGTGGACTGCGAGGGACGCAGACCCTCGTTCGGTGCGGACAGCGCCACGACAAACGACCTTTCGTCTACGAAGAAACTGCGGCCTCAAACGGCGGCGGGGGGACCCGCGAAGAGAGACTCCGGACCCGCCGGAACCCCGGGATTTGGCCCGTTCTCAACAGGGACCATTCTACCAGTCGGGTGTGTCATCCCGGTTCCAACCCGGGGCACGGCAACCGGGGCCCGGCGGGCGCGACAGCCCCGCTGAGCTGGGCCTTTTTCAGCCCCGCCGGCGCCCGCCGCGCCGCCCCGGAACCGGTCGCACCCGGACCTCGATGCGCTCGGCCACCGACATCCCGGCGGACTGCTCGAGACGGCCCAGGATGTCCGCTTCGAGAAAGCGCAGCTGGGTGGCCCACGCCGACTCCTCGACCTGCACGACCAGCACGCCGTCGCGCAGGCTGACCGGGCGGGCGTGGGCAGCCACCGTCTCGCCCACCGCGTCGGACCACCCGGAATACAACACCTTCAGCACGTCCGGCTCGGGCGCGCCCAGGGTGCGGGCCACCCGGCGCAGCGAGTCGGCGACCGACCGGGGCTCGTCGTCACCCTGGGCGCTGGGCCGCCAGGTCACGACAGGATCCTCCCGCCCTCCACGTGCAGCACGAGAGCCGGGTTGGTGCCGGCCGGCGCTCCGGTGGCGGTGGTGAGGAGGGACTGTCCGGTGGGGAGGGTGCCGACCAGGGCCTCGGAGCGGCGGGGGTCGAGCTCGGAGAACACGTCGTCGAGCAGCAGCACCGGCGGCTCGCCGATCCGCTCGGTGACCAGCGCGTGCACCGCCAGGCGCAGGGCCAGGGCGAGCGACCGCTGCTCACCCTGGGATGCGTGGGTACGGGCCGGCATGTCGGCCAGGGTGATCTCGAGCTCGTCGCGGTGTGGGCCGACGGTGGTGGCGGCCCGGCGCAGGTCGTCGGGCCGGGCGGCGGACAGCGCCTCGGCCAGCGGCCCGGCCCAGGACCGCCGGTAGGAGAGCGACACGGCGGCGGGCTCCCCCGCCACCGCCTCGTAGGCCTTGGCCACGGCCGGCTCGAGGTCCCCCACCAGGGCGGCCCGGGCGTCGGCCAGCGCCGTGCCCAGCTCGGCCAGCTTGGCGTCCCACACGTCGAGGGTGGAGGTCACCTCGGAGCTGAGGCGGCCTCCGGCCTGGCGCAGCAGGGCCGCCCGCTGGCGCAGGACCCGTTCCACGTCGCCCCGCAGGGCGTCGTAGCGGAGATGGAGCGACGCCAGGGCCCCGTCGAGCAGGGAGCGGCGTCCCGCCGGGGGGCCCTGCACCAGGGCGAGGTCCTCGGGGGAGAAGACCGTCACCCGCAGGGCGCCGAGCAGGTCGCGGGCCCGGCGCAGAGGCTGGCGGTTGACCAGGGCCCGGTTGCGCCCCGTCACCCTGATCTCCGTCTCCAGCAGCACGGTGAGCCCGCCCCGCTCCCCCTCGGCCCGCACCACCGCCGCCTCCTCCCCCGCCCGCACCATGGCCTCGGTCGGCGCCCCCCGGAACGACTCGAGGGTGGCCAGGTAGGCGACCGCCTCGAGCAGGTTGGTCTTGCCCTGCCCGTTGGCCCCGACCACGACGGTCAACCCGTCCGCATCGGGTCGCAGCTCGGCCTGTCGGTAGTTGCGGAAGTCGGTCAGCCAGAGCTGCCGGATGCGCAAACCGGCACCGCCCTACGGCACCCGCACGGGCATCAGCAGGTAGAGGTAGTCCTCGCCCTCGGTGGGACGGATGGTGGCCGGCTTCAGGGCGTCGAGGACCTCGATCACCACCTCTTCGCCGCCGGCGGCCTCGATCCCGTCGATCAGGTACGACGGGTTGAACGCCACCGTCATCTCGGAGCCTTCGTACTTGGCGTCGATCTCCTCCGTCGCCTGGCCGACCTCCTGGGTCTCGACCCGCAGCCCGATGGAGCCGTCGCGAAGCGACATCCGCACCGGCGTGGTGGCGTCGCGGACCAGCAGGCGCACCCGGCGCACCGCCTCGGCCAGGGTCTCGCGCGAGACGACGAGCCGGTTCGGGTAGTGGGACGGGATCAGCTGGTTGTAGTTCGGGAAGTCGCCCTCGATGAGCCGGGTGGTCAGCACCACGTTGCCCACCTCGAACCCGGCGTCGGTCGCCCCCAGCCGCACGGTGAGCTGCTCGGCGGTGGAGATGACCCGCTGCAGCTCGGACAGGGCCCGGGCCGGCACCAGTACCCGCTGACCTTCGGCGAGCACCGACGCCCCCGGGATGTCGCGCTTGGCCAGCCGGTACGAGTCGGTGGCCACCAGGCGCAGGCCGGAGCCGGACTCGGAGGTCATGAGCACGCCGGTGAGCATGGGTCGGGTGTCGTCGGTGGCGGCGGACGGCACCACCTGGCGCAGGGCGGCGGCCAGGTCGGCCGCCGGCAGGGAGAGCGCCTGTCCATCGCGAACCGGCAGGCGGGGGAAGTCGTCGGCCGGGTACAGCCGCACGGCGAAGGCGGCCCGCCCCGAGGAGATCCGCATCTCCTCCTCGTCCGCCTCGAGCAGCACCGCCCCGGCCTCGAGGGAGCGCACGATGTCGACCACCAGCCGGCCGGGGGCCACGGCGACGCCGTCGGCCCCGTTGGTGATGCCCACCGACGTCTCGATGGTGAGGTCGAGGTCGCACCCGGCCACCTTCAGCTCGGAACCGGCGACCTCCAGGCGGACCCCGGACAGGACCGGCAGAGCTCCCCCCCGGCTGGCGGTGGCCCGGCTGGCGGTGGCCAGCGCCTCGACCAGAGCGTCCCTCTCGCAGCGCAGCTTCACAGGCGGCCTTCCAATGCTTTGTAAGTAGATAGAAGAAGTAACTGTTCTAGTAAGGGCTGTGGATTGTGGAGAAGCACCGTCATCGCCTGGTCAGAGGGTATGCCGGTTTCCCCAGTCCACCGGGGCACCCCACAGGCCGCCGGCCTCGGGCAGGGCCGGCATGGGGAGGGCGCTCAGCCGCCCCACAGGAAACGGGGTGACGGCTCACAGGGAAACGACCGGGTGTCCACAGCGTCATCCACCGCCCCGGATCTGGTGGATGAGGTCAGTGACCTGGTTGTAGATCTGGCGGCGCTCCTTCATCAGCGCCGAGATCTTCTCCACGGCGTGGATGACCGTCGTGTGGTCGCGCCCGCCGAACTCGCGGGCGATGGCCGGGTAGCTGAAGTCGGTCAGCTCACGGAAGACGTACATGCCGACCTGGCGGGCGGTCACCAGCGGTCGCCGGCGCGACGTGCCGCACAGGTCCTCGACCGAGAACCCGAAGGCCTCGGCCGTGGCGTCGAGGATCAGCTTCGGGGTGATCTGGCGGGGCTGGCCGGCCGACACGATGTCGGACAGCACCATCTCGGCCAGCTCGCGGGTGAGGGGCTGGCGGTTGAGGCTGGTGAACGCCGATACCCGGATGAGGGCCCCTTCGAGCTCGCGGATGTTGTCCTTGACGTGGGTGGCGATGAACTCGAGGACCTCGTCGGGGATGTGGGTCCGCTCGGCCCCCGCCTTCTTGCGCAGGATGGCGAGGCGGGTCTCGAGCTCGGGTGGCTGGACGTCGGTGATCAACCCCATGAGGAACCGGCTGCGCAGCCGGTCCTCCAGGGTGGCCAGCGACTTGGGCGGCCGGTCGGAGGTGATGACGATCTGCTTGGACGCCTCGTGCAGCGAGTTGAAGGTGTGGAAGAACTCCTCCTGGAGGCCTTCCTTGTTCTCCATGAACTGGATGTCGTCGACCAAAAGGACGTCGCACTGCCGGTAGCGCCGCTTGAAGGCGGTGGTGGTGTTGGTCCGGATGGCGTCGACGAACTCGTTCATGAATGTCTCGGTGGACACGTAGCGGACGTGGCGGGCCGGGAAGTTCTCGCGCACGTAGTTGCCGATGGCGTGGAGCAGGTGGGTCTTGCCGAGCCCGGCCCCGCCGTGGATGAACAGCGGGTTGTAGGACTTGGCCGGGGTCTCGGCCACCGACAGGGCGGCGGCGTGGGCGAACCGGTTGGACGCCCCGATGACGAAGCGGTCGAAGGTGTACTGGGTGTTGAGCGGGGCCTCGTCGGAGTACCCCGGGGGCGGGGTCGGCGGGGGCGGCGTCGAGGTGTCGACCGGCCGGCTCCAGTCGTTGCCGGCGGCCAGCAGGCTGCCGCCCCGGTGGAGGTCCTCGTGGTTGCTGGCCGTCAGGGCCTGGACGTCGAGGCGGATCGGGACGTCGCGCCCGACGGCGTCGAGCATGACGTTGTGGACCATGTCGATGTACCGGCCCTCGATCCGCTCCTTGGCCAGCGAGCTGGGCACGGCCAGCACCAGGGTCTCGCCCTCCATGTCGAGGGGGCGGACCCCCTCGAACCAGGTCATCCAGGCGGCCTCGGACACGTGGTGGCGGAGCAGCTCGGAGCAGACTGTCCACAGCTTCTCGGCCTCGGTCACCTGGACCTCCGGCCGATCCGTCCCCGCGAGTCCACAGGCCGGTCCACATTCTGTGGATAACTAGCCCAGCTGTTCGGCAACCCGCCCACCTCTTGCACTTCGTCGAGGCCTGCCTACGACCCCGGGGAAGGAGGGTCAGGCCCGCCGTAACGCACGAACCGAAGAGAGGACCGTAGCACCGGCCATCCCCCTTCGGAACAGGCAAAGTGCACGGATTTTCGGGCTGAAATCGTGTTTCCGGAAGATCCTGGCCGGGCGGTGGCGGTCCCCCAGCGGGCGGCGTAGCCTGGTGGGCCCCCGGTCCGCCCGGCGCCCCTACACGGCTGCCGTCACCCCCCGCGGGACCGGTCCCGATCGACCCGACGGAGCGACACAGTGAAGCGCACCTACCAGCCCAACAACCGCAAGCGGGCCAAGAACCACGGCTTCCGCCACCGCATGTCCACCCGGGCCGGCCGGGCCATTCTCAAGGCCCGGCGGGCGAAGGGCCGCCACCGCCTGTCGGCCTGAGCGGCCCGACCGTTCTCGCCCCAGTGGCCCGACCGGTGTGGCGGGTCCGGACCAGGCAGACCTTCGACGAGCTGCGCCGATCGGGCCGTCGGGTGCGGACGGGCCCGGTGACGGTAACCTTCGCCGTCGGAGGCCCGACGGAGCCGCCGAAGGTCGCCTACGCCGTCGGTCGGCGCGTTGGGCGGGCCGTGCAGCGCAACCGGCTCCGTCGTCGCCTGCGAGCCGTCGTCGCCGACCTGGCGCCCACCATGCGCCCGGGGGCTTACCTGATCGGCGCCGCCCCGCAAGCGGCGGCGCTGTCCTTCGAAGAACTGAAAGCTGCCGTGTCCCGAGCCCTCCAAGCAGTGACGGAGCAGTGACCGCCGCCGCCGCCACCGGCACCGCGCCCGGCCTCGGCGCCCGGGCCCTGCTCGCCGCCATCCGGGGCTACCAGCGCCTGACCGCCGGGCGCCCCTCCCCCTGCCGCTACTGGCCTTCCTGCTCCAACTACGCCTACGAGGCGGTGGAGCGCCACGGGGCCCTGCGGGGGAGCTGGCTCGCCGGCCGCCGCCTGTCTCGCTGTCATCCGTGGGGTGGACACGGAGTCGACCCCGTGCCCGACTGAGGACCTGAGATGAACTCCACCGGCCACCTGCTCGCATCCCTGCTCGGGGCGTCGGGCACCAGCTCCCAGACCTCCGGCTTCTCGGTGTTCGATCCCCTGTACAAGGCGATCGCCGCCGTCCTGGCCTTCTTCTATTCGCTGGTCCCCAACTACGCCATCGCCATTGCGCTCCTAACCGTAGCGGTGATGGTGGTGCTCTTCCCGCTGACCTGGAAGAGCACCCGGTCGATGATCCAGATGCAGCGGCTGCAGCCGGAGATGAAGAAGCTGCAGGCCAAGTACAAGGGGGACCGCGAGCGCCTCAACCAGGAGATGATGGCGCTCTACAAGGACAACAACGTCAACCCGATGAGCGGCTGTCTGCCGATGGTCATCCAGTTCCCGGTGTTCTGGGTGCTCTACCGGGTGATCGCCAACCTCACCCACTCGGTGAAGGTGACCAAGACGACCACCAGCTCGGTCCTCCAGGCCACCGCCACCCAGCTGGGCAAGCCGGTGAGCGACCTGCAGCAGGGCCACACCTACTGCGTCCCCGAGCACGTCTCCCACAGCAGCACCCTCTACCAGCACCTCCTCAGCTCGCAGGTGGCCACCACCGGGTCCACCGCCGGCTGCCACATGAAGTCGTTCGGCCTGGACCTGGCCAAGTCGGTGGGGACCGTCCACGGCACCCTGGTCATCGGCTACTGGATCCTGGTCGGCCTGGTGGTCCTCACCCAGTACATCCAGACCCGCCAGCTGAACGGCCGCAACCCGGCGGCGGCCGCCAACCCCCAGGCCAAGATGATGCAGCGGGTCATGCCGGTGGTCTTCGGGTTCATCTCGATCTCGATCCCCGCCGGGGTCAACGTCTACTTCCTGGTCTCGAGCCTGTTCCGGATCGGCCAGCAGGAGTTCATGTACGCCTACGACCCGGTGCTGTCCGCCCACGCCAAGAGCGCGCCGAAGGCCATCGACGTGCCCTCGCGGGACGCCGGCACCAAGCCGGCCCGCCCGGCGGGGTCCTCCCCCGGCCTCGGCGGCGCGCTGTCGCGGTTCTTGGGGCTTGACCAGATGGCCCAGGGCCAGCGGGCGGCCGGCACCGACGGCAACGGCCAGAAACCGGCGGCCAGCGGCAACGGCCGCCCCAACGGCAAGGGCGGCGCTCCCCCGCCGGCCCGACCGGCCAACCGCAACCGGTCGCGCAAGAAGTCCCGTCGGCGGCGCTGATGGAGTGGGTGGAGACCACCGGACGGACGGTGGAAGAGGCCAAGGACGCCGCCCTCGACCAGCTGGGAGTGGCCGAGGAGGACGCCGAGTTCCAGGTGATCGAGGAGCCCCGGCCGGGGCTGTTCGGCCGGGTGCGAGGCGAGGCCCGGGTCCGGGCCCGGGTGCGTCCCACCCAGCCGCGGCCCAAGGAGGACCGCCGGGACCGGCGGCGCCGGTCGCGCTCGGGGGCCCGGACCAGCGAAACGAGACAGGGTGACGGCCGCCCGGCTGACCAGGCCGACGACGAGGCCCCGGCCCAGCAAGACGACGAGCGGGAGGAAGAGATGAGCGACCACGACGAGGATCTGGAGGACGTCTCCCTCGAGGAGCAGGCGGAGGAAGCCGTCATCTTCGTGCGGGGCCTGGTCGAGCGGTTCCAGCTCCATGCCGACGTCGACTCCCAGGTGGTGGACGACGAGAACATCGAGATCCGGGTGGACGGCTCCGACCTCGGCCTGCTCATCGGGCCCAAGGGGGCCACCCTCGGGGCCATCCAGGAGCTGACCCGGACCGTGGTCCAGCGCCGGTTGCGGGCCCGACACGGCCGCATCCTGGTCGACGTCTCCGGATACCGGCAGAAGCGCAAGGTCGCCCTGGAGCGGTTCACCAACGAGGTGGCCGCCCAGGTGAAGGCGACCGGCACCCGCCGGGTGCTCGAGCCCATGCCCCCCGCCGACCGCAAGATCGTCCACGAAACGGTCAACCAGATCGACGGCGTGACCACCACGTCGGAGGGCGAGGAGCCCCGCCGGCGAGTGGTGATCCTGCCCCAACCCTGACCCGACCCTGACCTCCGCCGGCCCCGACGCCATGCTGGAGCTGCTGGGGCGGGCCCGCCAGCTGGGCTTCCTCGGCCCCGGCCCGGTCGAGGACCACGTCCGGCACGCCAACGCCCTGGCCGAGGTGGTCGAGCCCCAGGTGCCGGCCACCGTCGCCGATCTGGGCAGCGGCGGGGGAGTTCCCGGCCTCGTCCTGGCCCTGCGCTGGCCCGACGCCCGCCTCGCCCTCGTCGAGTCGGCCGAGCGCCGGGCCGCCTTCCTGCTCGAGTCCGTGGTCCGGCTGGGCCTCGAGGACCGGGTGCGGGTGCTGGCCGATCGGGCCGAGGTGGTCGGCCACGATCCGTCCTGCCGGGGGGCGTTCTCCCTGGTCGCCGCCCGTTCCTTCGCCGCCCCGGCGGTCACCGCCGAGTGCGCCGCCGGCCTCCTCCAGGTGGGCGGCCGGCTGGTGGTGTCCGAGCCGCCCCAGCAGGAAGGGGAGCGCTGGCCCGCCTCAGGGCTGGCGGTTCTCGGGATGGAGCCGGCCGGGGCGGTCGGGTCCGCCTTCTTCCACTTCCAGATCGTCCGCCAGGCGGCGGAGTGTCCGGAGGACTACCCCCGTCGCACAGGGGTGCCGGCCAAGCGGCCGCTCTTCTGATCTGGACTCTCCGGCTTCTCAGGCGCCTGCCGCCGCACGTCGGTGACCAGGGCGGGTCCCCTCTCCTAGCTGGTTTCACGTGGAACGACGGGCGATCGCGGTGGGGGTTTCGGTTTCACGTGAAACTGGGGTGGCGGCGGGCACGGAGCCGGGTTTCACGTGAAACCTGGGGGTGGTTTATGTCCGATCCTTGACGTTGAGTGTTTGGGCAACGAGGATAGGGCGGTGAGCGATTGGGGCGACGGCGGCGCCGACTCCGGCCCGCACGAGGACTGGGGTCAGCAGTGGGCCCACCAGGAGGACGGGCACGAGCAGGCAGAGACGGTGGACGTGTCCGATCAGGCGGAGGAGCAGGCCCCGCTGGAGCAGCCCGAGCCGCAACACCGCGACTGGGGCCCCGAATACGGCCATGACCAGGGGTTCCACGGGGACGGGGACCAGTCCATCCCACCGGTGGGCGACCCGGCCGGCGACGGGCCCGTTGGGTCTGAGGAAGGCCCTGCTGAGGAGGCCGCCAGCCCCTTCCGGCGCGACCTTCCCCGGGTAATGGCCATCGCCAACCAGAAGGGCGGGGTCGGCAAGACGACCACGGCGGTCAACCTGGGCGCCGCCCTGGCCGAGCTCGGCTACCGGGTTCTGGTCGTCGACCTGGACCCCCAGGGCAACGCCACCACCGGCCTGGGCATCAACGCCCGCAACCTGGAGACGTCGGTCTACGACGTCATCATGCGCGAGCTGCCGGTGGAGGACTGCGTGGAGCCCACCAGCCTGCGCAACCTGTTCGTGTGCCCCGCCACCATCGACCTGGCCGGGGCGGAGATCGAGCTGGTGCCGGTGTTCAGCCGCGAGCTCCGCTTGCGCAAGGCGCTGGAGCCGGTCCTCGAGGATTTCGACTTCGTGCTGATCGACTGCCCCCCGTCGCTGGGCCTACTCACCATCAACGGGCTGGCCGCCGCCAGCGAGGTTGTCGTTCCGATCCAGTGCGAGTACTACGCCCTGGAGGGGCTGGGGCAGCTGCTGCGCAACGTCAACCTGGTCCAGAGCGCCCTCAACCCCCGGCTGGAGCTGGGCTCGATCATCCTCACCATGTTCGACGCCCGCACCAACCTGGCCGAGCAGGTGGCCGACGAGGTGCGCAACCACTTCGGCGACAAGGTCTGCCGCAACATCGTCCCCCGGACTGTGCGTCTGTCGGAGGCGCCCTCCTTCGGACAGCCCATCATCGTGTTCGACCCGTCGTCTCGCGGGGCCATCGCCTATCGCGAGCTGGCCAAGGAGGTGAGCGGTGGCGCGCCGCAGCGGATTGGGTAGGGGCCTCGGGGCCCTCATCCCCCCCGAGGTGAAGGCGGACTCGGACTCGGTGCTCCGGCAGGTGCCGGTCTCGGCGGTGGAGCCGAACCCCAACCAGCCCCGGGCCCACTTCGACGAGGAGAGCCTGGCCTCGCTGACCGACTCCATCCGGGCCCTCGGAGTCCTGCAGCCGATCCTGGTCAGGGCGGTGGGCACCGACCGCTTCGAGCTGATCGCCGGCGAGCGGCGGTGGCGGGCCTCTCGCCGGGCCGGGTTGCAGACCATCCCGGCCCTGGTGCGCACGGCCGACGACCGGGCCAGCCTCGAGCAGGCCCTGGTGGAGAACCTCCACCGGCAGGACCTGAACCCGCTGGAGGAGGCGGGCGCCTACCAGCAGCTGATCGAGGACTTCCAGCTGACCCACGACGAGGTCGCCCAACGGGTCGGCCGCAGCCGGACGGCGGTCACCAACACCCTGCGGCTGCTCCAGCTGCCGGCCGGCATTCAGAAGCTGGTGGCCGACCACCAGCTGTCCGCCGGCCACGCCCGGGCCCTGCTGGGCACCCCGGACCGGGCCTTCCAGGAGGCCCTGGCCCGCCGGGCCGTGGCCGAGGGGCTGTCGGTCCGGGTGGTGGAGGAGGCGGTCCGGGCCCGGGGCGGCGAGCCCGAAGGCGGCGGTGAGGGGGGCGCGGCCCGGCCCCGGCCGGGTTCGCGCAAGCTGCCCGAGCCCGGCGTCCCCGAGCTCGAAGGGCTCCTGTCGGACCACCTGCAGACCACCGTCAAGGTCGAGATGGGGCCGCGCAAGGGGCGGGTGATCATCGACTTCGCCGACCTCGAGGACCTCGAGCGGATCTACCGCCTGATGGTGCCCGGCAGCTGAATCCGGCCCTTCCGGAGCCCACCCTCACCTTCGACCGGAGGGTGCAATCCACAACGTGTGGATGAGGTTGTGGGCAACTTCTGATGCTCGTTGCCGGTGAAACTACCCCGATTCTGGCGCAAAAGCCCAGGTCGCCCCCCGGTGTGGCCGATAGAGAGACCTCAACCTATCGGCGACGGCTATGAACCGGGCCGTGCCCGGTCATTCCTCGCAGGGAGCGGCGGCCCAGTCGCGCAGTGCCCGGGCCACGGCCGGGCCCAGGCGGGCCATACCCTCGACCACCGCCGCCGGCGGCCCGATCTCGCACACCACCGCCGGCATCCGGGTCTCGCGCAGGACCGGAAGCGACATCCCCTGGGCCCCCAGGTCGGGCAGGCCGAGGGTGGCGGCCAGGGCGGCGGCCAGCAGCTCGGCCAGCCGCTTGCCTCCCGGTGACTCGTAGCGGAAGCCGGAGTAGTAGGCGGCGGCGCAGCCCTGCCGTCCCGGGTCGAGGTGGAACCCGATGTAGGCGTCGACCTCGACCGCGTTGGCCTGGGCCGCCTGGGCCGACCCGTCGGGGTCGGTCAGGCTGACCGCGTCGGCGCCGGCCCGCGAGAGCTCGCGCACGACCGCGTCGACCAGGGCGGGGAGGCCCCCGGGGTGCCCGACGGCGACCCGCCGGCCGGTGAGGCCCGGCGCCCCCCGCCGGAGCCGGTCGCGCTCGCGGACCTCGGCCACCGACCCGCCCCCGGTGCGGGGGGTGAGCCGGGTGAGGGCCTCGACAGTGGCCGGGCCGCAGATCCCGTCGACGGTCAGGTCGAGGTTGCGCTGGAAGTCGGCCAGGGCCGTGGCGGTGTGGTCGCCGAAGATGCCGTCCACCCGGCCGGCGTCGAAGCCGAGCTCGCCCAGGCGGCGCTGCAGCTCGGCCACGTCGTCGCCCCGCAGCATGGGGGTGCGGCGGTAGAGGTGGCGGTCACCCAGCCGCCACCCGGCCTCGACCAGGGCCGACCATGTCTGGGGCCCGCAGACGGCGTCGACCCGCAGTCCCCGCTGTTCCTGGAACCGCCTGACCGCCGCCGCCGTCGCCTCCCCGAACCTGCCGGGCTCGTCACCGGAGACGTCGTGGCCGAGGGCGGAAAGCCTCCGCTGGAGGTCGTGGACCTCCTCCCCGTCGCCGCCGATGGTGAGCGGCAGGCCGTCCAGGCCTGCTTCGGGAACCCTTCCGGCCCCTACAGGTAGGCGGCCAGGTCCTGCAGGAGCTGGCCCTTCCCCTTGGCGCCGACGATGCGGGTCTGCACGTCGCCGTCCTTGAACAGGATCATGGTCGGGATGCTCATCACCTCGAACCGGCGGGCGGTCTCGAGGTTGTCGTCGATGTTCAGCTTGGCCACCCGGATCCGCTCCGGGTTCTCGCTGGCGATCTCCTCGAGGATGGGAGAGACCATCTTGCAGGGCCCGCACCATTCCGCCCAGAAGTCGACGAGGACGGGCACTTCTGAGCCCTTGACCTCCTCGTCGAACGTCGCGTCGGACAGGTTCACGATGTTGGCGGCCATGCCGTCGTCCTTTCCGTTCCCGGGGGGATGGTACCCATCCGTGCGCTGCCCAACAGACGGGGGGCCCGGAGAATTCCGGGCTGGCGGCGGGCCGGTTCTCAGGCCTGCTGGGCCTCCAGCCACCGCTCGGCGTCGATGGCGGCCATGCAGCCCGACCCGGCGGCGGTGATGGCCTGGCGGTAGACGTGGTCCTGCACGTCGCCGCAGGCGAACACCCCTTCGACGTTGGTGTTCGTCCCGTCGTGGGTGATCAGGTAGCCGTTCTCGTCCATCTCCAGCTGCCCGGCGAACAGGGCGGTGTTGGGGGCGTGGCCGATGGCCACGAACAGGCCGGTGACGCCGAGCTCGCTCTCCTCGTTGGTGACCACGTTGCGGACCCGCACCCCCGACAGGGAGTTGTCCCCCAGCACCTCGGTGACCACCGTGTCCCACAAGAAGCTGATCTTGGGGTTCTTGAACGCCCGGTCCTGCATGATCTTCGACGCCCGCAGCTCCTTGCGCCGGTGGACGATCGTCACCTTGTCGGCGAACTTGGTGAGGAACGTGGCCTCCTCGACGGCCGAGTCGCCCCCGCCGACCACGGCGATCTCGTGTCCCCGGAAGAAGAAGCCGTCACAGGTGGCGCAGGTGGACAGGCCGTGGCCGAGCAGCTTGTCCTCGCCGGGCACGCCGAGCATCAGCGAGCGGGCGCCGGTGGCGATGATCAGCGCCCCGGCGGTGTAGGTCGGCTCCGGGGCGGTCGGGTCCCCGACCCACACGCCGAACGGTCGGGAGCTGAGATCGACCTTGGTGGCCTTCTCGGTCTTGAGGATGGCGCCGAACCGGGCGGCCTGGGCCCGGAAGCTGGTCATCAGCTCCGGTCCCATGATCCCGTCGATGAACCCGGGATAGTTCTCCACCTCGGTGGTCAGCATCAGCTGGCCGCCGGGCTGGTCGCTGGTGGAGGACGGCTCACCTTCGACGACGAGGGGAGCGAGGTTGGCCCGGGCGGTGTAGATGGCGGCGGTCAGGCCGGCCGGGCCCGACCCGACGATGACCACTTCGTGTGCTTGGGGCAATCCGTCACCCTCTTCTGGCGGCGCGCCTGGCCTTCCAGGCCCGCGAGAGCAGGAACAGGCCGCCGAGGGAGAAGATTCCGCCGACCGTCAGCTCGCTGGCCCAGTCGGGCATGGCGTAGATGTTCGACACCCGCACGGCGCCGACGGCGCCGAGGATGGCGACGGCGGTGCCGACGATGCCGACGACGATGCCGTAGACGAGGGCCTTGGCCACGGTGGTGAGGGGGCCGACGGTCCGGTCGCGCACGGTGGTGACCACCGCGTCGATGGTGTCGGCCGCCTTGGCGGGCCAGTCCGCCTGCGAGGCCGCGTCGGAAGAGGAGGTGAGTCGCTCCATTACGGCCGGACGATACCCTCGAAAGCGCTATGCGCACCCTCTTCGCCGTGGCGGCGGCGCTGGCCGTCGCCGCTCTCGGCGGGGCGATCCTCGGCGAGTACACCCTGGGCGGGCTGGTTCCCCTGGGTGCCGGGGCCCTCTACGGGGTGGTGGTGGCCGAGGTCCTGGTGTGGGTGGGGCGCCGGCCCCCGGCGTGGGCCATGGGGGTGGCGGCGGCGGCCGCCGCCGTCGGCGCGGCCTGGTCGCTGTGGATCTCGACCGGGCACCACCTGTCGTACGCGTCCGGCGCCCAGTGGGCCGCGGTGGGGGTGGCCGGGCTGGCGGTGGGGGGCTGGGCGGGCACGGCCGAATGGGCGGCGGAGCGGTCGGCCCGGTCGGCTAGGGAACGAAGAAGGTGACCCCGACGGTGCCGGGCCCGGTGTGGGTGCCGATGACCGGCCCCACGTCTCCCACCACGATCCGGTCGCGGGGGTAGACCTCGCCGACCATGTCGAGGAACGTCTCGATGTCGGGGGCGGCCGCGTTGAGCACGGCCAGATGCTCGATCTCGCCGGCCTCGCGGACCTTGTCGACCAGGTAGCGCAAGGCCCGGCTCCGGGTGCGCTGGCGCGACTCGGCCTCCACCTTGCCGTGGACGATCTGCACGATCGGCTTGATCGACAGCATGGTGCCGAAGAAGGCCTGGGCCCCCCCGACCCGCCCACCCCGACGCAGGTAGTCGAGGGTGTCGAGGGTGCCGTACAGCCGGGTGCGGGGGACCAGGTCCTCCACCGCTCCGGCCACGTCGTCGAGGGCCTTGCCGGCCGCCGCGGCCCGGGCGGCGGAGAGCACGATGAGGCCCTGGGCCACGGTGAGGGCCTGGGAGTCGATGACCCGCACCGGGATGCGCCCGGCCACGGCGTCGGCGGCGGTGCGGGCCGCCTGCCAGGTGGCCGACAGGGCGGAGGACAGGGTGACGACCACCACCCCGGGGGCGCCCTCGGACGCCGCCCGCTCGTAGGCCTCCTGGAAGGCGCCGGGGGACGGGGCCGCCGTCTCGGGCAGGGCGCCGGATCGGCACCGCTCCCAGAACTCGGTGGGGGTCAGGTCGCGCCGGTCGACCAGCTCCTCGTCGCCGAAGCGGATGGTGAGGGGGACGATGTCGATGCCGAGCTCGCGGACCAGGTCGTCGGGGAGGTCGCAGGCGCTGTCGGTGACTACCCGGATTCCGGCCATGCGGCCCCCTCCCTTTCGGCCCCCGGGGCCGGGCAGGGCTCCCGGGGTTACTGGCCCCTGTTGGCGGTCTCGGTCACCTTCACGTCGTACCAGGACCGAAGGGCCGACCAATCGGAGAAGTACGACTTCGCCTTCTTCTCCATGGTTACCGTGACGGTCCGCGAATCGTCGCTGACGGTAACCGACGACGTCACCCCGGCGTGCATGTCGGCCGACTGCTGGGCCGCCGCCTTGGCCGAGCTGGCGTCCCCGTTGATGAGGGCCTGGGTGCCGGCGTCCGCCGCGTCCTGGGCGTAGCCCGACAGCTGCATCTTGACGATGATCGGAGACAGCCCCTCGATGGCAACGAAGAAGAACAGGACCGTCACCAGCACGATCTTCAACAGCCAGCTCGTGACCACTCAGCCACCCCCTCTTCCGTTGCGCCGGCGGGCTGCGGTGGCGAGCAGCCCGGCGACTCCGAAGTAGACGAGTAATCCAACGGCCGTTCCGGCCAGGACTTGAGAAAGTCGGTGGCTGTCATCTCCGGAGCCGGTGGCGGCGGCGGCCAGGGCCACGGCCACGGCCATGGCGGCGGCGGCGGCCGAGATCCTCCCCAGGTAGCGCACCAGGGTCGCCCCCTCCAGGCCGGAGAGCCGGCGGCGCAGGTCCACGGCGGCCACGACGGTCGCCACCGTGTAGGCGGCGGCCAGGGCGACGGCCAGGCCCCGCACCCCCATCACCGGGTAGAGGGCGAAGGCCAGGACCACGTTGACCCCGTTCTCCACCAGGTAGAGGAAGAAGGCGGTGCGGGTGTCCTGCATGGCCTGGTAGGCCCGCATCAGGAGCAGGTAGGCGCAGAAGCCGGGCAGGCCGAACGACAGCAGGGCGAGGATGCGGGCGGTGGTGAGCGCCCCCGACGCCCCCATCCGGCCGTGCTGGAGGAGGAGGCCGACGATGGGGTGGGCCAGGATGATGTAGCCCACGGCGGCGGGCACGATCACGGCCGAGGTCGACCGGAGGCCCCCCGCCAGCCGCCGCCGGAACCGCTCGACGTCGCCCAGGGCCCACGCCTCGGCCATGTCGGGCTGGATGGCGCTCATCACCGACACCGCCACCACCCCGAACGGCAGCTGAAAGAAGGTCCAGGCGTAGATGTAGGCGGAGGCGTCCCCCGACCGCCCGTTGGCCAGGGCCAGCACCACCCACAGGGCGATCTGGTTGGCGGCGACGAACCCGAAGGTCCACCCCGACAGGCGCACGATGGTGGCCACCGCCTCGTGGCCCGGGTCCCAGCGCCACCGCAACCGCAGCCCGGCGCCCCGCATCGAGGGCAGCTGGGCGACCAGCTGGGCGGCGACCCCGACGGTCGTGCCGCCGGCGAGGAGCCAGAACACCCCCGGGTGGGCGTCGATGGTGGTCACCGACAGCCCCCGGGCCAGGTGGGGGACGGCGACCAGTACCGCGATGACCAGGATGTTGTTGGCGACCGGGGAGAACATCGGGGCTCCGAACCGGCGCCTGGTGTTCAGCAGGGCGGTGGTGAGGAAGATGCCGCCGTACAGCAGAAGCTGGGGGGCGAACACCCGCAGGAGCTCGGTGGCGGCGTGCGCCTCGGCCGGCCCGCCCCGGTTGCCCACCGTGTAGAGGTGGATGAGGAGGGGGGCGAGCGCCTCGAACACCGCCGTGGCCCCGACCAGCACCACCGCCACCAGGCTGGAGACCGCCGAGATGGCCTCCCACGCCTCCTCCTCGGACCGGGTGGCCAGCCGGTCCACGAACACCGGTATGAGGGTGGCCGACAGCACGCCCCCGAGGACCAGGTCGTAGACCATGTTCGGGGTGGTGTTGGCCAGGTTGTAGGCGTCGGCCAGCCGGGTGGAGCCGAGGGCGTAGGCCAGGGCGACGAGCCGGGCGAACCCGGTGAGCCGCGACAGGGCGGTGCCGGCCGCCATGGTGAGGACCGGCCGCTGGGTCGCCCCCGTCGAGGGCTGGGGGTCGGGCGCCCCGGAGGGGGGACCGGGCGGTCGCCTCACTCCGGAACCAGCCGGGGGTTGCGGCTGCGGCGGCCGACCCACAGCGCCCGACCCCACCAGACGGCGAGGAAGAGGCCGGCGCCGCCGGACAGCACGATGCCGACCCCCGAGATGGCGGTCGAGTGGATCTCGAAGCGGCTCTCGGCGAGGAGGAGCGACCCGTCGGGGGTGAAGACCTGCACCCGGAGGGGGAACGAGCCCGACGACCGGGCCCGCACCGGCAGCCGGATGGTGTGCTGGTTGACCAGCCGGTCGATGTCCCGCACCTTGCCGGCGGTGAACTCCAGCCCGTCGCTGCTGAACCGGACGGTCACCCGCACCGGCACCGGCAGCTGGGACTGCAGGGTGATCGGGATCACCGAGTCCCGCGCCGTCAGGGTCAGCGAGCGGGCCCGGGGGACCTGCACCTGTCTGGCCTCGGTGGACAGCAGCTGCTCGGCGCCGCTCAGGAACCCGGCCCGCTGCCGGGCGGACAGGCCGTCGGCCTCCGACTCCAGGACCAGGTCCCCCATGGTCGCCACCGCCCCGACCGGCTGGGCCAGGGCGGTGGCGAACGCCTGCTGACGGCGGAGGTCGTTGCGGACCCGGCCGGCCGGCAGCGACGGGCGGTTCCGGGACACCACCGCCGGCTGGCGTCGGCGGCTGGTCGGCCTGACCGTGGCGAACAGGCCGTCCACGGTCGTGGGCTGGATGAGGGGGCTGGTGGCCAGGGCGTGGGAGACGATGCCGAGGAACTGGCGGTCCGGCCGCCACGACCGGGGGGTGACGGTGACGACCCCCCGGGTGGCGCCGGGCAGCTCGAAGTAGATCTGGGAGAGGTCGGCCAGCAGCTGGTGGGCGGCCAGGACGGTGTCGCTCGACCCGGAGAAATGCGAGGCCAGCCCGCTGTCGACGACCACGGCCGGCACCCGGCCGGAGCCGTAGTCGAGGGCGAAGGGCTGGTCGGGGGTGAGGGATTGGTAGATGGGCGAGAGCTGGTCGTTGGGGACGACCAGGCGCAGGACCCCGTCCCCCACCAGGCTGGCCACCGACGACTTGTCGATCGGCCCGTTGACCAGCCACGTGCTCAGCAGCGGCGGCAGGCCCAGCACGGAGTGCTCGATGTCGGCTCCCCGGTTGATCTGGCGGGTGAGCTCGGGCCCGAGGTTGGCCGAGACCAGGTCGTAGGCCGAGGCGGGGGCGAACGGCCGGGGCATCACCTGCATCCCGGGGAGCTGGGCCCGCAGCTGGGCCAGGGCCGCCTTGGCCGCCGGCTCGGGGTCGGCGGCCAGCGCGGCCAGGGTCGCCGGGTCGGGGGCGAGGGTGACCGGGATGTTCGACCGGTCGGCCAGGGCGGCGGTCATCGTCGCCAGCGAGGCCAGGTCCGGGCCGGTCAGACGGCGGCTGCCGTCGGGCGCCAGGGCGGAGGGGGCGGACAGGGGCAGGATCCAGGCGAAGGACAGCTTCTGGGCGGCCGGGCCCGGGCCGGCGTCGATCAGGTGGGTGGTGAACCGGTCGAGGAGGACGCCGGTGCCGATCTGGCGCAGGCTGACGTCGACCGGGTAGACGCCGGCGTCCGACCCCTCGTTGAGCTTCAGGACGCCGATGTCGGGCGGACAGGCCAGCGACGGGGTGCCCACCGGGATGCACACCTGGTAGGCGCCCCCCTTGTCCGGGTGCTCGCTGCCGAGGTCGTAGGTGTCCACCCAAAGCGGGTAGCCGCTCGACCGGTTGGCCAGCGACTGGCCGAAGGCGGAGCGGCTGCGCAGCCGGGGGTAGACGGTGACGTACAGGCGCAGCTCGGACGGGCGCAGCGAGCCGGCCGCCGTCACCCGAAAGGAGAACACGCCACCGGGGCCGGCCCACGGCGTCTGCGAGACCAGGCTCAAGTGCTCGACCGGGGCCGAGCCGTCGGTCAGGGCCAGGGTGGGGGAGGGGCCGGCGACGGCCACGGCCGGGGCCGACGCCGCCAGGGCGGCGGCGAGGGCGAGCCCCGCGGCGCCGGCGAGTCGGTGGAGCCGCCCCCTCACCGGGGAAGGTCGATGCTGAGCACCGACAGGCCCACCGGTTCGGGCCGGAAGCCGAGGTCCTGGTAGAGGCGGAGCGCCCGCTCGTTGCCGACCTGGGTGTTCACCAGGGCCCGGTCCACCTGCCAGCGCTCGAGCCAGCGGAGACCGTCCACTACCAGGGCCCGGCCCAACCCCCGGCCCTGGCGGTCGGCGTCCACCGCCAGGCGCTGCAGGTAGCCCCGCCGTCCGGCCCGGCCGGTGATGGCGTAGCCGACGACCCGCCCGGGGGCCTCGACCGCCACCCGGAAGCGGGCCCGGGGGGTGGCCCGCAGCGCCTCGTCGAGGCCGCTTTCGTCAAGGCGCCAGAACGAGTCGAACACCCGTCCGTCGAGCTCGATGACGATCGCCCGCTCGGCGGACCGGGGCCGGCGGATCCGGGTGTCGCTGTCCACGGTGGCCTCGGGGATGTCGGAGACGTCGTGGGCCAGCAGGTGGAGCCGCTGCTCCACGCCGAACCCGGCGTCGAGAAAACCCGGTTGCTCGCCGGGAGACAGGGCCGAGGTGACCACCCGCTCGTATCCCTGCTCGCCGAGGCGGTCCATGCACAGTCGGACGAACTCGGGGGACAGGGGCATGGTGTCGGGTGCCGGCGCCAGGTAGGCGACGCGGTTGTCGCCCCGCCACGGCCCGGTGCGGGCACGCTGATCCCCCCGGCGGATCACCTGCAACCTGGTGGCGCTCACGTCGGGCGCCGAGGCTATAGGTCACTACCCTGGCTGCTCATGACGGTGCTGGTGGGTACGCACGAGCGCTACCTGCAGCACGTGGCCGCCCCCGGCCACCCCGAGAGCCCGGCCCGGCTGGCCGCCGTGCTGGCCGGAGTCGACCGCTCGCCCGCCCGCGACGCCATGGTCGCCTTCGCCCCCCGGCCCGCCACCCGACAGGAGCTCGAGCGGGTACACCCCGCCGCCTACCTCGACCGGCTCAAGGAGTTCTGCGAGGCGGGAGGCGGCGGCATCGACGCCGACACCGGAGCCTCCCGTGAGTCGTGGGACGCGGCTGTGCTCGCCGCCGGATCGGGGCCCTCGGCCATCGAACGGCTGGATGCCGGGGAGGCCGGCGCCGCCTTCCTCGCCGTTCGCCCGCCCGGCCATCACGCCACCCCCGGCCAGGCCATGGGCTTCTGCCTGATCAACAACGTGGCCGTGGCCGCCGCCGCCCTGGCCGACCGGGGGGAGCGGGTGATGATCGTCGACTGGGACGCCCACCACGGCAACGGCACCCAGGACGCCTTCTACTCCGACGGCCGCGTCTTCTACGTCTCCCTCCACCAGCACCCCCTCTATCCGGGGACGGGGCGGATGTCGGAGACGGGGGAGGGCGCCGGCGCGGGCACGACCCTCAACGTCCCCCTGCCGCCGGGCACCGCCGGCGACGCCTACCGGGCCGCCATCGACCAGGTGCTCACCCCGGCGGCCGAGGCCTTCGCCCCCAGCTGGCTCATCATCTCGGCCGGATTCGACGGCCACCGGGCCGACCCCCTCACCGACCTGCGCCTGTCCGCCGGCGACTTCGCCGATCTCACGTCTCGGGTGGTCTCGCTGGTGCCGGCGGGCCGGCGGCTGGTCTTCCTCGAAGGCGGCTACGACCTCGACGCCCTCACTGCCTCGACCGCTGCCTGTGTCTCGGCGTTGGAGGGCGAGGAGCTACGGCCCGAGCCGGTCACCAGCGGCGACGGGCGGGGGATGTCGGTGGTGGAGGCGGCCTCGGCGCTCGTCGCCCGGTACGCCGAGCGGTAGCCCGTCGGCCGGGCCGCTTCTACCGCCGGGCTGCCATCCGGGCCTGACGCTGCTCCTCGTCTTCGTCCTTGCGCCGGCGCCAGATGAAGAAGAACCAGAACAGCCCGCCGAGGATCACGAGGAGCAGGAGGCCCAGGGCCAGTGGCAGGAGGATGGCCCGCTGTTTGTCGAGCGACTTGGCGGTCACCGGTCTCGCCACGCTGTTCGGGGCGGTCGGGAAGACGATGCGGGCCTCGGCCTTGTGGGAGACCTCGTCCGACTGAAGAGTGATGACCGCGTCCCAGGGGCCGGCCGGCAGCTTGGGATCGAGCAGGACGGTCACCGGCTCGGTCTGACCGATTCCTAACGTGGTGCCGAGCTTGGCTGGGAACGGACCCGCTGTAGTGCCGCCGGGACCGTTCTGGAGGATCAACGAGCCCGTCATGTCGAGCGCTCGTCCGCCGGTGTTGTGGACCTGCGCCCACACCTCCGGCTGGCCATTCGGTAGCCGCCTGGCCTGTAGCGAGTCGATCTTGAAATCGACGAGGGGAGCCGGCCCGTTTCCCACTGACAGGTAGATGCGAACGCCGACCCGGTTGACGACGGCGACGCCACCTCCGGGTGGGGCGCTCGGCGGCAGCGAAGCCCACACCACGCCGTAGCGCTCGCCGTCCGCCGCGTTGGAAGGGACTGCGATTGTCACCTCGGCGGGCGCCTCCTGCCGTGCCTGCAGGTTGAGCTGGTTCGGGGCGACCGACGACCACCGGGTGAGATCGCTGGTCGCGCCGGGCGCAAGCGGATCGAACAGTCCGTTCTGAATCCTGGCCGGTCCGGTGTAGAGGGCGACCTGAAGGCTCTGGTCGGTGTCGTCTGTAACCACTATGCGCCGCTTGATGGTGGTGCCTGGGGCGACGTGGTCGATGATGTATTCCTGCGCTCTTGGGTCGCTTGCAAGATTGGCGGGCACCTCGCCGAGGCGGATCCCTAGGCCCGTGTTCGACGTGGCTCCGCTTGCCCCCAAAACGCCAATGGCCGGAGCTAGCGCCCCGGCCATCAGCAGACTTATTTGCAAGGTGCGGCGCACGCCGCCCTTTGTATCAGGCCACCGAGTGGGTGATGGTTCCTTCGTAGGTGCCGGCGACCTGACCGTTCAAGAGGAACGTCAGGGTCGGGCTCCAAGTGGCGGTGTTGGTGCCGACCGCCACCATCGAACCGACCGGGGCGGATCCAGTGGCGAGTGACACCGTGGCCACCGGCGTGAACACCTCGGTCCCCGCACCGGACGAGCTGACGCTGGCGACCGGCTCGTTGTAGGTGATCGCTGTCACCGGGATGCTGGTCGGGTTCGTCATGCCGGTGCCGGCGCAGGCGCCCGAGATGCAGTTGAAGGCGGTCGTGGCGGCTGTGGCCGTCCAGTTGTTGGTGAGCTGTCCGGCCCGGCTGTCGGTGACGGTCACTGCCCCGAGGCTGTTGGGGGCGGTCCAGGATCCGACGGTCGACACAGTGCTACCGAGGTTCACCGGGGTGGAGGTGGTCCCGGCCGGCACGGAAACATCGAGTGAACCGGTGCTGGTGAGAGTGATGGTGGCTACTGTGCTGCCGCTGGGCGCCGCATGGGCCATGGGGGCGAGGGCGAGAGCGCCGCTGCTCACCAGCCCCGCCGCCACGATCAGCTTCCTCCGGGAAATCATTTGGGGGGTCCTCCTGTCGTCCTTACTGGGCACCGCCGACCTTCAAGTTCTCGGCACCGAGAGTGGTTGTCGCACATCCCTCGTTCGGACCGTTTTCTGCTGACCTGATCGCGCTAGCCCCTCTGGCGCATGACGGAAATGGCCTACCGAAGTCGGACGTTCCGGACGGCCGTTCACCCGGCCGGCGACGACATGCCGCCACGGGACCGTCGAAGCCCCGCGGTTGATCCACGGTCGCTAACGCCACCAACTGGCAGAACAGCGTCCGAGAGTGGGGGCGGTCAGTGCGAGCACCGAGGATTCCTGCGGCTCTTCTGGCGGTAGCGGCGGCGTGCGGGGCGTGCGCCGGGCCGGCGACCCGAAATGTCGGCTACCGCCCCCCGACGACCACGACCACGACCCTTCGGGTAACGACCACGACGGCTCCGCCGGCCGCCAAGCCCACCGTACGCCTGGTCTCCTACGGCAGCTGCGACTCCTTCCTCAGCCAGGTCAAGGCGGAGGCGCTGTCCGAGGTGACGGCGAACGGGCTTCCGCTGCGCTACGGCTATGCCGGCGGCGGTGGGGTGATGGGCGAACCGATGATGGGCTCGCCGATGATGGGCGTGGCGGCGGGGGCCTCGGGGGCGGGCGGTGCCGCCTCGGCTGGCGGAGCCGGTGGGGCAGCCCAGGGCTCGGCCGCGGCGCCCGTGGCGGGGACCGACTTCTCCACCACCAACAACCAGGAGGCCGGGGTGGACGAGCCCGACCTGGCCAAGACCGACGGGAACGTGATGGTCGTGCTCCGTCAGAACCCGGTGGGCCTCCAGGTCCTCGACGTGTCCGGCAAGCCCCGGCTCGCCGCCTTCATGCCGCTGCCCGACCTCTCCGGGCAGGCGTCTCTGTTCCTGGCCGGCGGCAACGCCGTCGTGCTCGGTACCCAGTGGAGCAGCCCGCCCCCGGCCCCGGAGCCCCCCACGCCGGCGCCTGCGCCTGCCCCCCAACCGGGAGCCGCCACCTCCAGCGGGCCGGCCCAGCCAGCGCCGAACCAGCCCCAGCAGGTCCAGCCGGCCCCGGTCCAGCCGCTACCCCCGCAGCCGGTGTACGCCTCTCAGGCCAAGACCAGGGTGGTGGTCGTGGCCGTCTCCGACCCCGATCACCCCCGCCTGATCCGCTCGTTCACCCTCGACGGCAACGAGGTGGGCGCCCGCCTCGTCTCCGGCCGGATCGAGCTGGTGCTGCAGAGCAACCCGACCGTGCCGTTCGTGTTCCCGCCGCAGCCGACCCCCGAGACCAGCGCCCAGGCCCTGGCCGAGAACAAGTCCGCCATCGAGCGCTCGGTGGTGACGCAGTGGCTGCCCTCGTTGCGGCTCGACCAGACCGGCGCCACCCACCTCGCCTCCTGTGGCTCCGCCATGCATCCCACCGTCGCCTCCGGGCTGGCCACCGTGTCGGTGGTCACCCTCGACCCCAACAGCGACGTGCCCGGCCACGAGGTGACCGTCGTCGGCAACGCCTCCACCGTCTACGCCAGCACCACCGCCATGTACCTGGCCACCGCCGGCATCACCGAGCAGCCGGAGATGATGGGCCTCCCCCAGCAGGGGGTCACTACCGACATCCACGCCTTCGACCTGACCGATCCGACCAGCCCCCGCTATGTGGGATCGGGCTCCGTGGCCGGCGGGATCCTCGACCAGTACTCCCTGTCTGACAACGACGGCTACCTCCGGGTGGCCACCACCGTCGGAGTGCCCACCCCGCCGCCCCGCGAGGGAGAGCCGCCCCGGACCCTCTCCGACAACCGGGTGACGATCCTCCAGCCCGTGGGCGGGGCCCTGGTCCCGGTCGGTCAGGTCTCCGGGCTCGGTCAGGGCGAGAAGATCTATGGCGTCCGGTTCCTCGGCAGCCTCGGCTACGTGGTCACCTTCCGCCAGACCGACCCCCTTTACGTCCTCGACCTGTCCGACCCGCACCATCCCGCCCTGCGGGGCCAGCTGCAGCTGCCGGGATACTCCTCCTACCTGCACCCGCTGGGCGGGGGGCTGCTGTTGGGCCTCGGTCGAGACGTCGACGGCAACTACCGGACCACCGGCGTGCAGCTGTCGCTGTTCGACGTCTCGGATCCCGCCCATCCGGTCCTGCGCTCACGGATCCACCTCGACAACGCCTGGACCAGCGCCGACACCGACCACCACCAGTTCCTCTACTGGGGTCCCCGCCACCTCGCCGTGGTGCCGCTGCAGCAGTCCCAGCCCCCCTCCGGCTCGGGCTCCGGCCAGGCCCAGGCGCCCTTCCAGGGGGCCGTCGCCTTCCGGGTCGACCCGACGACGGGCATCACCGAGGCCGGCCGGGTCACCCAGGCGGGGCGTGACCGCTCGCAGCCCCAGCCCGGCCCCTACGGCAGCGGTGCGGCCGGTGTGGCATCGCCCCCGGTCTATTACGGAGCCGGCATCGACCGGGCCCTGGTCGTCGGTGGGGTCCTTTACACCGTGTCCCAGCAGGGCGTCCTGGCCAGCGACATCACCAGCTTCTCCGACATCGCCTGGATGCCCTTCGGCGGGTGACGGTGCGGGACGACCCGGCCGGCTGCCGGGCCGTCCACCAGTACCCTCGGCCGCGTGATCCCCGAACGGCTCCAGCCGTTGGTGAGCGACACGGCCGAGCTGGCCGAGCGCTTCGCCGCGGCCGGCCACCGGCTGTACCTGGTCGGCGGGGTCGTGCGCGACGCCATCGTCGACCGCCTCGGTGAGGGCCGAGACCTCGACCTCACGACCGACGCCCGACCCGACGAGATCGAGGAGCTGGTTTCGGGGTGGGCGAGCGCGGTGTGGACGACCGGCAAGCGCTTCGGCACCATCGGGGCCAAGCGGGGGTCGCGCATCTTCGAGATCACCACCCACCGGGCCGAGGCCTACGCCCCGGAGTCGCGCAAGCCGGACGTCGCCTTCTCCGAGTCGGTCGAGGCCGACCTGTCGCGGCGCGACTTCACGGTGAACGCCATGGCCCTGCGCCTGCCCGACATGGAACTGATCGATCCGTTCGACGGCGTTGCCGACCTGGCCGCCCACCGGCTGCGGACCCCGCTCTCCCCGGTCGAGTCGTTCGACGACGACCCCCTCCGGATGATGCGGGCGGCCCGCTTCATCGCCGGCTACCACCTGGTCCCCGACGAGGGGCTGGAGGAAGCTGTCCGGTCCCGCCGCTCGCGCCTCGAGATCGTCTCGCCCGAACGGATCCGCGACGAGCTCGACAAGCTGATGGTCGTCGAGCGGCCCGGGGACGGGCTGTGGTTCCTGGTGCGCACCGGGCTGGCCGACGAGTTCCTGCCCGAGCTGCCGGCGCTCGCCCTCGAGCAGGATCCCATCCATCGCCACAAGGACGTGCTGGCCCACACCATCGCCGTGGTCGAAAAGACGGCGCCCGACCGCATCCTTCGGCTGGCCGCTCTCTTCCACGACGTCGGCAAGCCCAAGACCCGTTCCTTCGGCCCGGGAGGCGTGAGCTTCCACCACCACGAAGTCGTCGGGGCGCGCATGACACGGGACCGGATGCGGGCGCTGCGCTACCCGACCGACGACGTCGATCAGGTCGCGGCCTTGGTCGAGCTCCACCTGCGCTTCCACACCTACCGGCTGGGTTGGACCGACCGGGCCGTGCGCCGCTACGTGCGCGACGCCGGCCCCCTGCTGGACCGCCTCAACCAGCTGACCCGCTCGGACTGCACCACCCGCAACGAGGCCAAGGCCCGCGCCCTGGCCCGCCGCATGGACGAGCTGGAGCGACGCATCGAGGAGTTGCGGGCGCAGGAGGAACTCGACGCCATCCGCCCCGACCTCGACGGGAACCGGGTCATGGACGTCCTTGGCATCCGTCCCGGACGAGCGGTGGGGGCAGCCCTTTCCTTCCTGCTGGAGCTGCGCCTGGACGAAGGGCCCCTCGGGGAGGAGGAGGCCACCAGCCGACTGCTGGAGTGGTGGCGCACCGCCGCCCCGGCCTTCCAGGACCCGGATACTGCCACTCACTGACAGTAGGCATTTAACCCTTTTGCGGCGAAGGCCCAGGTCAGCATTGGGAAAGAATTGTTTTCCCCAGATATAGAGCGGTATAACTAGTCCGCCGGGGGGCGGAATAGCCCTCGACGGCAGACATTGCACGATCTGCCTCAATCTCGAGGCAGCTGGGGAAAGGGAACAATGTCAACACGGCGCCGGTTAGCGAAAGCCGGCGTCGCCTCAGCAGGGCTAGTCATCGGGCTGACCGGCTTCGCGCCTTCAGCCTTCGCCGCACCAGGCGGGACGGGTCCTCCGGCGACGCCACCGGGTCAATCGAACCACTCAGCGAACACCAATGGCTCGGGAGCGCCCGGCCAGGCCAACAAGAGCTCGGTTACGTCCAACTGGACGACGACGCTGAACAGCATCACGTTCCAGCCGACCAACGCCAGCGGACCGGGGGGCAACCCCGCCACGGCCCAAGGTATGCCGTTGCCGAACAACAACGGCGCCGGCTCGACCACGTGGAACTGCACAGTCCAGCCGCAGCCGAACTACAACAACTCAACCAGCGGTGCGAACGCCTCTGGGCCCTACAACGCGACCGGATGCGGTCAGGTCCAAGGCGGTCACAACGCCGGCAGCGTAGGCAAGGCCGACAACAAGAACCCTCGTGGTCAGCTTCCGGGAGGCTCCGACAACAACAAGGGTTACGAGTGCGACCGGAACCCTGGTATCGGTAACGGCAACCCTGCGCACACGGCCTGCACGAACACGCCTACGCCTCCTCCGCCTTCGGGCGGCTGCCAGGCGGGGCAGACGGCGGGGCCGGGCGGCAGCTGCACCACGCCTCCTCCGCCTTCGAGCGGTTGCGAGGCCGGCCAGACGATGGGGACGAGCGGCAACTGCAGCACGCCCCCGCCGCCTTCGGGCGGCTGCCAGGCCGGCCAGACAGCGGGGCCGGGCGGCGCGTGCCTAGGCCAGCAGAACCAACCGCCGACCGCCGGGTGCTCGAGCTCGTCGGGTCAGTCGGCTGGCATGTCAAGCTCTGAGTGCCAACCACCGTGCTCGTCGGGCTCGACGTCGGGCTCGTCGTCGGGCTCGTCGTCGGGGATGTCATCCTCCGGCTGCCAGACGAACACGCCGACGGTGGTAAGCGGTAGCTCCGCCTCGACGTGCTCCGCCGGTCAGTCCTCAGGTGGCCAGACCATGGCCAACGGGGTGTGCAAGTCCTCGCCGAGCCTTCCGGGGCCGGCAGGATCGACCACCTGCTCGTCCGGCCAGAACATGGCCGCCGGGCAGTCGGCCGGCACCACCTCGGGCAGCTCCTGCGTGCCGACGGTGGTGTTGGGCGAGGCCCTGAGCCGTCCCGGGTCGGCGACCGTCGCCGGCGCGGCCCTCGCGACCGCTCCGACTATCGGCGCCACCAAGGTGGCGAGGTTGGCCTTCACCGGCGCCAACATGGCCGGCCTGGCCCTCCTCAGCGGCGCACTGCTGCTGATCGGGGCTCTGCTGGTGGTGGCGACGAGGCGTCGGCAGTCCTTGGCGGCCATCGCCGGCGAGGGTTCGCTCGTTGCCAGCAGCGACGAAGTTCGTTCGCTGCACCCGTTCCTGCCCCATGTCGCCGGTACCCGGCTTTCGGACTGGATACAGGCAAGCAAGCATCCCCGCCGGTAGCGGGGACCGTCCCTAACAACTCGAGAGACTTTCACCAAGGAGGCCGGTGGCGAGAGCCACCGGCCTCCTGCTTTCCTACCGGACTGGTCGCTGATGCTCAGGCGAGGCGGGGCTGCCACGCGGCGGCCGACCGGCCCCGTGCCGCCCGCCTGGTGACGCCGCGGATGGCGGCGCCAGCCCGGCGGCGAGAAGCAGCCCGAGGGCGACCCACCCGATCATCCCCAGCGGCGCCCGCAGGGGGGCGCCACCCGCCGCGGTGATCGACACCATGACGCCGAGGCGAACGACCACCGACACCGGGGCGGCGCTGGCGTGCTCGGGGGTGGCGATGATGGCGGCACTGGCCGGCAGGTGGGGTAGGCGGCGCGGGGTCACCACGTTGACGGCGATCGTCTGCTGACCGTGAGGCGCCAGGGTGACCACGCTCTGGCCCAGGTGGACCCAGGTAGCCGGGCGAGGGTCGCCGCCGAGGACGGGGTGGCCGTCCGGGCCGAGGTGGGCGGCGACCACGCTCAGGTCGAGGGTGAGCTCATGCGCCGTCCGGTTCCAAACGGTGACGTCGTCTCCCGTCGGTTGGCCGGGGCGGACAGAGGCGGCCAGCTGGCCCGCCTGCTGGGGCGCGTCCTTGGCCGGGGCGATGCCGAAGGTGGCGGTCTGCACGGCGGCGGCGGGCATGGCGGCGGCCACGATGCCGGCGAGGGAGATGCCGGCGGCCACCGCCAGCCGCAGCACGAGACGATGCGGTCGGCCCATGCCTAGAACCCGGTGACGACGAGCGTGCCCTCGTAGGTGCCGCCGGCCGCCGTGTTGGGGACGCTCACGTTCAGCGTCGGGAAGGACATGTAGGTGCCCGACAGCCCGGTCACCTGGGCGGCGAGAATCGGCACCAGCGCCGGGGTGAGGTTGGCGACCAACTCGTTCTGCTGGGCGGTGGTGAGCAGGGCCCACACCGGCCCGCCGGCGTTGGCGTTGGTGGCCGAGGCGACCGCCGTGCCGAGGGCGTTGCTGAGGGCGGGGACGAGCACGCTGTTGACGTCGACGATCGAGTTGGTCGGCGACGTCGCCAGGGCGTTCTGCAGCGTGGTGAGTACGCCGCTGGTCAGGTTCGACCCGCCGGTGAGCACGGGCAGCTGGGTGGGCGCCGCCGGGTTGCTCGGCTTGAAGGCCGACGCCACGCCCTGCCAGTCGGGGGAGGCGAAGGCGCCGGCTGACCCGGACTGGGGCACGAGGGGCAGCCCGGACAGGGCCGAGGCGGTGAGCCCCGACACGGCCTGATTCAGGGTCTGGGGCAGGCCCTGCAGGCTGGTGAGGGAGATGGTGCAGGCGCCCGGGTTCCCGGACAGGGTCTGGAGGGTGGTGCACAGGCTCGAGTCCACCGTGCTCACGTCCTCACTGAAGTTGAACAACGGCGCCACGGTGGCCGAGACGTTCAGCACGTCGAGCGGGTTGGTCCCGTAGGAGAGGCTGACGTTGCTCGAGTCGATGCTCTGGCTCTGGACCGGGGTGCACGAGCTCCCCGAGCCCGAGCACTGGTAGAGGTTCGTCATGGTGGCCGACACCGAGAAGTTCTGGGGGGTCATGGTCTGGTCCACCACCCGCACCCGGAACGGGGCGCTGCGCAGGGAGCCCAGGTTGAGTCCGCTCTGGCTCAGGTCCTGGCCGGCGAGGTTCTCCACGTAGAGGGTTCGGGTGGGGCTGGTGTTGGCCAGGCTGACGTTGACGAGCGACGTCTGGGCCCCGGCCGCCCCGGCCACCGCCACCAGGGAGATGACGGCCGCACCGGCGGCGGCGAGCTTCGCCTTGCTTCTCATTGCGGTCCTTTCACGAGATCGGCACCTGCGTCGGTGGCGCCGGACCGGTGCCCGGCGCTGCGCAGCGCCAGGCCCAGGGTCACGAGAAGCAGAGCGACGAGGACGAGCAGGCCGATCTCGGCGCCGGTGTGGGCCAGCCCCGGGTGGGCGACCAGGGTGGGCGCCGCCGGCGGCGGTGGGTCCCCGGCGTTGGCCGCCACCTTGATGCTCACGGTGATGCCGTTCAGCGCTGGCCTCGTCTCTCTACGTCAACCGACGAGGTTGTTGTCGGCACCGCGGCCGGTGACATCCATAGCCCGAACGGGGGATATCAGCCGGTCGAAGGGACTAGGAAACACCGTCCGGGTGGGCCGTCAGCGGGCTTGCGGGGCCCGATACCTGTCGCCATAATTCTGATCGGGGCGCTCGGGAATTGAGGCGTGGATGGCTGGGGAGCCGGGTTTGAAGCAGGTGCGCTGCGGCCGGTGCGGGATCCTGATTCTGAGCCCGATACCGGATATCAGCCAGCAGGGGCTTCTCGACCGCCACGGCACCACCTGTCCGGCGGTGGACGGCGACGGTGCAGGCGGGTCACGCCTCGGTCAGGACGCGGCGGGTTCCTCGGCTGGACAGTCGTCGTCGTGAATCCGCCTGAGGTCCTCGGAGCTCAGGCCGTCGTGGCCCTCTAGACGCTCCCCACAGCGCCGGCACACGTACCTCGACGGGGGCTCGGTCACGGCTGTGTCCTCACCAGCCACGGCCGACAACGTCTGCCCATCGCTTGCTCCCAGCTGGTCCGAATGGTCCTACTCCCCAAAGTTAGGCAGTTAGTGACAACTTCGCCAGAGGAATCACGCTCGGACCGGAGTGGCCCCCCGCCGCCGCTCGGGCAGCCAGGCGCCCCAGGCCATCAGCACGAAGGTGAGGCCGCCGCACAGGGCACCCAGGCGCAGGGGCTGGCGGAAGTAGCTGAACCAGTTGCCGGCGCCCGAGACCACGAACCACTGCCGGCCGAGGATGTCGGCGAGCCTCGGGTGCCACTGGTCGGCGGTCCGGCGGTTGTCGCCCCGGGTGATGAATCCGGCGCTGGCCGATCCGCCGACGATGCGGTGGATCACGACGTGGCCGGCGGCGAAGTCGCCCTGCGGGATCCGGTAGGCGACCACGTCGCCCACCCGGTAGTCGGCGTGTGAGCGCAGGACGACCAGGTCACCACGCTTGAAGGTCGGCAACATGCTGGTGCCCGAGACCTTCACGTACGACACCGCCCCACCGAACGACCGAGGCCAGATGACGGCCAGCCCGGCCACCACGGCGAGAGCCACGAGAGCGGACGCGACCCGACTCCAGCGCCGCCTCCCTGGCGATACCCGGTCTGTCGGTCGTGGCGAAACGAAGAACACCGGCTCCGGGGGTGAGTCCGGAGCCGCGTCGAACCACATCTCCTCGTCGGTCTCGATGGGCAGGTACACATCGGGCAGCACGGCTGCCTCCGGCTCGGCCTGCAGCACCGGGTCCCAGCCCGGCTCCAGCTCCAGCGGACCGAGCTCGGCCGGTATCAGGTCGAGGGGTGCGTAGTCGAGGTCCATGGCTGCTCCTAGAACTGCACTACCGATGTGATCGGCGTGGACGAAGTGTTGGCGCCGATGGAGACGCCGCTGGTGTTCTGGATTGCGGTCGCCGGCGTGTAGATCGCAGGGTTCCCGGAGGTGACCCGGGTCGGCGTACCCGTGCCGCTGGCGCTGCCTAGGGTGATTACCAACGTCGCCGGGGAGCCCATTGGGCTGCTAAGGGTGATCGTGCTGTTGGTGAAGCTCACCGAGCCACCGGTCACGTAGCCGGCGCTGCCCAAATCGACGGTGCCGAACGTGAACGTGCCACCGCAGGCGCTGCCGTTTATAGCTCCCACGGTGAGGGTGTCATTGCCGGTCGATCCGGCGTTGTCGTTGATCGCGACGGTTCCTTTGACCTTCTGGTTGCGCGACGGCCAGCTCGAGCAGAGAGTGGCTGGGTTCAGCCCAGGAGAGAAGACCACCGTGAGGATGTCGCCGGTCTCGGCCAGGCCGCGGGTTCCGCCCGTGACGTTGGTGGTGGCCACCGAAACGGGGTAGAAGCCGGGCACGGCTGCCGATCCGGCCGTGAGCTTCTGGGCCGTCACTGTCAGACCGGCCGCCCAGGCAACTCCGACCGCCGACATACCCGCAGCTACGGCGGCCGCCATCACCGGAAGGGCCCGACGCATCACGGGCCTGCCACCGCCAGGCTGGCGCCGTTGATACTGGAGGCAGCCGGCTGGGCGGAAAGCCCGGCGATCCACACCGAAGGGCCCGGGACGGTGATCGGGCCGCCGGTCGCCACGGCCGTGCTACCGGCCAGCAGTGTCACCGTGAGCGACCCGCCAACGCAGCCGGCCGGGATGCCCGAGACGGTGACGGATGTGACGTTGCCCGCCGTCGTGTTCCACGCGATGGCGGCGGAGGTCAGGCTCCCACAGGTGGTCACCGTTCCCGCGCCGGCCCCCAGCGTGGCGTTGGTCGCCGACAGCACGTTGGCCCCCGCCTGGGCGGCGAGGGCCAACGAAGCTGCGAAGACGACCGCACCGATGCGGAACCGCTTCATCCAAGCCTTTCCCTGGCCATTGACGGACCGGATGCGCCGGAAAGGCGCCGATTGCTAGCCGCTGATCGTGACGACCACGCCGTTCACGGCGCTGGCCGCCGGCGTCGTGCTGAACGAGAGGACGGCCGAACCCGGCGCGGGCGAGGTGGAGCCGGTCGAGGCGAGCGTGCCGGTGGCGGTGGCCAGGGGGTTGCCGGCGGCACCGTCAGTCAGGGTCACGCTGTAGGACTTGCCGGCACAGAGAGGTCCAGCGCTCAGGGTTGCCCCGGTGACTACGTACTGGCCGCCGCTGAACGACGTGGTGTACGAGCCCACGGTCGCCGTCGAGTTGCACGCCGAGACCCCTCCTGAGCCTGATCCCAGGGTGTCGCTGGACGGCGTCAGCGAGGCGGCGAAGCCGGTGACAGCACCGAGCACCACTACTGCCACGCCAGCGGAAATGAGCAGCCGCTTGACCACTGATCTCTCCTCCATCGCCCGGTCGACACGCCTAGCGCGTGTCTCGATCCGTATGGTGAAGTTGTCGGCTGTTCAGACGTTGGCGTCCATGACACGGACGCGTCATTTACAGCCCTACTAGATCGGGTCACCCCGACGACCACCCGGGGCGGCGATGGACCGGACCCGGCCGCCGGGGCGAGGCAGCACTTGACCTAGTTGCCCTCTTTGCGGGCCCGGACGATCAGTGTCCTCGGCACATACCGGAACGTTTCCCGCCAGTCGCGGCTGCGGGGGCCGCCGGCGCGGGGCTCGGGTTCGAGCACGGCGTCGATTCGGTAGCTGGCGCGGAACAGGCCGGTGAAGATGTCGGAGAAGGTGTGGTGGTAGTCGGTGAAGGGGACCCCGCCCCACTCGTAGTCGATCGGGGAGCGGTCGAAGTAGGAGCGGCGCACGAGGAGGGGTTGCTCGGAGTCGTCGTCGATCATGTCGTAGGCCGGATGCGGCAGGCTGAACACCAGCGGCGCCCCCACCTTCAGCACCCGGTGGACCTGGCGGAAGACGCGGTTGAGGTCCTCCACGAAGCCGAAGGCGTAGGTCGAGAAGGCGACGTCGATGGAGTCGGCCCGCAGGAAGGCGAGATCGGCCAGGTCGCCCTGGCGCAGCTCGACCCGGACCTCTTCGCGCTCGACCAGGCGGCGGGCGAAGGCCAGCTGCTCCGCGGAGAAGTCCACACCGATGGCCGTCGCCCCCTGCTTGGCGAAGGCGATCGAGCACTGGGCCCCACCGCAGCCGAGCTCGAGGACCCGCTTGCCCTTGAGATCGCCGAGCAGTCGCAGCTCCGACTCGTCGGGGATGTCCGGGCCGTAGTGGGCCACGTCGGTGGAGAGCTGGGCGCCCGCCTGGTAGGCGGCGGCGTGACGGTCCCAGGCGGCGGCGTTGTCCGTAGGCACGGCTGGCTATCTTGCCCGACCCCGACCGGCGGCGGGCCGACCTCCGCCGGCGACAGACTCAGTGCGCCCGGCGGAGCCCGACGTCGGCGGTCACGAAGTAGCCGGGCAGCCGGTCGCCGGCCGCGTCGCCCTGGGGCGTGAACTCCTGGTTGGGGTGGGGGGGCCCGAGGTCGACCCGGAAGGTCAGGCTGCCGTCCGACCCCGCCGTGGCCGAGGCGGTTCCGGCGGGGCCGGCGCCGGTGACCCGGACGGTCTCCCCGGCGGAGAACAGCCCGGGAGGCGTGACGACGGTGGTGAGCCCGCTGCCGGTGAGTGACAACCCCCGGCTGGTGACCCCGGTGGCGGCCAGGAACTCGTCGGCCCGGCGGGGGTCGGCGCTGAAGCTCCACCCGTAGGCCGAGAAGCGGGCGCCGGTGCTGCGGTAGTCGAACGAACGGGGCGACGAGGCCGCCTTCGACCCCAGCCAGCCCGGCAGCTTGGTCAAAAAGTCGGTGAGATCCGCCCGCCAGTACGGCCAGCTGTGGGTGCCGGTGGGCGTGAAGGCGCAGTCACACGGGATGCCGGCGCGCTGGAGGTCGGCGAAGAACAGGGTGTTCATGGAGGCCACGCCCGCCTCCAGGGGGGCGTCCTGGGGGCTGTCGCCGTTGGCCGGGTTGACCACGCCGGTGCCGCTGCGGGCGTACAGAACGGTGTGGTCGAGGTTGCTGACCAGGTCAGGCGGGTTGTGGCCCCGCCAGTTGACCTCGTCCGCCGCGTAGTCGCCCCAGATGTTGGCGTCGGGGGTCCCGTCGGCGGAGTGCAGCTGGTTGAAGGCCTGGGCCTCCGGCAGTCCCCCGTCGGCGATGTCCACCGCCCCGGAGAAGGAGGCGGCGATGCCGAACAAGCCGGGGTGGCGGGCGGCCAGGGCCATGGCCCCGTACCCGCCCATCGACAGGCCGGCCACCACCCGCTCGGAGCGGTCGGTCTTGGTGGCGTAGGTGGAGTCCACCCACGGCACCAGCTGCTGGGTGAGGTAGGTCTCCCATTGCGGCGGCCCGTACTGGTCGTCGGAGCGCAGCCAGTCGGTGTACCAGCCCGCCTCCCGCGGTCGGCCCGAGCTGTTGCCCCCGTCGGGCATGACGACCACGGCGTCGGCGAAGCCCACCTTGGCCTCGATTCCGGCCAGGTCGCCGTGGTGGGGGTCGGCCCAGGACCGGTCGGTGTCTCCCGAGCCGTGCAGCAGGTACAGGACGGGATAGCGGCGCGAGGAGCTGGAGGAGTAGTCGGGAGGCAGCAGCACCTGGATCTCGGTGCGGTTCCCGCCCCCCGGCAGGGCGGGCGTCTGGAGCACGATGCGATGGAGCCGGGTTCCGTAGCCGGCGACGGTGGTGTCGGAGACCACCGTTATCTCGCTGGCTGAGGCCCGCGCCCGCGGGCACGCCGGCAGGGCCAGGGCACTGACGGCGGCGGCTGCCAGGACGAGGGCGCGACGACGCACGCCCTGTGGTTCGGCGACCGGCGGTCGTTCCCCTTCCGGGGCCGGCTCAGGCGCCGGCGGCGAAGTCCTCCACCATCTGGCGGGCCGTCTCATCGCGGTACTGCACCGGCGGCGACTTCATGAAGTACGCCGACGGGCCGAGCAGCGGCCCACCGATGCCCCGGTCGCGGGCGATCTTGGCGCAGCGCACGGCGTCGATGATGACGCCGGCCGAGTTGGGGGAGTCCCAGACCTCGAGCTTCAGCTCGACGTTCAGCGGGACGTCGCCGAAGTTCCGCCCCTCGAGTCGGATGTAGGCCCACTTGCGGTCCTCGAGCCAGGCCACATGGTCCGACGGGCCGATGTGGACGTTGTCGTCGGATATGCCCGCCTCGATCTGGCTGGTGACCGACTGGGTCTTGGAGATCTTCTTGGACTCCAGCCGCTCGCGCTCGAGCATGTTCTTGAAGTCCATGTTGCCGCCGACGTTCAGCTGGTAGGTGCGGTCCAGCACCATCCCGCGGTCCTCGAACAGACGGGCGAGGAGGCGGTGCACGATCGTGGCCCCCACCTGGCTCTTGATGTCGTCCCCGATGATCGGCACGCCGGCGTCGGTGAACCTCTGCGCCCAGGCCGGGTCGGAGGCGATGAAGACCGGGATGGCGTTGACGAACGCCACGCCGGCGTCGAGGGCGGCCTGGGCGTAGTGGCGCTGGGCCTCCTCGGAGCCGACCGGCAGATAGGAGACGAGAACGTCGGCCCCCGAGTCGCGCAAAACCCGGGCCGTGTCGACCGGCTCGAAGGGGGACTCGTCCACCGTCTGGCGGTAGTAGAGGCCGAGCCCGTCCAGGGTCGGGCCGCGCTGGACGGTGACCCCGATATGGTCGACGGCCGAGAAGCGGACCGTGTTGTTGTGGCCGGCGAAGATGGCCTTCGACAGGTCGAGACCGACCTTGGCCGCGTCGACGTCGAAGGCGGCGACGAACTTGACGTCGCCCACGTGGTAACCACCCAGCTTCACGTGCATGAGGCCCGGCACCCGGTCTTCGGGGTCAGCGTCGCGGTAGTAGGTGACCCCCTGCACCAGCGAGCTGGCGCAGTTGCCCACGCCGGCGATCGCCACCTTGATGGTGCTCATTGCTCGATGCCCTCCAGTTCTTCGGTCCCCGCCGCCGCGCCGGCGCCGGCCCGCGGGCCCGGGTCCGGTGCCGCGCTCGGAGAGGCGGACGCGCTCTTCTCGGCCTCGATGAGCCGGTCGATCCATGAGATGTCGCGCTCGGTCGCCTCGGTGGAGTGCTCGGCGATCGAACGGGCGTAGCTGTCCAGGCGCTCGCGCCCGGCCTTGATGGCCGCCCGAGCCCGGGCCAGCCGCTCCACCAGTTGGGCCCGCCGCCGCTCGAGGAGCCCGAGCCGGTCCTCCACCGCCAGGTGGCGGGCGAAGGCCAGACGCAGGTTGAACTCGCGGTCGTCGTCGGCGGACTCGTTGCCGGTAGCCAGGAGCCGCTCGAACAGCTCCTCGCCGGCGGGGGTGATGCCGTAGACCTTGCGACCCCTCGTGTCGCGGGCCGCCGATCGGCGGGCCCGGAACGCGGCCAGCTCGCCGGCCAGGGACCCGGTCGTGGGGATGGACGGGCCGACGTGGCCCGCCCCGGAGGCCACTTCCACGGCCCCCGCCCGCTCGAGGCGACGGAGAGCCGGATATAGCGAGCCGAACGAGACCCGCGACATCGGGCCGAACGTCTCGGTGAGCCGCTTCTTCAGCTCGTATCCGTGCAGCTCCTGGTCCTTCAGCAGACCCAGGATGGCCAGCTCCAGCACCGCCCACCTCCGTGGGGCGTCACTCTAGCAGCTCGATATATCGATGCGATACATCGACGCACGGCCGTTGGGCCGGTGCCGGGGCACCCTGGGTGTTTCGGGAAAAATATCTGCCAACATGAGTTGGCAAACGCCACGGCGTTGGCCGGGCGTTTGTCCGGATCTGGGACACCTTTTTTGGCTCTCCGTCTGCTTCCGTGGGCGGGTCAGGTCGCTGACCGGCGTGGTAGGGGTGGGCAGTAGCCGCCGCGGTCGAGGAGTGCGAGAGCGATGAGGTGTTCGGG
>JAJPHE010000062.1 GCA_021325435.1 Actinomycetota bacterium | reverse complement strand
GCGCCGCTCAACTCGCCTTCGTCGTCGCCATCCTGCTCATCGTCAAACTCCTCGACCACCACCACCCCGACCGGCACTGACCAGCCCCTATCCGCTCACCCTCTTAGCCGAAGCAGCGAGCTACCCGGTAACCGCTTCGGGCCGGATCTGGGCAATCCCGTCGACACCGGGGTCACCCACCTCGAACATGTGTTCGCTTACCCTGTCCGGCCGTGCAACGGTCGTTCGAGGAGCTCGGTCGCCCCCTCTCCGAGGTGACCTTCCCGGTCATCGACCTGGAGACCACCGGGGGCTCCCCGACCACCTGTGCCATCACCGAGGTCGGAGCGGTGAAGCTCCGCGGTGGGGAGTGCGTGGGGACCTTCCAGACGCTCGTCAACCCGGGCGTGGCCATACCGCCGGCGATCGTCTACCTGACCGGCATCACCGACGCCATGGTGCTGCCCGCTCCCCCGGTCGAGCCGGTTCTCGCGTCGCTGCTGGAGTTCATCGGCGACTCCGTCATCGTCGGACACAACGTCCGCTTCGACGTCGGCTTCCTCGACGCCGCCCTGCGCCGGCAAGGCGACGCCCGCCTGGCCAATCCGACGGTGGACACCTGCGCCCTGGCCCGCCGGCTGGTGCGCGACGAGGTGCCCGACTGCAAGCTGGCCACCCTGGCCCGGCATTTCCGCCTCGGCCACCAGCCCAGCCACCGGGCCCTCGACGACGCCCTGGCCACCGGGGACCTGCTCCACCGGCTGCTCGAGCGGGCCGGATCGCTCGGCGTTCTCGGCCTCGACGACCTGCTCCTCCTGCCCCGCATGGGCGGCCACCCCCAGGCGGCCAAGCTGCGGATGACCACCTCACTGCCCCGCCGGCCGGGCGTCTACCTCTTCCGCGACCAGGCCGGCAACGTCCTCTACGTGGGCAAGGCGGCCAACCTCCGCCAGCGGGTGCGGTCCTATTTCTCGACCGACGAGCGCCGCAAGATCGGAGACCTCCTCCGCCAGGCCCACTCGGTCGACCACGTCGTGTGCAGCGGCCAGCTCGAGGCGGCGGCGGTGGAGACCCGCCTCATCCACCACCTGTCCCCCCGCTACAACCGTCAGGCCAAGGCGTGGCGCCACTACGTCTACGTGCGCCTGACCCTCGACGAGCGCTACCCGAAGCTGTCGGTGGTCAGAGCGGTGCGCCCGGGGGACGGCTGTCTCTACCTCGGGCCGATGGCATCGGCATCGGCGGCCCGGCTCGTGACCGACGCCATCGAGACGGCCATGCCCCTCCGTCGGTGCCGGGCCCCCATCGCCCGCCGGCGGCGGCCGGGCTCACCCCCTCCGCCCTGCCCCACCCGGGGACTCGGTGTGCGCCCCTGTCCCTGCGACGGGACGGTGAGCGACGAGGACTACCGGGCGGTGGTCGACACGGTCGTGCGGGGCCTGACGGTCGACCCCTCGGTCCTCATCGAGCCTCTGGTGCGCCGGCTGGAGACGCTGTCGGCCGCCCACCGCTTCGAGGAGGCAGCCGAGCTGCGCGACCGGGCCGGCGCCCTGGTGCGCGCCCTCACCCGGCAGCGGCGCATCGACGCCCTCCGGGCCGCGGGCCGCATCGTCCTGCGCACGAGGGAAGGCGCTGAGGCGACGATCGTCGACGGTCGCCTGGCCGAGGCCTGGAACGGGGAGCGACCGCTGATGGGATTGACCTGCGCCGTCACCGACTGGGGCCGGACCGCCGCCGCCCACGGGCCGGCGCCCGAGGACGAGTCCTCGTGGCCGACACCGGTCCCCCGCGAGCACGCCGACGAGGTTCTGGCCGTCGCCGCCTGGCTGGATGCCAACGCCGGCACGGTGACGCTGCTGGAGGCGAGGCACGGCCTGGCCCTGCCGGCCTTTCCCCTGCCGACCTTCTCCCCTGGCAGCCGGCCCCAGCCGGTTCTGGTCGTCCCGAGTCCTGGTTAGTCTGCGCCGGTGCTGCACGCCTTCGTGCTCATCGACGCCGAGCCCTCACGTATCGCCGAGCTGGCCGAGGAGCTGGCCGAGACCGACGGCGTGGCCGAGGTGTACTCGGTCGCCGGCGAGTCGGCCGACATCGTGGCCATCGTCAGGGTGCGCAACCACGAGGACCTGGCCGACGTGGTCACCCGGCGGATCGCCTGTCACGAGGGCATCCGCTCGACCCGCACCCTGGTGGCCTTCAAGGCCCACAGCCGCCACGATCTCGAGGCCATGTGGGACCTCGGGGCCGGCTGATCGTGCCCTACAGCTAGTCGGAGGTGGCGGCGGCCGCCTGTGACACCGCCGCCAGCCGCTCGAGGGCGGCCAAAGCCCGGCCGGAGCGGATCGAGTCGTCGGCCACCTGAAGGCCAACCATGAGGTCGGCGGCCAGCCCGGCCGCCACCAGGCCGGCCGAGGCGTTGAGCATCACCACGTCGAGGTGGGGACCGGGGTCACCGGCCAGCACCCGGCGGGCCAGCTCGGCGTTGGTGGCGGCGTCGGCGCCGCGCAGCTCTTCGAGCTTGGCCGCGGCCAGGCCCAGCTCGGCGGGGTCCACGACGTAGGTGCGGATTTCGCCCTGTGAGGCGTCGTAGTCGAGGACGGTAGAGGTGGTCGTGGTGGTCAGCTCGTCGAGGCCGTCGTGGCCGTAGACGACGAGGGCCCGCTCGGCGCCTCCGGCCCGCAGCACGCCGATCATCTTCTCGGCCATGGCCGGATCGCTGACCCCGACCACCTGGCGGCGGGCCCGGGCCGGGTTGGCCAGGGGGCCGAGGAAGTTGAACACGGTGGGCACGCCCAGCTCCCGCCTAACAGGGAGGGCGTAGCGCATGGCCGGGTGGAAGCGGGGGGCGAAGCAGAACCCGATGCCGGCCTCGGCCAGGCACCGTTCGACCCCCTCGGGACCGAGGTCTATGACGACGCCAAGCGCCTCCAACACGTCGGCCGATCCGGCCGCGGACGAAGCGGCCCGCCCCCCGTGCTTGCAGACCGTGGCCCCCGCTCCGGCCACCACGAAGGCGGCCATGGTCGAGATGTTGATCGACTGTGACCGGTCGCCGCCCGTGCCGCACGTGTCGACGACGTCGCCGGCGGCGTGCACGGGGACGGCCGCGTCCACCATGGCCCGGACCAGCCCGGCCAGCTCGTCGGTGGTCTCGCCCTTGATGCGCAAGGCCACGATGAAGGCCGAGATCTGGGCGGGGGTGGCGTTGCCGGCGAGGACGTCGCCGAGGGCGGCGGCCGCCTCGGCGGCGGTCAGGTGGCCGCCGCCTATCAGCCGGCCCAACACCGCCGGCCATCCGCCGACCTCCTCGAGAGTGACGTCGTCGCTCACCGGCCGGGCGCTCACGTGACCGGGGCGGTCAATCCCACCACAGGTCGCGGTCGAGCACGCCGCGGGAGATGAGGCCGAGCTGGACCTGGCTGGTCCCCTCCACGATCGTCAGCTGGCGGGCGTCGCGGTACCAGAGCTCGGTGGGGTGGTCCTTCATGTAGCCGGCGGCTCCCAGCAGCTGCACGGCCATCCCGGAGGCCTTCACCGCCAGCTCGGTGGCGTAGTACTTGGCCATGGAGAGATAGGGCACCCACTCCTTGGTGAACTGGCCCCGGTCGGCCATCCAGGCGGCCCGGTAGGTGAGGAGCCGGGCGGCTTCGATCTCGGTGGCCAGCTTGGCCACCTCCCACTGGATCCCCTGGAAGTCGGCGATGGTCTTGCCGAAGGCAGCCCGGTTCTGCACGTAGTCGGTGGCGTACATGAGGGCACCCTCGGCCAACCCGATGCCCCGGGCGGCCACGATCGGACGCATCGAGTTGAGGCCGAGCATGGCCAGACGGAACCCGCCCACCTCGCCGATGACGTTCTCGGCCGGGACCCGGACGTCTTCGAGGATGAGCTCGCCGGTGTCGACGCCGCGCACGCCCATCTTGCGGTCGGTGTTGCCGACCTCGACGCCGTCCCAGCGCCGCTCCACGATGAAAGCGGTGACGGCGTCGTGGCGGCGGGCGGTGGCGTCGACCGGCTCGTCCAGCCGGTCGGGCGGGGGCGTCTTGGCGAACACGGTGTACCAGTCGGCCTGGACCACGCCGGACATCCAGCACTTGAGGCCGTTGAGGACCCAGCCCCCCTCGCCGTCGGGCACCGCCCGGGTGCGCATGCCCATGACGTCGCTGCCGGCCTGCGGCTCCGACAGGCCGAAGGCGGCCCGGGCCGATCCGTCGGCGATGCCGGGCAGGTAGCGGCGCCTCTGCGCCTCGGAGCCGGCGATCATCACCGGCCCGGTCGGCAGCCGGGTGAGCAGGAGCATCAGGGCGGCCGTGTTGGAGTACTTGGCCACCTCCTCGATGGCCAGGGTGAGCCCGAGGATGCCCGCCCCCGAGCCTCCGTACTCGGAGGGGATGCACAGGCCGAGCAGGCCGGCGTCGCGGAAGACCTCGAAGATGTCCTCGGGGTACTCGCCGGTCTCGTCTATGTCACGGGCCCGCGGCTTGACCTTGTCCTGGGCGATGCGGCGGGCGGTCTCCTGAAGCGCGGCCAGCTCGTCGGTGAGCTCGAAGTCCATGGGCCGGGAGGCTACCGCCGGCGGCCCGCAGCCCCGCCGGGCTGATCAGGCGGTCTTGCGGCGCTGGCGGAGGATGCGACGGCGCTCGCGCTCGGTGGCCCCGCCCCACACCCCGTCGCGCTCGCGGCGGGCCAGGGCGTACTCGAGGCACGCCTCGCGCACCGGGCAGACGCCACAGATCGCCTTGGCGTCGGCGGCGTCCTCGTCCGAGACCGGGAAAAAGACGTCAGGGTCGACTCCCTGGCAGGCGGCACGATGTCGCCAGGAGAGGTTCATGAGCGGGATCACATCCTTGTCAGCTGGTTCTGCGGTTCTGTCCGGGCGCAGGCCGCCGTCGGCCGGTGAGGCGCAGAGGCCTGTAGACCACTACCCCCGGGTTGCCCTCACCATTCGGGCCGGCTGCCGGCTCCAGGACTTTCTTTCAACACGAGCTGCGCTCCGGTAATTCCATCGGTGACATTCCGGGCACAGCGGGCGCCGGCGGTCGCGGTCCGGGGAGCCTTCCCGACGGGGGGCGTCCCGGTCAAGGCCGTTTCCGGTCAGGGGGCGGGGTCGCCTCTCAGGTCGGCCAGCAGGGACGCCCGGGTGGCGTCGGACAGGGGGGTCTCCTGGCGGTAGGAGGGGTGGTCGGTGGCCAGGGTGACCGGGCCGGCCTCGAATGCCTTGACCTGGGCCTCGTCCAGGCGGAAGTGCACGTAGTGGACGGCCGCGGTGACCTCCTCGCGGGTCAGCTGGGCCTCGTGGGAGCGCTCCGGGGCGGCCCGCGCCTCGGTGCCGTCCCCGAGGCGGAGCACCACCGACCGCTCGATGCCGACCAGCTTGGGGAGCCACCCCATCAGCTCCTCTTTGCTGGTCAGCTCGATGAACAGGGTGGCGCACAGCTCCCCCCGGTCGGGGATGAGGGGGTTGTAGGCGTCCAGCTCGGCCTGGATGGCGTCGTCGGAGAGGATCCGCTCCACCCGGGCCATCTCCTGGATCTGGAAGCGGATGGTGTCGGCGTTCTCGAACACGACCGACAGGTGCGGCCCGACAGGGATCCGCCGCACCCGCTTGAGGTCGATGATCCGCTGACGGAAGGCCTCGCGCTCGCGCTCGTAGGCCCTCAGGTCGGAGATGTCCTCCAGGCGCAGCTTGCTCATGTGACCTCCTCGGCGGGGTGGCGCGAGTGGGGGCCGGCAAAGCGCCGGCCCCCGACTCGAACGATCGTGTGACGGATCAGGAGTTCAGCGACTCGAGCCCCTTGTTGAAGCGGCCGGCGTGGCTCTTCTCGGCCCGGGCCAGCGTCTCGAACCACTCGGCGACCTGGTCGAAGCCCTCGTCGCGGGCGGTCTTGGCGAAGCCCGGGTACATCTCGGTGTACTCGTAGGTCTCGCCCTCGATGGCGGACTTGAGGTTGTCGGCCGTGGGGCCCACCGACACGCCGGTGACGGGGTCCCCCACCTCGGCGAGGTAGTCGAAGTGGCCGAAGGCGTGGCCGGTCTCCCCCTCGGCGACCGAGCGGAACAGGGCGGCCACGTCCGGGTAGCCCTCCACGTCGGCCTTCTGGGCGAAGTACAGGTACCGGCGATTCGCCTGGCTCTCGCCGGCGAAGCCTGTCTTCAGGTTCTCCTCGGTCTTGGACCCCTTCAGTTGGGCCATGCGCCCTCCTCCTTGGCTTTCGTCAGTTGGTCGGTTCTACACCCGCCGGCGGCAACAACGCCCCCGCGCCCTTGCGCCTCGCCCCGGCAGCTGCCGCGGGAGACCCGGCTCGGCACGTCTCGCACAGCCCCCGGAACACCACCTCCGCCTCCCCCACCTCGAAGCCCTGCTCGAGCCCGGCTGGGACCACGACGCCGCTGTAGTCGGCGAACAGGTCGCGCACCGCCCCGCACGACGTGCACACCAGATGGTGGTGGCCGCCGGTGTCGGGGTCGAAGCGAGTCGCCCCGGTGCCCAGGTCGAGCACGCTGATCTCCCCCATCTCGGCCAGGTCGTTGAGGGTCTGGTAGACGGTCTTGAGCGAGATGGTCGGCATCTCGGCCACGGCCGTGGCGTAGACCGACTCGGCTGTCGGGTGGGTCGGGTTCTGGTGCAGGATGCGGAAGATGCACTGCCGCTGCGGGGTCACCTTGCGCCCCCGATGGCGGAACAGCGTGGTGAGCTCCTCCGGGCTGTGCACCGCGGCAGCATAGCGCCAGCGGTTGTTAGTCGACAAGTATTGTTAGCTAACAGCCGGCGGCGAGGGCGGGGTCCCGCCGGGGCACTATGAATTGGGCCGACGAAATGGCGAGCTTCGACCGCGACACCTCACTATCCCGGCTCGGCAGCGAGCGCTTCGACGTCCTCGTGGTCGGCGGGGGTATCACCGGGACCGGGGTGGCCCTCGACGCCGCCGCTCGGGGCCTCACCACCGCCCTGGTGGAGAAGGACGACTTCGCCTCCGGCACCTCGTCCAAGTCGTCCAAGCTGGTCCATGGCGGCCTGCGCTACCTGCAGCAGAAGGAGTACCTGCTGGTCCGCGAGAACCTGGCCGAGCGCCAGCGTCTCCTGCGCAACGCACCCCACCTGGTCACCCCCCTCCCCTTCCTGGTGCCGCTGTTCGGCAAGGACGGGGTGGTCAACCAGGCGGTGGCCAAGGCCTACAACACCGCCCTGTGGATGTACGACCTGGCCGGCGGCCTCCGCATCGGCCGCCGCCACCGCCGCATCGACCGCGACGAGGCCCAGCGGCTCATGCCGACGCTGCGAGCCGACCGGCTGGTGGCCGGCTTCATCTACTACGACGCCAGGGCCGACGACGCCCGCCTGACCCTCGCCCTGGCCCGGACCGCCGCCCTCGACCACGGGGCGGTGGCCGCCAACTACGCCCCGGTGGCCTCCCTCCTGCACGACGGGTCCGGCCGGGTGGCCGGGGCCCGCCTCGGCCCGTCGGCGCCGGCGACCGGGCACGACAGCCATGGCGTCGAGATCCGGGCCGGGGTGGTGGTGAACGCCACCGGAGTCTGGGCCGACGACGTGCGGGCCATGGACGAGAGCTCGGGCTCGGCCACCCTGCGCCCCGCCAAGGGGGTCCACGTCACCCTGCCGTGGGACAAGCTGCGTTGCGAGGTGGCGGCGGTGATACCGGTGCCTGGTGACCGGCGCTCGGTGTTCGTCGTGCCGTGGGGCAACCGGGTCTACGTGGGCACCACCGACACCGACTACGACGGCCCCCTCGACGACCCCCAGTGCAGCGCCGAGGACATCGCCTACCTCCTGGGGGCGGTCAACGCCTCGGTCACCGAGCCGGTTTCCGAGTCCGACGTCCTCGGCACCTGGGCGGGCCTTCGGCCCCTCGTCCGCCAGGCGGCCACCGAGCGCACCGCCGACCTGTCGCGCCGGCACACCGTGTTCACCTCCGACGACGGCCTGGTGACCATCACCGGAGGCAAGCTCACCACTTATCGCACCATGGCCGCCGACGCCGTGGACGCCGCCCTGTCCGTGCTGGGCCGGGGCCGGGGCCGGCGCCGGCGCAGCCCGACGGCCCGCATGACCATCCGGGGAGGTGACGGGCTGGGGTCGCTCAGCGGCGAGGACGGGGCCCGCCGGCTCGGACTCGACCCCGCCGTCCACGACCACCTGCTGTCGCGCTTCGGATCCGAGGCCGCCGCCGTCGCCGACCTGATGGCGGCCGACCCGTCCCTGCGCCGGCCCCTGGTGGAGGGCCTCCCCTACCTGGCGGCCGAGGCCGTCTGGGCGGTCCGCCAGGAGATGGCCCGGACCGTCGAGGACGTCCTCGCCCGCCGCACCCGGGCCCTGCTGCTCGACCGTGAGGCCACGGCGGCGGCGGCGCCGGGCGTCGCCGGCCTGATCGGGGACGAGCTCGGCTGGGACGAGGCGACCCGCTCGGCCCAGGTCGAAGCCTTCCTCGCTGCGGTGCGGCGCGAGCAGGCGGCCACCCGGGCTTGACTGGACCCGCCGGCCCGACCGGCGCTCCCATACCGCTGCCCGACGAGGCGTCGGCGCCGGTCCGCCTGGCCGGAGGGGCGGCGCTGGACGAAGCGTTCGTGGCCCGCCTGGGCTCCGCCTGCAGCGACGTGGACACGGACGAGGCGACCTGCCGCGAGACGGCCCGCGACTGGTGGCCCCTCGCCCTGTCGTGGGCCGCCTCCGGCACCGTTCCGGCCCAGGCGGGGGCGGTGGCCCGACCCTCGACCGTCGAGGAGGTCGCCGCCGTGGTGGCGCTGTGCAACGAGGCCCGGGTGCCCCTCACCACGGCGGCCGGGCGCAGCGGTGTGTGCGGGGCGAGCATGCCCCTGTACGGCGGGGTGGTGCTCGACCTGTGCGGCCTCTCCGGCATCGGGGCGGTCGACGACACCTCGCTCCTCGTCGAGGTGGCGGCGGGCACGTTCGGCGACGCCTTCGAGGAGGACCTGCGGGCCGGCCACGGTCTGACCGTGGGCCACTGGCCCCAGTCCATGGCCCTGTCCACCGTGGGGGGCTGGGTCGCCTGCCGGGGCGCCGGCCAGTACTCCACCCGCTACGGAAAGATCGAGGACATGGTGGTCGGCCTCGAGGCGGTCCTGGCCGACGGCCGGGTGGTGCGCACCGGCGGCCTGGCGCCCCGCTCCGCCACCGGACCCGACCTGACCCAGCTGCTGGTGGGCTCGGAAGGCACCCTGGCTGTCATCACCTCGGCCCTGCTTCGCGCCCACCCCGTCGCCCCGGCCGAGCGGCGGGCGGCGTTCTCCTTCCCCTCCTTCGGCGACGGCCTCGACGCCTGCCGGCGGGTGCTGCGTCGCGGCGCCACCCCCGCCGTGCTCCGCCTCTACGACCCGACCGAGTCGGCCCGCTCCTTCGAGGTGGCTGACCGGGCGGTGCTGATCGTGCTCGACGAGGGCGACCCGGCGGTGATCGACGCCGCCATGGCCGTAGTCGCCGACGAGTGCGCCGCCGCCGAGAGCCTTGACGACGGACTCGTGGGCCGGTGGCTCGAGCACCGCAACGACGTCTCCGCCCTCGGCGCTCTCATCACCCGGGGCTTCGTGGTGGACACCATCGAGGTCGCCGGCCGGTGGGCGGTGCTGCCCGACCTCTACGCCCGGGCCGTCTCCGCCTTGTCGGCGGTGGACGGCACCCTGGCCGCCTCCGCCCACCAGTCCCACGCCTACACCGACGGCGCCTGCCTCTACTTCACCTTCGCCGCCCGGCCACCCGAAGCCGCCGCCGACGACTGGGCCGAGACCTATTACGTAGCGGCGTGGGACGCGGTGATGGACGCGACCACGGAAGTAGGCGCCGCCATCAGCCACCACCACGGCATCGGCATCAACCGGGGCCGGCACCTGGCTGGGTCCCTCGGCCCCGCCCACGGCATGCTGGCGGCCGTGAAGGCCGCCCTCGACCCCAACGGCATCCTGAACCCGGGCAAGCTCGGCCTGCCCTCGCCGTTCGGTCCGGTGCCGTGGCCGTGAACGCCCCCCTCATCGACCGCCGAGTGATGCGCCAGGGGGCGGCGGTGACCATCCTCATCGCCGTGCCGGCAGCCGTGCTCATTCGGCTGCTGAAGAGCAGCGACCTGGCCGGCCAGGAGTCGAACTGGTGGGTGATCGGCGTCGCCCTGGTGCTGGCCGGCTTCGTGGCCGGCGGCTACCGGGCCGCCCTCGGCAGCGCCGACCTGCCCCTCTCCCACGCCGCCGCCGGCGCCGCCCTCGCCTTCGTGCTCATGGTCGCCGGCTCCGCCATCGCCGCCGCCTTCGGCGGCACCCATCTGGGCCGGGCCTTCGTGTTCCTCGTCATCCTCCTGGCCCTGCTGTGCATCTCGGCCTCGGTGCTCGGCGGCTACGCCGCCGTTCGCCGGGCCGACAGGAGGCGGCGGTGAGCATCCTCGTGGTGGACGTGGGCACCAGCGGGGTCCGGGCGGCGATCGTGCATCCGGACGCCGCCGTCAGCCACGTCCACCACCGCCAGGTGCTGCCGTCGTCGCCGCTGCCCGGCTTCGTGGAATTCGACGCCGAGCAGATGGCCGCGGCCATCCTCGACGTGGCCCGGACGGCCCTGGCCGAAGGAGGGCCGGTCGAAGCCGTCGGCATCGCCAACCAGCGGGCGTCGACGATCGTGTGGGACCGGGCCACGGGCGTCCCCGTCGGGCCCGGCATCGGCTGGCAGGACCTGCGCACCGTCGGCACCTGTCTGGCCCTGCAGGCCCAGGGCATCCGCCTGCAGCCCAACAGCTCGGCCACCAAGGTGCTCGCCCTGCTGGAGATGGCCGATCCCGACCGGTCCCGCGACCTGTGCTTCGGCACCGTCGACAGCTGGACCGCCTGGACCTTGTCGGGCGGCTCGGCGCACGTCACCGACGCCACCAACTCGGGGATGACCGAGCTGGTCCACGGCAACGGCTCGGGCTGGAACGACGAGATCCTCGACGCCCTGCGCGTCCCCCGGACCGTGCTGCCCACGATCGTCGACTCCACCGGGGTGGTGGGCGAGGCGTCGGCCCTGCCCGGGTCACCGCCGATCGCCGGCATCCTCGGCGACCAGCAGGCGTCACTGGTGGGGCAGGGCTGCACCCGCCCGGGTCTGGCCAAGGCCACCTTCGGCACCGGCGGCATGCTCGACGCCTGTGTCGGCTACCAGCGTCCCCGCTTCTCGGCCCGGGGGGAGGCCGGCACCTTCCCCATCGTGGGCTGGCGGCGCGCCGGACGAGACGCCTGGGGTGTCGAGGCGATCATGCTGTCGGCGGGCACCGCGGTCGAGTGGCTGCGCGACGACCTCGGCCTGATCGCCACCGCGGCCGAGTCGGATCAGGTGGCGGCGGGCTGCGAGGACACCGGCGACGTGTGGTTCGTGCCGGCCCTGCTCGGCCTGGGCGCCCCGGTGTGGGACTTCGGGGCCCGGGGCACCCTGATCGGCATGACGGGGGGAACCAACCGGGCCCAGGTCGTCCGGGCCGTGCTCGAGGGGGTCGCCCACCGGGGCGCCGACCTGCTGGAGGCGGCCGAGGCCGACACGGGGCTGTCGATCCCCAGCCTGCGCGTCGACGGGGGCATGAGCGCCAACGCCACGTTCCTCCAGGCCCTGGCCGACGCCTGCGGGCGTCCCGTGGAGGTCTCCCCGGTCCTGGAGGCGACCACGCTGGGAGCGGCGTTCATGGCCGGCCTCGCCATCGGCACCTGGTCCGACGAGGACGAGCTGGCCGACACCTGGTCGCCCCGCCAGGTGGTCGAGCCGGGGCGGTCGGCCGACCGGCCCCGGTGGCTGGAGGCCAGGGAGCGGTCGCTGGCCACCGTGCCGGAGCTGTCCAGCCTCCAGTTCTGAACGGCGTCTGGCGCCGCCGCCGCTCAGCCGGAACGGAAGAACGGGTTGCGGGGGTCGTCGCGCACGGCCAGGGCCTCGTCCACCCCCGGTGTGCCCCGCCGCCCCGCCTCGAGGGCAGCACGCGTGGCCGCCCGGTTGTTGGCGTAGACGAGCTCCTCGTCGACCGCCGCCGGGTCTACCCACACCGCAGCGATCAGCACCAACTCGTCCACCCGGCCGGCGTCGACAATCCCGTCGGCCACCGCGTCGAGGACGCCCGACGCCACCCCGGCCTGGGCCGCGCCCCCCGTAAGGCGGGAGTGCTCCTCGCCCGTCAACGCCGCCTTGTTGACGAACAGGGTGAGGGGCCGCACGGCGACGCCCGGCCGCACCACGGTGACGAAAGCGGCGTGACCCGCCCGGGGCGTCGCCAACGCGGTAGCCCACGCCGCCCCTACCGGTCCCTCCTTGGCACCGAGGACCGTGTTGATGTGGGCGGCCTCGGCACTGGAGCCGACGAAGGACTCGCCGATCTCCGTGGCCATCACGGGGGCGGCTCGGGCAGCGCCTCGGTGCGCCCGTAGCGGTTCATGCGCAACAGGTCGCTGCCCATGGTGCCCGGCTTGGTGTCGTAGGCGAGCAGGCCCACGTGGCGAAGGGCCGACCCGTGAATGGGGCTGACCCGGTGCAGCGAGTGGCGCCCTTCGAAGATCAGCAGCGTGCCGGGGGTCATCGGCAGGGTTACGACCGTCGAGCGGTCTCCGTTGAGCACGGCGGCCACGTCGTCGTAGCGCTCGTCGGTGGCCGTGCGCACCAGCGGCGCCACCTCGAAGTCGCCGCCCTCCGTGGCGTCCTGGATGGCGAGCGAGACGACGAAGTCGGCCTGGTCGAAGTGCCACTGCAGCTCGTCGCCCTCGCCCATAACGGCCAGGTTGAGGGCGCCGAACGGGTCGGCGTAGCGGTAGATCGGCCCACGCTCGAGGACGGCCTCGATGAGGCGCAGCGCCGGGTCCCACTCGTAGATCCGGCGCAGGGGCGAGGTGCGGGGGATGAGGTCGTAGGCCACGGCACTCACGCCGTAGTGGCCGGACCACCGGCGGGGATGGCCCTCCTCGCGGTCGAAGTCAGGGACCTCCAGGTAGGCAGTGCCGAGCCCCTCCGAGTGGTGGGCCCGGGATCCCAGTGACTCGGCGTCAGCCACCAGCGCGGCGACGCCCTCGGATGAGACGAAGCCGGTCAGTTCGGCCGCGCCGGTGGCCGCCAGCGATGCCCGGGCCTCGGCGATGACCTTGCGGGCCACCTCGCCGCTGAGGTCGAGGACCGGGTAGCGGTCGAGGTCGACCATCATCTCGGGGCTGGTCAGCTCGACGGCCATGCCCGCAGTCTGGCAGAGCTACCCCTTCAGCACCCGAGCCATGGCCCGCCGCCCCGGCAGCTTCACCACTTCGATGGCGTGGGGCAGCTGCTCTTTGATCTCGGCGTCGTGGGTGACCACGAGCACCTGGCGGAACCGGCCCCGCAACCGCTCGAGGGCGAGCAGCATCCGCTCCTTGCGATCGTCGTCGAGCGGTCCGAACACCTCGTCCAGCACCAGCAGCCCAACCGCGCCCCCGGACTGGAAGCGGACCTGCTCGGAGATGGCCACCCGCAGCGCCAGGTTGGCCAGGTCGGTCTCCGAGCCGGAGAAGCGGTCCATGCCGTAGGCGACACCCGCGTCGCGGATCTGGATGTCGTAGGTATCGGGATCGACCTCGAGGCGGTCGTACTCGTGGTCGGTCAGCTCCGAGAACAGCTCGGCCGCCTGGGCGGACAGGCGAGGGCCCACGGTGGCCACCACCGTGTTGCGGAAGTTGCTCAGCAGTTCCGACAGGCGGTCGAGGTAGCGGACCTCGTCCTCCGTCTCGGCCAGCCGGGCGTGCTGCTCGTCCGCCCCGGCGAGCAGGTCGGCGCAGGCGTCCGCCCGGCCTTGGGCCTCCACGGCGCGGATCCGGGCGGCTTGGGCGTCGGCGGCCGCCTGGTCGTGGGACTGGCGGAGGGCGCCCAGCCTGGTCTTGGCCGCCTCCAGGGCCTCGGGCTTGAACCCGAGGGACTTCACCTTGTCGCGCAGCGTGTCCAGCCTTCCGTCGAGATCGGCGACCCGGTCGCGCTCCACCGACAGCTCGGCTGCGGCCTTGGCCCGGCGCTTCAGCCGGCCCCGCAGCTCGGCGCACTCCTCCACCGCGGCCCGGGCGGCCCGCACGGCCTCGACCAAACGGTCCTGCTCGCCCGCCTCCGGTGATCGGCCGAGGGCCTCCAACGCTTTGGCGTGAGCCTTGGCCAACACGGCGCGGCGTGCGTTGGCCAGCTCGAAGACCTTCCAGGCGTCGAGTGCCTTCTTGTGCCGGCGCAGCTCGGCGTCGGCTGTCTTGCGGGTGGTCTCGGCGGCGGCGCGGGCCTGACGACGCTCGGTCTCGAGCTCGTCGACCCGGCGGCGGGCCTCGTCGACCTCGCGCCGGCGGTGGTCCTGCACCTGTTCGAACGCCTCGCCGAGGGCCTGTCCGCACAGGGGGCAGTCCTGCTCTCCGGACAGTCCGGCTGACCGCTCCGCCGCCTGCCGGGCTCGCTCGAGCTCGGCCCGGGCCCCGGAGACCTGGCCGTCCAGCTCGGCGACCCGCTGCGCCGCTTCCTCGGCGGCGAGGCGGGCCCGCTCGGCAGCCTCCTCGTCGAGGGGGTCGGGTCGGGGCGGCTCGGGGGTGGCGGCCAGCGCACCGGCGGCGTCGAGCACTGCGGTGACGAGGCCGAGTGTCTTCTCGGCGTCGGGTAGTGCCTCGGCGACGGGCTGCAGCTGGCCCAGGCGGACGCTGGCGGTCTCGAGGGTCTCGAGTTCGGCGGCAAGCTCGTTGACTCGGGCGGCGGCGCGGTCGCGCTCGGCTCTCATGGCCTTGCCGTCGCGCAGCAGCGAGTCGTATTCGTGGCCGAGATCGGCCAACTTCTCCTGGGCGGCGGTGGCCGCCTCCAACTCGGCCTGCGCCACCTGACGGGCCTCCTCGGCGACCAACGCCTTGGCTTCCTCCTCCTCGGCCCGCTGACGGGCGTGGGCCAGGTCCTCGGCCAGCTTGGCCCGGTCGGGCAGTAGCCGCCGCAGCTGGCCCAGCTGGTCGCGGGCGACCCTGGCGTCCTTGCGGGCCTGGTCGCGGGCGGCGTCCAGCGGGGTAATGCCGAGCAGCTGCAACACGAGACGGCGGCGCTCGGCCGGCTGGTGGGACGAGAAGCTGGCCAGCTGCTTCTGCTCGGCGAAGACCGACGCCCGGAAGGCGACGTCGTCCATGCCGAGCACCGAGTGCACGTAGCGGGCCGTGTCGCGCACGCCTTCGGCCACCTGGGCGCCGTCCGCCATGGCTTGGGCCCGCACGGTGGCGTTCTGGCCGGTGATGGTGCGGCGAAGCACGTACAGGTGGCCCTCGTGCTCGAACTCCACCTCGGTGATGCACTCGGCGTTGATGCCGGCGGTGCGGATCTCGTCCTTGGGGGTGCGGGCCTTGCCGTAGAGGCAGAACAGGATGGCCTCCAGCAGCACCGACTTCCCCGCGCCGTTGGGCCCGTAGATGCCGACCAGGCCGGGCGGCAGCTCGAGGTCCAGAGGTTCCTCGTAGACGCGGTAGTTGCGCAGGTGGAGCCGGGTGATCCTCATCCGCTCACCCTCAGGAGGCCTCCACCGCCCGGGCGAGGTAGTCCTGGCCCATTCGCGCCAGGCGGGCCCGGTCCAGCCCGGTCAGGTCCTGGTTCTCGAGGTAGCGCTCCCACTGGGCGGGCAACGACGCCAGGTCGGGCAGCTCCACCGACACGGCGGTGTCGGAGAAGGTCGGCTCCAGTTTGAGATGGAGGGCGGCCGACGACACGGCCCGGATCTCCTCCATGTCGAGCAGGCGGTAGGCCTCGGGGTCGACGCCTTCGATATACAGGCGGGCCACGGCGCCGTCGGGCACGGCCGCGACCCGGGCCATGACGAGGTCACGCACCTCCGCCGGCGACAAGCCGATGGCGGTCACCGTCTCGAGGGTCACGAGGGGCCGCTGGCCGGTGAGGGGGACGTGACGGCAGGCTCCGGTGTCGGTGTCGAGCACGACGATGCCCTTGGCCTTGTCGGGGTCGTCGGCGAACGAGAACGTGTCGGTCGACCCGGCGTACCAGATGCGCTCCGCCACCCGGGTGTGGAAGTGGTAGTGGCCGAGCAGCACCAGGTCGGCCCGCAGCAGCCCGGCATCGACCTCGATCTCGTTGATGTCGGCGTAGTGCGGCTCGACCTGGGTGACCCTCGGGTGGGTGAGCAGAAGGTTCGACCGGTCGAGCGAGCGGTTGTGGTCCGCCGCGTCCAGCGCCTCGAGCGTGGCCTCGACCGTCAGCATCTGGGGCACGGCGTGCACGGCGAGCCCCGGCAGGTCGAAGCGCTCGTAGGCCAGGCGGTGGGCGAAGTGGAACTCGGGGAAGGCGTCGGCCAGCGCCGAGTAGGGGCTGCCGGTGCCGGGCAGCCGGGGGGTGTCGTGGTTGCCGGTGATGACGACGGCGGCCACCCCGTGGGCCCGGACGCGGCTGAGGGCACGCTGGGCGACTCGGAACGACCGGTAGGTGGGGCGGGGGTGGTCGAACACGTCGCCCAGCCACACGACGAGGTCCGGCGACTGGTCGAGGGCGAGGTCCACGGCGGTCTCGAAGGACACCTCGAAGTCGCGCTCGCGTTGATTGACTCCCTCCGGCGTCGTCGCCGGGTAGTAGGAGCGGCCCAGGTGGGCGTCACCGATGGCCGCGACCTTCATCTCAGTCCACCAAGGCGGCCACATTGGCGGCCATCGTCGGCCGGGGGGCGGGGGGCGGTGGCGTGCGGGCCACCACCTCGTCGTAGAGGTGGATGGTCGCCGGCACGGCGAAGGGCGCCTCGAGGTTGGCCAGCAGGCACTCGCCGGGCATGAGGGTCTGGATCTCCGGGCCCAGCGACGACAGGTCCTGTTTGGAGGACGACCGCAGGATGTTGCGGTCCTTCTCGTCGGCCAACCCGAGGATGAAGAAGGTGTTGAACTGGCTGAGCAGCTCGTCGTCGAGGAGCTTGGGCTGCTGGGTGATGGCGCACAGGCCCACCTTGAACTTGCGTCCCTCGCGGGCGACCCGCGGGAACACGTTCGACTCGCGGTCCTTGCTCGACCCCAGCACCCGCTGGGCCTCCTCGAGGACCACCGCCACCACCGGCAGGGCCTCGTGCCGCTCGGGGTCCTCCAGGTAAGCGGACGACCACTCTTCCAGGACGCGGCGGGTGAGGTACGAAGCGATCAGCACCTCCTCGGTCGATCCGAGGCCGCTCACGTCGATGAGCACCACCCGGCCCTCGGTCAGGTCGCGAACCACCGCCGCACCTACTGACACGTTGGGGTCGGCGGCCACGCACGAAAGTCCGACGATGCGCCGGGCTCGCCGGTGCACGACCTGCAGCGTGTTGAGAGCGACCCGGCCGCCGAGGTCGATGTCGCGGAAGCCGGCCAGGTCCTCGATCTGGGCCAGCTCGACCAGCCACGACAGCCCCTCGGACCCGAAGTGGCGCTCGAGCTCGAACAGTGCCTCCTCCTGGGGGCGGGTCCATTCGTAGGCGGTGCGCAGGTCGTCGATCGACAGCTCGCCCACGCTCACCCGCAGGGTCGATGTGTTCGGCAGCCGACGGGCGGCGTAGGTCCGCAGCCGCTCCCCCGCCCACGGGTGGCGGGCCAGCGCCGGGCGGTACTCGCCGTGGGGGTCGACGAGAAGGAGGCCGTAGCGGCCCTGGCGCTGCATCACCGCGCCGGCGAGGACCCGCATCAGGTTGGACTTGCCCATACCGGTGGTGGCGAAGATGCCCACGTGGCTGGCCAGGCTGGCGCCGGGTATGCCCACCTCGAAGTCGACCTCGTCCTCCCCGGACCGGAGGAGGCCGACCGCCAGGTCGCCCATGCGGCTGCGCAGGAAGGCGAAGTCAGAGGGCTCGGGCGCCACCACCCGGCTGAACTGGGTGGGAAGGCTCTTCGGCTTGCGGAAGCTGCGCCCGTCGGGGCTCAGGTAGCCCAGGCACCGGCACTCGGCCACCCGGTAGGTGCGCCGTGACGACTCGTGGACCGGGTGGGCGCCGCTCTCCCCCCTGGCGTCGTCGGCCAGCAGGGTGCCGGCCACCCGCTCGGCCCACCCCGGCTCGCGGTGCTCGGTGCCGTAGGTGACGTCGACCACCCGGAACAGGTAGCGCCGGCCGGTGGCCTCGTCCACGCCGACCAGCAGCTCGCCGAGGAACAGGTCCTCGTCGGGGGCGGCCCGAAAGACCGCCTCGAGGACGTTGCGGCCGAACAGCCGGCCTCTGGTGCCTGCCTCCATATCGCCCACCATGGCGGGGGGCTGTGACAGCGCCGCCGCCCGCTCGCCGACCGTCTGGAACGACATCGGTGTAATTCTGACACCCCGGTGGCAGGCGAACAGTGCAACCGGGCGACCGTTCCTATATCGTTTTAGATATGACTGCCTCTCGTGGCACGTATGGATCGTTCATCCGCCAGCTCCGGCGGTCTCGCGGGCTGTCCCAGGAGATGCTCGCCGACATCGCCGGCATAACCCAGACCAACCTCTCCGCCTACGAGAACGACCGCCGGCTCCCCACCGCGGAGACCCTCAACCGGATCGTGGTCGCCGCCGGCTACCGCCTGGTCGCCGAGGCGGGGCTGGCCCGGGTCCCCTGCCCGTTGCCGACCTGCTTCGAGCCACCCTTGCCGCCGGTGCATCCCGGCGACCCGCCGGCAACCTCTCCCCGCTACGGACCGGCGACTCCTCCGAACATGCGGGCTGCTGCCGTCGAGGCGGTCCTTGGGCTGGCCGACGCCATCTCACGGCAGTGACGCTGGTCGAGCTGATCAAGACGGTTCACGAAACGCTTGATCGCCACGACCTCCCGCACGCCTTCGGCGGCGCCCTGGCCCTGGCGTACTACGCCGAGCCCCGAGGCACTGACGACGTCGATGTCAATGTGTTCGTCGACCACGGACGTGCAGCCCAAGTGACTCAGCTCTTCGAGCCCATTGGGTATCGGCCCGACAGATCACCCGAGGAGTGGCAGCCGCCATCCGGCGGAGTTCGCTTGCTCTCCGATACCAGCCCTTTCGCTCTCGATCTCTTCTTCTCGCTCGATCCGCGCTACGACACCGTCGCTAACCGCGTCGGCACCGTCGAGCTGGCGGGCGCCCGGCTTCCGATCCTCTCGCCCGAGGACTTGGCCGTGTTCAAGATGTCCTTCAATCGCGATCAGGACTGGGTGGACATCGGTCGCCTGGCGGCGGCCCGGCCCGGACTCGATCTTGGTTACATCGAGGACCAGTTGATCGGCCTGCGCGGCCCGCACATGTACCCGAGGATCGCCAGACTGCGAGCAGTCGTCGAGCGGGTCCGTACGAGCGACCCGCCCGCGATCGATCCGACGGGAGAATGACGGGGCAGCGGTACTCCGGCCTACGCCCGCTCCATGAGGCGGTGACGGTCGTCGAAAGCCCGCTCCCGCGCCGGGCCGGGCACCCCGGCCCGCTCGAGGGCCTGGTCGAGGACGAGCCACGCCTCCTGGCGCAGCCAGCCGGGGCAGGCGGCCAGCCGGTCCGCAACCGAGAGCGGATACGGGTAGCCGGGGAAGGCAGCGTCGTCAGAGACCCAGGCCAGGGTGCCCAGGACCTCCTCGGCGGGCAGGCCGGCCGGGATGTCGATCCGGAAGGCGTAGCGGGCGTCGGGGTCGAGCTTGGCCACGACGACCTGGAGGTCGGGCCACAGGGACCCTTGCCGGGTACGGGCCACCGGGGCCCACCAGCGGGCCCGGGGGCCGAGGGCTTCAGCCGCCTCCAGCTCGAGCTGGCCGACCAGCGGCGCCCCTCCCCTGCTGAGCGAGGAATGCTTCGTCACCCCGGCGACGGACAGGCCACGGGTGGCCGCCTGCTCCAGAGGCTCGGCGGCGACCGAGGGGGGCAGCCGCCAGTCGGGGACCAGGTCGCCGTCGACGAGCAGGAGTGCGCCGGGGGCGGCCCGATCGCAGCATTCGGCCAGGGCCGACCACTCGGCCCAGTCGCGCAGCAGGTTCACGTCGGCGGGAGTGTCGCCCGACAGCTCGAGGCCGGCCTCGGCCAGGGTGGTCGGCCCCTGGCCGGCGCCGAGCAGGTGGGCCTGTAGCTGTCCTTCCTCCTCGACCACGCAGGCGCCGTCGCGGAAGCAGACCTTGGCCGCCCTCGTCACATAGACCTGGAGGCAGCGGGCGTCGGCGACCAGTGCCTGGCCGCCGTCAACGGCCCAGGTCTCGATCGGAGGGGACCCAGCCCCCAAGGGCCGGGGCTCGATGTCGGGCTCGAAGCACAGCTCCGAGTTCTGGCCGTCAGAGAGCCTCTCGCCCCCGTCCACCAGGAGTCGGGCCAGGCGGGCCGCCACCGACTCCAGGCCCTCGCCGGTCACGGGGAGATCCTCTCAGGGGGTTGTGACGGCACGGCTTCGAGTCTGACGGCCCCGACGACCCGGCCGGTGGACCGCCGGCCAGGCCAGCGGGCCTCAGCGGGTGCAGGGCCGGCCCGGCGGGCGCGAGGCCAGGGGCTGGACGTCCTTGGTGTAGCTGGGGAAGGCCTGGACCAGGAGGTGCCAGGCGCAGGCCGTGCTCTCGGCATCGGGCCCGGCCACCGAGCGCAGGGCGCCGCCCACGCCGAGGACGTCGTCTGGCGACCAGTAAGTGGCGAAGCTGAACCGCTTCACTCCTGCCAGCAGCACTTCTTCGGCTCGGGAGACCTGGCCCGCCCGGGCGAGCAGCTGCCCGTACGAGGCGACCAGGCCCGGGTCGACGGAGCCGTAGCGCTGGTAGGCGGCCGCGCCACCGGCCAGCGCATCGGCCGGGCGCCCTTCACCGAGCACGACCCAGAGGCGGTCGATGGCGGTGGATGAGTCGACCGTGGCCAGACCCGAGGTCCGGGCCATGGCCCGCTCGATCGTGGCCCGGTCGAAGGGAAGGGCTTTCCCGTTGGCGATGCTGTTAGCCGCGGCGGAGACCACGAACGCCGCCGGCTGGGAGTCCGTCAACAGCGGCCAGCCGCGGGTGTCGGCGTGTGCCGCCGCCCGGCTATAGGAGCCGGCGCTAGCGGCGCGTTCGGCTGCCTGGACCCGGCGGGTCACCGCGGTGTAGGCCGCCACGGGGTAGATGGACACGGCCGTCACCGCCACAGCCCCGACTCCCACGATCCAGGCCGCGGGCAGGACAGAGACCCGCCATCGCCGCTCCGTCTGCCGTCTCGAGCAGGCGGCGGCCACCACCAGCAGGCCGGCGAGGGCGGGGAACGTCCAGTCGAAGTCCACGAGGGCGTGTACGGCCAGGCCGAGGGCGGCCAGCCCGCCGCCGATCACCGCGCCCTCCGCCTCTCGGAGCCAGGTGCTGGCCAGGAGGGCCTCGACGGCGAGGAACCCGACACCGAGCACGGCGGCGGCTAGCGGCAACCCCGCCACCAGGCCGCCCTCGGCCAGGTTCTGCAGGACCCCGTCGTGGGCGTACCGGCTGGCCCGGGCGCCCTGTTGCACCATGCCGTGCTCACCGAAGGTCAGCCCGTAGGAGCCGAATCCCTGACCCACCAGGGGGTGAGCGGTGAAGTCGTCGACGGCGACCTTCCAGTAGATCGTCCGGGTCTTGAAGCTGAAGCCGGCCGAGTCGCCCCCGGTCCGGCTGGTGGTGGCGCTGATGCCGGCGGTGCCCCAGTGGCCCCGCCCTGGAAAGACCAGCGGGCTGGTGAGAAGCACCACCAGGCCGGCGGCGACGGCGCCCACGGCCAGCCAGGTGCCAGCATCACGCCACCGGGCCCTGCTGGCGGGGATGACCACGGCGGCACCGACCAGGAAGAGCACGCCCAGCAATCCCTCGCTGGCCCGGCTGGCGGAGAAGACGACTCCAGCGGCGGCGACGGGAGTGGTGACCAGGCCCACCAGGCGGGCCCACGACCGTCCTCGGAGGGCGAGCCCGAGACCCAGGAGGGCGCAGCCCATCATGAAGGCGCCGAACATGTCCTGCTCGTAGAAGGTGCCGAGCATGTGGGCGGACGGGTCGTTGCCTCCCTTCCATGCCACGAACGACTTCCAGAACTCGTAGAAGCCGATAACGCAGACGGCGGACCCCAGCGCCTCGCGACGGTCCAGCGTCCGGGCGAAGCCGAAGAAGGCGACAGCCGCGGCAGCTCCGTAACCCCAGACCGCCAGGTCCCGCGAGTAGTCGAAGTGCAAAGGTGTGACGAGGCAGACGACCAGCGCCCCCAGAGGGACGGCCCCTGCCAGAGCCAGCGTCGTCGGGGTGAGCCGGCGCCACGGCGCGGTCAGCACCGCGGCAGGCAGAGTCAGGCCGATGGCGGGGGCCATGACTCCGAGGTCGCGGCCCGCCGAGGACAGCAGGACATGGGCCAAGACCAGCACGGCCAGCGCTACCGCCGCGTACTCCGCCCGCTCCCAGACGCCCATTCCCCTCAGGCCGAGGCCGGTCGCCGACCGGGCCCCGACAGGGGACGGAGAGGGGGCGAGGGTTTCCGGAGGCGGGTCCGAGTCGACGGTGCCCGGCCAGAGAACGGGCTGGTCGTGGCGGACTCCGCGCCCGAAGCGCGGTCGTCTAGACCGGGGTTCCACCCTGCTCACCCCCGCTCATCGGCATCGGTCACTGGCTCCTGAGTGACTGTCGCGATTGTTTCCCCAGCGCGATCACGCGGTCGTAGGCCGGGTCAGTCGCCGCAGGAGATAGCGGCTGTGGGCAGCCCAGATGAAGCCCTCGGTC
>JAJPHE010000129.1 GCA_021325435.1 Actinomycetota bacterium | reverse complement strand
GGCAGCAGCTGGCCGTCGGCGAGGGCCGACACCGACACCTCGGCCGGGGCGGCGCCGGGGTTCATCACCACCAGCCACTCGTCGACCGAGGACCCGGTCGAGCCGGACGCCAGGACCCAGTGGCGGGCGGGCCCGGCCGCCCCGACCAGCTCCCCCAGGCCGCGGCGAGGGGACGGCGCCACCGCCGTCACGACCCGCTCCGCCACCACCGGCGGCCCGGCCAGGGCCCGCACCACGACGGCGTGGGGATCACCGGGCGGGATGCGGGGCTGGCCGTTGGCGGTGACGGCGACGACCGAGCCGGCCGGCACGTCAGTCACGATCGGCTCCGCCACCCCCTGGGAGAGTGACAGGTCGAGGGCGACCCGGGAGTCGCTGGTGGCCGGGTTGTAGAGGTAGTAGGTCTCGGTTACGCCGGCGGCGACCAGACCGTCGGGGAAGTACCAGCGGGGCAGGGTGCGGGGCGCGCCGAGCACGAGGGTCGTGCCCGAATGCCCTTTGCGGGTGTCGATCTGCAGCTTGGTGGCGATGAGCCGGCCGACCCGCACGTTGACGGTCGTGGCGACGACGGGCTGGTCGATGACGTGCTGGCCGATGTCGACCATCAGCAGCTGGCCGGCCGGCACGTACATCCCCTGGAACGGCGCCGGCGCCGCCGGCCCGGCGTCGGTGGCGAATGACAGGTCGGCGATGGCGTCCTGGGGGAACGGGTTGAACAGCCCGACGAGAAGGGAGGCGCCCTGGCTGGTCGTGCCGGCGGCGAAGTACCACCGGTCGTAGGGGCGCGACGCGCAGGGCACCGCCGAGGTTCCCATCGGGCCGGACACCTCTTGCTCCACCACGGCCGTGCCCCCGTGGAGCACGACGGTGGCGGCCACGAACGGCCCGGGGGCCACGTCCGCTTCGTGCACCACCCCCCGCGACCATGGCCCGATCGACACGTTGCGGCTGGCCGGGTGGCCGTCGTTGGGGACCACGGTGACCGTTCCGGCCAGCGGGGCGGCCCCGGTGTCGGCGATGACCACCGACCCGTCGGCCAGCCCGCCGGAGCGGGCGGTGGCGCCGGCGCAGTACCAGCTGGAGGTGAGGGCGCCGGGCACGGCCGTCGGCATGGCCGGCACGGGCGGGGCGGCGGCCGGCGAGGCGTGCAGCAGGCTGGCGGTGAGGGTGCCGGCGACCAGCAGGCTGGTGATCACACCGAGCGACAGCCGACGCCGGAGCCGGTCGGTCATGTCCCCGCCGGGACGGCGTCGGCGTCGCGCCGGGGCCGCCGGCGCCTCATGGTGACGTAGACGGCGACGGCGGCCACCCACAGGATGGCCTCAGCGGCCAGCGCCCCCGCCCGCGACCCGCCGGGCGAATAGGCGAGCGACGCCTGTCCTGCTGCGGGCACGTCGAACAGAGACGCCCACCCGAACACCCTTCTGGGCCGCAGGACTCCGGAGGCGGTCACCAGTCGCCACCCCGGCGGGGCCGCCGACCACGTCACCGGGCCGGCCGGGACCCGGCCGGTGAACGACGACGCCCCCGACCGGACGCCGAGCACGGGGGTGGCGTGGGACACGTCGATGGACGCGGCCGTGCGCAGGGGGTCGGTGCCGGCCGCCGCCGCCTCGGCGCTGCCGGGGTCGAGGGCAGCCCGGGCCGGGGCCCAAGCGACGTTCTCGTACACGGCCAGGGCCGGATCCACGTCGATGGGGCGCAGGTCCATCTGGGTGCCGAGCGAGGCCATGACCGCCGGCGGGGGCGTCAGGTCGCGGCTGGCCTGGGCGGCGGGGGCCAGCCGGAGGGGCACCACCACGTAGCGCACCGCCATCGGCGCCAGCAGGTGGCCGAGCTGGGCCGTGCCCCCGGTCTCCGCCTCGCGCAGAGCGTCGGCGGCGAGGGCGGCGTCGCCGGGGTCGGGCCCGGGCCACCAGTCGGTGGCATCAGGAGGGCCGTCGGTCGAGGTGGCGAAGGCCACGCCGTCCTGGAGCCGCCAGCCGGGAAGGGGCAACGCCTCCGGGTCGCCGACCCAGAGAACCCGGAAGCCGCCCGCCGCCCGGGGCGCGTCCCCCAGCGGGGCCAGGGCGGCACGAAAGTCATCCGCCGGTGAGCCCCACCGCCCTCCGAGGGCGAAGCCCACGGTGTCCACCGTGCCGGCCAGCACCCCCACCGCGGCCAAGAGGGCGGCGGCCTGGCGCCACCCCAGCCCATAGCCGACGAGGTCGACTTCGAAGGCCACCGCTCCCAGCCCGGCGGCGAGGGACAGGGCGGCGGCGGCCAGGCCCAGCAGCACGCCCGGCTCGGGCACGGCGACGCCCAGCCAGCCCCGCCCGCCGGCCCAGGCCACCGCCCAGGCCACGATGGCCACCCACCACAGCCTCACCGCCCAGGTGAGCCTCCAGCCCCGGGCGAAGAGCAGGGGCAGGGCGGCGGCGGCGAGAACGGCCCAGCCCACCCACGTCGACCCGTGGGGGTAGGCGCGAAAGCCGAGCAGGGCGCCGAGGCCCGACGCCCGCCTCACCGGCTCGGGGACGCCGAACACCCCGGCGGCCTGGGCCCCCGGGAACATCAGGTCCACCGACCACGGGAAGGCGAGGGCCATGGCGACGACGACACCGGCCCCGACGGTCGCCAACGCCCGGGCGGCCCGCCCGAGGCCCCCGGCGATGGTCGATCCGAGCACCAGGGCCACCCCGGCCAGCACGGTGGCGACCACCTCCCCGGGGACGAACGCCCCCACCACGGCGAGGAGGAGCCCCAGGGCCAGGCAGCGGCGCCAGACCGAGCCTTGCGGCGCGAAGGGAGCAAGCCCCGTCGAGCGCAGCAGAACCCCGAGGATCCAGGGAGCCGCCCCGTAGGCGATGAGCGGCGCCCAGCGGCCGTCCCCGATGGCGCTGTAGGGCAGGGGGACGGCCAGGTACACGACCGTGGCGACCAGCCGCCCCCGCACCGAACCCAACGGACGCGACAGGCGGTAGGCGCCGACGGCCCCTATCGGCAACATGCCGATGGTCATCACGTCACGCAGCAGGGTCATCGACCCACCGAGGACGTAGCCCCAGACCCCGAGGAGGGCGAAGGCGAGCGGCGGCGGCGACGCCTGGCCCAGCCCGGTCTGGCGCCATCCGGAGGCGTAGTGGCCGATGAGGGTGCCCGCTGAGGGGAAGTGGGGGAAGGTGCCGATCGCCGGGGGTCCTCCTCCGAGCAGCCCCCGCGACCCGATCAACAGGACGGCGACGATGCCGGTCCACACCGCCGGACTCAGCCAGGCCGGCACCGGGCCGAGGCCCCGCCGGGTGGGCAGCTCGTCGGGGAGCAGCTCGAGCTCCGGGACACCTCCGCCGGGGATGCCCGGTATCGCTCCCCATCCCCGCTCGGGATGCTGGAAAGGCGAGACGGCCGCGGCCCGGCTGAACGCCGACTCGAACAGAGCGGCGAAGCGGGCCCCGGCCGACGCCTGCAGGCGACGCACCTCGCTGTCGGGCAGCGTCCGGCAGGCCGCCACCTGACGGCGCTGGCGGCGCAGCGCCCCCAGGCGGCCCAGGTTCCACGCCCAGGCCCCGGCGGCGGCCCGGGCGTCGGCCGGGCGGCCGGTGGCCGCGGCGGTGAGGGCCTCGAGCAGGGAGTGCCCGATGAGCTGCGGGGCGACCCGGATCAGGTGCCAGCGCCCGTAGTCCTTGAGGGCGGCGGCCAGCTCGTGGCGGCGGCGAAGGGCGTGCAGGCGGGCGGCGGGGTCCGAGCCGCCGGGCAGCCCGGGGAGGGCTTGGAGCGGCCGGGTGCCGGAGCTGGCGGCGGCGAGGTGCCGCCCCCGGGCGGCGGGGACCACGATGACCCTCGCTCCGGCGATCTGGGCCCGCCAGCAGAAATCGACGTCCTCTCCGAGCAGGACCATGTCGGGGTCGTAACCGCCCAGGGCGTCGAACAGGTCGGCGCGCACCAGCATGGCCCCGCCCGGCACGACGAACACGTCGCGCACGGCGTCGTGCTGCTCCTGGTCGAGCTCGCCCTCCTGCACCAGGGGCACGGCGGCCCCGCCCTTGTCGGCGGCCATGCCGACCTGCAGCAGCCGCGACGGGTCGTCCCAGGCGACCAGCTTGGGGCCGAGCACCCCGGCGTTGGACCGGTACGCCTCTTCGACCAGCTGGCGCACGGCGTCGGGGTCGAGGGCGACGTCGTCGTGGCAGTGGAGGAGGAAGGCGGCCCCCTCCACCACGTGGAGGGCCTCGTTGGCGGCGGCGGCGTAGCCGACCGGGGTGTCGAGGCGGCGCACGTACGCGCCGGGCAGCACCGACGCCACCCGGGGGGTGGGGTCCTGTGAGCTCGCCGCGTCGATCACCAGCACCGACAGGTTCGGATAGTCCTGTGCGGCGAGGCCGGCCAGCGTCTCCTGCAGCCAGGGCCCCGGGTCGGCGGTGACCACCACGGCCACGACCGGCGGGGCCTGGGGGTCCATCGGAGCGACGAGACTAGTCTCCAGGCGTGAGCGCCCCGGGGGCAGGACCGCGACCATGAGCGACATCGGGAAGCTGGCCCGTGACACCGGCTACACCGTGCTCGGGCTCGTCCTCATCCGCGTGCAGCAGGCCCAGGTCCGCCGGCGCGAGATCGAGCGCGAGGTGAACTCTCGCCTCGAGGCGGTGGGGCGCACCCTGCCGGAGCCGGTGCGGGGCCTGGTGGCGCGGCCCCGCTAGGGCCGACGCTCAGCCGGTCAGCGCCGAGCGCTCGTCAGCGACGACGTCACGCAGGGTCCGGTCGAGGTCAATTTCGGGCTCCCACCCGGTGGCGGCGCCGATGCGCGCCCGGTCCCCCAGCAGGACGGGCACGTCCACCGGGCGGACCAGCTCCGGGTCGACGACCAGCTCGAGGTCGGCGTCGGCCAGCTCCAGCAGGCGGTGGGCGATCTCCTCGATGCTGACCGCCCGCCCGGAGCACACGTTGTACGCCTCCCCCGCCGCTCCCTTCTCCACCAGGAGCCGGTAGGCCCGCACCACGTCGCGCACGTCAGTGAAGTCGCGCCGGGCCGACAGGTTGCCGACCCGCAGGGTCCGCTCGCCCCCGGCTTTGGCTTCGAGGATGCGCCGGGTGAGGGCGGGCACGACGAAGCTGGCGTGCTGGCCCGGGCCGATGTGGTTGAACGCCCGCACCCGGACCACCGGCAGCCCATGGCCCAGGTGTGCCTGCACTCCGAGGTATTCGGCCGCCACCTTGCTGGCGGCGTAGGGGCTCACCGGAAGAAGCGGCGCGTCCTCGCCGACGGGCAGGGCGTCGGGCTTGACGCCGCCGTATACCTCGGCCGACCCGACGAGCAGGACTCGGGGCGGCCGATCGCAGGCCAGGGCGGCCTGGAGCAGCTCGAGGGTGCCGACCGCGTTGACCCGGAACACCTCGCGGGGCTGCTCCCACGACCGCCCCACGTGGGTGAAGGCGGCCAGGTGGTAGATGGCCTCGGGTGCGGCGTCGGTGACGGCGCGCCGTAGGGCGTCCCCATCGCCGATGTCGATCGACTCGTCGATGCCGACGACCGCGTCGCCGCTGTCGCGCAGGTGTCTGATCAGCCAGCCGGCCACGAAGCCGCTCGCCCCGGTCACCAACGCCCGCATCGGCTCACCCTATCGGGCGGGCCGCGTGCCCTCCCCGGGCCCGGCGGCCCGATAGGCGTCGCGGGCGGCCAGGTAGGCGGCCACGTGGCCCTCGGCGGTGGCGGCCCACGTGTAGCGGGCCGCGGTGGCCAGGCCCCGGGCCCGACGGGCCTCGAGTCCGGCGTCCCCCCGGACGAGCATGTCGAGGGCGCCGGCGAGACCGTCGGCGTCGCCCGGCTCCACCAGCAGGGCGGAACCGGCGGCGATCTCCTCCATGGCCGTCCCCGAAGTGGTCACGAGCGGGGCTCCACAGGCGAGCGCTTCGAGGGCGGGCAACCCGAATCCCTCCTCCAGCGACGGGTAGGCGACGGCGGCGGCCTGGCGCAGCAGGGGCGGCAGGACCTCGTCGGGCAGGTAGCCGGTGCGCCGCACCCGGTCGATGTTGCGCATGGTCGCCAGGGCGGTCCGCAGCGGCCGGCTGCCCCACCCCTCTCCCCCGGCCAACACGAGGGTGATGCCCGGATGCCCGGGGCTCATCCGGTCGAAGGCCCGGATGAGCGTGGTGACGCCCTTGCGGGGTTCGGCCGTGCCGACGAAGGCCACGTACGGGGGGCTGATGCCGAACGCCGAGAGCTGGGCGAGGTCGGAGCCGGGCCGGGGCTCCTCGGGGCGGAAGCGGTCGTGATCCACGCCGTGGGGCACGACCCGCACCTCCCCCCGCACGTCGACCAGCTGCCGGAGGCGGCTGGCGGTGGTGGCGCTCACACAGACCAGGACGTCCGCCCGGCGGGCGGCGGCGCGGATGGCCCGGCGGAACACCGGCACCTTGGGCGCCTCGTGCCACTCGGGATGATCGAAGAAGGTCATGTCGTGGATGGTGACCACCCGGGCCAGCCGGGCCCGCTCGGGCATGGTGTAGTGAGGCCCGTGGTGGACGTCGACGCCCTCGCGGGTGAGCAGCGCCGGCATGGAGGCCTGCTCCCAGACCAGCCGGGCCGGTCTCCGGCGGGGAACCAGGGTGAGCAGGCGGGCCGCCGGGGCCCACTGCGCCCAACGGGACGCGTCGCCGATGCGGGCGATCAGCGTCAGCTCCACGTCGTCGCGGGGCGCCAGGGCCCGGACCAGGTCGACGGTGTACCGACCGGCCCCCGCCGGCCGCTCGGGGACGGCGCTCACGTCCATCGAGACGGTCAGCACAGGGCCGCCCACAGCTCGACGTGTCGGCGGGCGGCGGCCTCCCAGGTCAGCTGGGCCGCCCGCCGACGGCCGGCCTCCACCAGCCGGGCCCGTAGCTCCTCGTCGGTCGCGGCCGCGACCATCCCCTCCGCCATGGAGGAGACGTCACGGGGGTCCACCTGGTGGGCGGCGCCGCCGGTGCTCGGCATGGGGCTGGCCACCACCGGCACGCCGGCGGCCATGGCCTCCACCGCGGGTAGGCCGAAACCCTCCTGCAGCGGGGCGTAGACGACGCAGCGGGCGCCGGCGTAGAGGGCGGCCAGCACACCGTCGGCCACCTGTCCGACCAGCACCGCCCCCTCGACCGGCTCGACCGGGCCCCCCCAGCCCCGGGGGCCGACCAGCAGGAGGGGCCAGGGGCCAGGCAGGCGGGCCCGGGCGGACGCGTAGGCCTCCATGACCCGGGCCAGGTTCTTGCGGGGCTCGAGCGTCGCCACCGACAGCAGGTAGGGGCCGGCCACTCCCAGCCGGGCCAGCAGGGCGTGGGCCCCCGCCCCGTCGGGGGCGGCGAGGTGGTCGCTGCCCTCCTCGATTACCTCCACCCGGGTGGCGCCGGCTCCCCTCACCTCCTCGGCGGTCTGAGCCGACGGGGCGAAGAGGAGGTCGGCGCGGCGCATGGCGGCCGACAGGGCCTGCTCGTGCCACCGTCGGCCCCGGACCGGGAAGGTGTCGGGCACCTGCCGCCAGGCCAGGTCGTGCACCATGACCGTGAGCCGCCGGGGGCCCCCGGGCGGCACCGCCAGGGACGTGGCGTGCATGACGTCGTGGTCGGTCGGCGCCCGCCCGACACCCCGGTTCCAGGCCCGCACCAGGACCGGGGCCGGGAGGCGGGACGTGACGACAGGGAAGCCCCAGGCGGCCAACGGGTCCGGCGCCGCCGGCGAGCGCGAGGCGTACACCGACACCTCGGGGGCGTCGGCGCCCATGGAGGCCAGCCCCCCGAGGAGGCCCCGGGCGTAGGTGCCGATGCCACCGGGGACCGACCGGCGCAGCTGTTCCACCACGACCAGGACCCTCATCGGGCCGCGACCGCGTCGCGGTACAGGGAGGCCAGGCCCTCGCCGGTGGCGTCCCACGAGAAGGTCGACGTGTGGGCCCGGCCCCGCTCGGCCGCCTCGGCCCGGGCGGCGTCGTCGCCGGCGAAGCGGAGCAGGGCCTCGGCCAACCCGTCGACGTCGCCCACCTCCACCAGGACGGCGGCCTCGCCCACCACCTCGGGCAGGGCGCCGGCCCGGGTGGAGACCACCGGCACGCCGGCGACCATGGCCTCGAGCGGAGGGAACCCGAACCCCTCGTAGAGCGACGGGTAGGCGTAGACGGTCGCCCCTCGCAGCAGGGCCGAGCGCTGGGTCGCCGTCACGTAGCCGACCCGTGCCACCCGGCCCCTGTGCCGGGCCGCTCGCAGGGCCTCCTCCAGTTGGGCCGCGCCCCACCCGTCCGGGCCGGCGATCACCAGCCACAGGCGGGGATCAGCCCCGGCCGCCTGGTCGAAGGCCCGCACCAGGTCCGGAAGCCCCTTGCGGGGCTCGACGGTGCCGAGGGCGAGCACGTAGCGGGCCAGCGCGGGAGCGGGCAGCCCGATCGCCTCCAGCTCGGCCGGGGCAGGCGGCCCGCCTCCTGCCACGGCGGGGATGCCGTGGTGCACCGCCCGCACCCGGCCCGGGTCGGCGCCCAGCAGCTCGACCACCTCGCCGGCGACGAAGCGAGACGGGGTGTGCACCCAGGCCCCTTCGGCCAGGGCGCGCCGGACGAGCCGGGGGAAGTTGCGGGTGTAGTCGTCGCACAGCTCGGGGAAGCGCACCGAGGTCAGGTCGTGCACCGTCATCACCCGGGCGGCCCGGCGACTGGGTGGCACCACGAAGTTGGTGCCGTGGACCACCTCGACCGGCCCGGTCCACCACTCGACCGGCGGCAGCGACGAAGCCGACCAGGCCCGGTGCAGGGGGCGGGCCGGCATGGGCCGGTCGACGGCGCGCACCCCGTCGGGAAGGTGGGGACGGATCCCGCGCCGGCGGCGCCAGCTGACGGCAAAGGCGCTGACGTCGAGGTCGGGGCGGCGGGCCAGGCAGGCCAGCGCCCACTGGCAGAAGACACCGACGCCAGTGCGGACACCGAGCAGGGGGGTGGCGTCGAGCGACACCCGCAGGCGGGCACGGGGTGTGTCACCGACCTCGCCCATCACGGGAGCCTGGCACACCGGCCCAGGCGCCGTCGGTAGCCTGCCCGACCGTGATCGCCGCCCTGGCCGGCGGGGTCGGCGCCGCCCGCATGCTGCGGGGACTGTCCGGTGCCGTGCCTCCCTCGGAGATCTGCGCCGTGGTGAACACGGGCGACGACCTGGTCCTGCACGGGCTCCACCTCAGTCCCGACCTCGACACGGTCGTGTACACCCTGGCCTCGGCCGTGAACCCCGACACCGGCTGGGGCATCGCCGGAGAGAGCTGGCGGGTGATGGAGGCGCTTGACCGCTACCGCGGCCAGACGTGGTTCCGCCTGGGAGACCTCGACCTCGCCACCCACCTCTACCGGACCCAACGCCTCGGCGAGGGGGCGACGCTCAGCCAGGTGGCGGCCGAGATCGCCGGGGCGTGGGGCGTCCGCGTGCAGCTGCTGCCGGTGAGCGACGACCCGGTGCGCACGATCGTCACGGCCGAAGGGCTGGGCGACATCGCCTTCCAGGACTACTTCGTGGCCCGCCGCCACGACGTGACGGTGACCGCCGTGCGCTTCGAAGGGGCGGACCAGGCCCGGCCGGCGCCGGGGGTCCTCGACGCCCTGGGCCAGGCCGACACCATCGTGATCTGCCCCTCCAACCCCATCGTGTCGATCGGACCGGTGCTGGCGGTGCCGGGAGTGGCCGACGCCGTGCGGTCGCGACGGGACCGGGTCGTCGCCGTCTCGCCGATCGTCGGGGGAAGGGCGCTGAAGGGCCCCGCCGACCGGCTCATGCGCGAGCTCGGGCACGACGCTTCCGTGGTGGGCGTGGCCCGCCTGTACGCCGAGCTGGCCGCCACCCTCGTGGTCGACGTGGCCGACGCCGACCTGGCGCCGGCGGTCGAGGACGTCGGTGTCCGCTGCGTCGTCGCCCCGTCGGTGATGGTCTCCGACGAGGCGGCGGTCACCCTCGCTCGCACCGTGCTGGCCGCTCGGTGAGCATCACCGTCACTCCGGTGACCGGCCTGCCGGAGGTCCGGCCCGGTGACGTGCTGGCCGAGCTCATCGCCGGTCACGCCGAGCTGGCCGACGGTGACGTGGTGGTCGTCACCCAGAAGGTCGTGTCCAAGGCCGAGGGTCGCCTGGTCGAGGTCGACCCGGCCGACCCCCTTTCCCACAAGGGGGTGGTCGGCTCCGAGTCGGTCCGGGTGCTGCGCCGGCGCGGGGATCTCATCGTGTCGGAGACCCGGCACGGGTTCGTATGCGCCAACGCCGGGGTCGATCTGTCCAACGTGGAGCGGGGCTACGCCGCCCTCCTACCGGTCGATCCCGACCGCTCGGCCCGGCGGATCCGCGACGGGCTGCGGGCCCGCACCGGGCTGACGGTGGCGGTGATCGTCTCCGACACCTTCGGCCGGCCCTGGCGGAGGGGTCTCACTGACGTAGCCATCGGCTGCGCGGGCATCGCCGCGGTGGTGGACCTGCGGGGCACGCCCGACACTTACGGCCGCGAGCTGCAGGTGACCGAGGTGTGCGTGGCCGATGAGCTGGCCGGGGCCGCCGAGCTCGTCATGGGCAAGTCCGCCGGGGTCCCCGTCGCCGTGGTCCGCGGGGTCGACCCCGCCTGGCTCGGCGAGGGATCGGTGGCGGCCGAGGTCGTGCGGCCCTGGAACGAGGACCTGTTCCGCTGAGGGGGCGGCGCCCGGTCGACTGGCTGGCCGTGGCCGTGGTGGCGGTGCCGACCCTGGTGCTGGCCGGGGTCGCCGGCGCCGGCGGCCAGCCCACCGCCTGGGGGGACCAGGCGGTGATCCAGCTGTCGACCGACCGGGCCGCCTCGTTCCACCAGCTGGTGGGCCCCTACTCACGCTTCGGGTGGAGCCACCCCGGCCCCCTGTGGTTCTACCTGCTGGCCGGCCCCTACCGGGCGCTCGGCGGCGGCAGCCGGGCCCTGGTGGTGTCGGGCGTCGTCGTCTGCGGGGCCTTCGCCGTGCTCCTGGTCGTGCTGGCCGGACGAGCCGGCGGGTCGGGCGCCGGCCGCTGGGCGGCCGCCCTCGCCGCCGTCGAGCTGGTCGCCCTGGGCCCTGGAGCCCTCGCCCGGGTCTGGAACCCGGTGGCCGTCGTGGTGCCCACCGCCGCCCTGCTGGTGGCGGCGGCGGCGGTGGCCGCCGGACGGTGGTGGGCCCTGCCCTGGGTGGTGGGACTGGGCACCTTCCTGGTGCAGACCGACGTGAGCACCGGCCTGGCGGTGGTGGCGGTTGGAGCCGGGGCGGTGGCGCTGGCCGCCGTGTCGCCGGACCGCCCCGCCTGGCCGACGGCGTGGCGGCCCGGGGCGGTGAGCGCCGGCGTGGCCGCCGTCCTCTGGTTGCCTCCGGTGGTCCAAGAGGTCACCGGGCGAACGGGCAACCTCACCGCCGTCGCCCGCTTCTTCACCGCCGGCCACCCCGGCCACCGGTTGGGACCCTCCGTCGACGCGGTGGCCGGCGCGCTGTGGCCCCCCCTGCGGGGCGGCGGACGCCTCAGCGGGTCCGTCGCCGGTCTCCTGGTGGGGACCGCCCTGGCGGCGGGCGCGATCGTCGCCGTGGCCGGGGTGGCCGAGGCCCGTCGGCGCCGGGACGAGGGGCGGGCAGGCCCCTTCTTCGCCGGGGCCCTGGGGGCCCTGGCCGCTCTCCTGGTCGCCGCCGGCATCGTGTCGGCCACCCGGGCGGTCGGGCCCCTGTTCCCCTACCTGACCCTGTGGCTGTCGGCGGCCGAGCTGGCCATCGGCCTCGGAGCCGCCGGGCTCCTGGGCCGGGCGGGACGGGGGCTCGCCACCGGCGCCTCGCTGGCCGCCGCCGTGGCCCTCGGGGTCACCGCCTCCGTCGCCCGGCCGGTGCCGCCGGTGGGCGGCCAGCAGGTCGCCTCTCTGTGGCGGGCGGTGGCGCCGACGCTGCCCCGGGGGTCCCTGGTGCGGGTGGAGGTGGCGTCGGCTGACCGGTGGCCGTGGGCGGCCGGGCTGGTGGTCGAGCTGACCCACGGCGGGTACCGGGCGGTGGTCGACCGCCCCTGGCTGTTCTTGTTCGGCGCCCAGTTCGACCCTGCCGGCGCCCGGCCCGCCGCCACCTTGGCCGTGTGGCGGCCCGGTGACACCGGCCACCGGCCGCCGGGGCGGTTGGCCGCCACCGTCGGGCCCACCGCCGTACTGGTGGAAACGGGGGCCGGCGGCCCCGTCATGGGGCCCTGAGGCGGACGGCCGTCAGCCTCGGCTGGTGCCGGGCCGGCCGGCGAAATGCTCGAGGACGGCGGCGGTGCCCTCCTCGAGCGACGTCCACGGCCTCCAGCCCAGGTGGATGGCGGCCCTGGACGGGTCGAGGGCGGAGCGCTGCAGCTCGCCGGGCCGGGCCGGGGCGTGGTTGGGCGGTCGGTCGACCCCGGCGGCGGCGGCCATGACCGCGTAGAGCCGGTTGACGCTGGTCTCCTGTCCGGTGCCCACGTTGAGCAGCAGCCCCCCGCCCCGCTCGGCCGCCCGGGCGAAGGCGTCGACCACGTCGTCGACGAACACGAAGTCGCGGGTCTGGTTCCCGTCGCCGTACACGGTGCACTCCTTGCCCGCCAGGAGCAGGCCGGCGAAGATCGCCACCACGCCCGCCTCGCCGTGCGGGTCCTGCCGGGGCCCGTAGACGTTGGCCAACGCCAGGGCGGTGAACTCGAGGTCGTGCAGCTCGCGGTAGGCGTACAGGTAGTCGCCCACCGCGTTCTTGGCCACCCCGTAGGGGGAAAGCGGCCGGCGGGGATGGGTCTCCTTCACCGGCAGGTCGGCCGGATCGGGGTCGCCGTAGATGGTGCCGCCGCTGGAGGCGAACACGACCTTCGAGGACCCCGCCCGCCGGGCCCCCTCGAGCACGTTGATGCTGCCGATGACGTTCACCTCGGCGTCGCGCACCGGATCGGCGACCGACACCCGCACGTCGGCCTGGGCGGCCAGGTGGAAGACGACGTCCGGCTGCCGCCGGCCCATCAGCTCGACCAGCCCGGTGGACCGGACGTCGAGTTGGTGGAAGGACATCGCCTTCGCTCCCGAGGAGCGGGCGTCGGCCAGGTTGGCCAGGCTGCCGGTCGACAGGTCGTCGACCACGTCGACGGTGTGGCCCTCGGCGAGGAGACGGTCGACGAGGGTGGAGCCGATGAAGCCGGCGCCTCCGGTGACGAGGGTGTGCACGGGCCTACCCGGGGTAGCGGGCGTCCTCGAGCACGGTGCCGGGCTCGACGGCCACCCCGCACCCGACCACGGAGGTCGGCATGATCTTCGATCCCTCCCCGACGCTCGAGTGGTGGCCGATCATCGATCCCTCGACCCGGGCGCCCGGTCCGATCACCACCCGGTCCAGCAGCACCGAGCCCTCGACGCTGGCACCCTCCTCCACCCGGACCCCGGCCCCGAGGACCGCCGACCTCACGTGGGCGCCCTCGGCCACGGTGGCGCCCTCCCCCACCAGGGCCGGCCCCTCCACCGTGCCGGCCAGCTCGGCGCGGTCGAGTACCCAGACTCCGGCCCCGACGTCTCGCGCCCCCGGCGCCGGCGGCGAGCCACGAAGTCCGGCCACCAGGTCGCGGTTGGCCCGCAGGTAGAGGGCGGGCGTGCCGGTGTCGATCCAGTAGGCGTCAGACGCCAGGGCGAAGAGCGAGCCCTGCTCCACCAACTGCGGGAAGGTCTCGCGCTCGACCGACACCTTCCTGCCGGTCGGGATCCGGTCCAGCACGGCCGGCTCCAACACGTAGGTGCCGGCGTTGATGAGGTTGGTGGGGGCGGTCTCGCGTCGCGGCTTCTCGATGAAGGCGGTGACCCGGCCGGCGTCGTCGGTGGGGACCACCCCGAACGCCGACGGATCCTCGACCGGTGTCAGGGCGATGGTGGCCGACGCCTGCCGGTGGCGATGGAACGCCACCAGGGCCGTCACGTCGAGGTCGGTGAGCACGTCGCCGTTGACGACGAGGAAGGTCTGGTCGATACCGGCGTCGGCGGCGGCGAAGCGGATGGCCCCGGCCGTGTCCAGGGGCTCGGGCTCCACCGCGTAGTGCAGCGAGACCCCGGCGGCGGTGCCGTCGGGGAAGGCGGCGAGGAAGGCGTCGGGCCGGTAGCCCATCGACAGGACCACGTCGTCCACCCCGTGGGCGGCCAGCTGGCCGAGGACCCGCTCGATCATCGTCACCCCGGCGACCGGCAGCATCTGCTTGGGGACGTCGTAGGTGAGGGGGCGGAGACGGGTCCCCTCCCCGCCCACCAGGACCACCGCCCTCATGGGCCCTTGGTGGTGGCGGTGCTCTTGGAAGAGGAGGTGGTGGCGGGGGTGTGAGCCGGGACCGTGGTGACCGTGGGAGGCAGGTTCATGCTGCGGCCGTTGCTCTGGGCCGAGCTCATGTTCTGCAGCAGGTTGCTGATGTTGAGCGCCGGCGGCTTGGGGATGGTGGCGCCCTTGGGCAGGAAGCCGATGGTGATCATCTGGCCGTTCTTGAGCAGCAGGCTGGCCGGGTTGCCCTTGACCAGGTGGCCGGTCTTGGCCGTCGGGCTGTCCCAGACGTAGACCTGCACGTACCCGGTCTTGGAGCCGCACTTGTCGCCGTTGTGGTAGGCGCGCAGGCCCGGGTACTGGACGGTGTCGGACGTGAGCTGCATGCCCGGGTAGAGGCTGACGAAGCGGCCCAGGGTGGCGTTGTGACCGGTGTCCTGCGGGCTCTGGGGCTCGATGTGGATGTTGCCGTCGCCGTGGGTGTGGAGCCCGGCGCTCGACAGGTCCGGGTTCTGGGGCGGGTTGGCCTCGAGCGTGCCGCAGATATCGAACGCGAACGCCTCGTGCCAGTGGTCGTAGAGGGTCGGCGGGGTCCCCGTCTTCGCCGCGTTGACGGCGGCGAACTTCTGGTGGCGCGACCAGCCGACGAGGGCGGTGCCCAGCACGACGATCACCGCCATCGAGATGTACCAGCTCCACGGGGTGTTGCGCCGCGTCGATACGCGGCCGCCGCCGGTGGCGGCGGCCCTCGCGACTCGCTTGCCGACAGAACCCCGGGGCACGGTTCGACCCTAGTCGAGGGGCCCGCCGGGTCCGGACGCGGGCAGGCGGGCGCGGCGGCGTTCGAGGGGCCCTTCGGCCAGGCGCTGGGCGGCGGCCATGGCGGCCCGGAGGGCGAGGCCCAGCGCCACGAAGGGCAGCAGCAGCCGGCGGGGGCCTTCGGTGGTCCGCCAGGCGAAGCGGAACAGGGACCGGTGGTGCTCGGCGATCATCCGGTAGGGGCGACGGTCGGCGGACACGCCTTGGACGTGGACGACGGTGGCCGCCGGCTCGTAGGCGATCCGCCACCCCGCCTTCCAGGCCCGCCAGCAGAGATCGACGTCCTCGGAGTACATGAAGTACGACTCGTCGAAACCGCCCAGCTCGTCCAGCGCCACCCGCCGGGCGAGGAAGCACGCCCCCGACACCCAGTCGACCTCAGCCGGTTGGGCGTGGTCCCAGTCGAGCAGCTTGTAGCGCCTGGACCACCGGTTGCCGGGGGCGATGAGGCCCAACAGGGCGTGGCCGAGGGCGTCTCCCAGAGCGGGGAAGGTCCGGGCCGAGGGATACAGCGATCCCTCCGGATCGACGATGCGCGGCCCCACCACGGCCCGCCGCTCGTCGGCTTCGAGGGCGGCGACCAGGGCCTTGAGCGCCCCGGGCTCGACGGTGAGGTCCGGGTTGCACACCAGCACCAGCGGGGCGGAGCTGTGGCGGATGCCGACGTTGGCGCCGCCGCCGTAGCCGCGGTTGCGGGTCTGGGACAGCACCACGGCGTCGGGCTCCGACTCGGCCACGGCGCGCTCCGAGCCGTCGACCGACCCGTTGTCCACCACGACGATCTCGTCGACCCCCTCGGCCCGGAGGCTGCGGACGCAGTCCATCAGGTGGCCGCCGGCGTTGTAGTTGACGATGACGGCGGCGACCTCGGCCGCCGGGTACTCAGCCAACCGCGATCACCCGACGGAACCAGTCGGCTGTGCGGGCCAGGCCCTCGCGCAGGTCGACCTTCGGCTCCCAGCCCAGCTGGGCCCGGGCCAGGGTGATGTCGGGCTGGCGGCGGGTGGGGTCGTCCTGGGGAAGGGGCCGGCGCACGACCTCTGACTTCGACCCGGTCACCTCCAGGACCAGCTCGGCCAGCTGCAGGACGGTGAACTCGTTCGGGTTGCCCACGTTCACCGGGCCGGTGAGGTCCGAGTACAACAGGGCCAGCAAGCCGGCCACCTCGTCGTCGACGTAGCAGAAGCTGCGGGTCTGGGACCCGTCGCCGTACACGGTGAGGGGCTCTCCCCGCAGGGCCTGCACGAGGAAGTTGGAGACCACCCGGCCGTCGGACGGACGCATCCGCGGCCCGAACACGTTGAATATCCGGGCGATGCGGACGTCGACTCCGTGGTAGCGGTGGTAGGCCATGGTCATGGCCTCGGCGAAGCGCTTGGCCTCGTCGTAGACGCCCCGGGGACCCACCGGGTTCACGTGACCCCAGTAGGTCTCCGGTTGCGGGTGCACCAGCGGGTCGCCGTACACCTCGCTGGTGGACGCCAGGAAGAAGCGGGCTCCTTTGTCCTTGGCCAGGCCCAGGCAGTTGTGGGTGCCGAGGCTGCCGACTTTCAACGTCTGGATGGGCAGCTCGAGGTAGTCGACCGGGGAGGCGGGGCTGGCGAAGTGCAGGACGGCGTCGACCGGCCCGGGCACGTGCACGAAGTCGCTCACGTTGTGGTGGACGAAGGTGAATTCCGGGCGGGCGAAGAGTTCTCCGACGTTGTCGAGCGAGCCGGTCACGAGGTTGTCCACGCAGACGACGTCGGCCCCTCTTTCGAGCAGCTCTCGGCAGAGATGCGACCCGATGAACCCGGCGCCCCCCGTGACGACGACCCGCTTGATGTCGCGGGTCATGACAGGCCCAGACCGTCGTAGCGGAAGCCGGCGCGCCGGGCCGCGGCCGGCTCGAGCAGATTGCGGGCATCGACGATGCGCGACTGGGCCATGCGGGTCCGCACCAGGCCGAGGTCGAGCCAACGGAACTCATCCCACTCGGTCAGCACGACCAGGACGTCGGCGTCGTCGCAGGCGTCGTAGGGGTCATAGGCCACCTCCATGCCGTCGAGCTGGCGACGCACCGTCGGGTCGTAGGCCCGCACCTTGGCCCCCATCGCGCTCAGGCGGCGGACGATCTCGAGGGCGGGGGACTCACGAAGGTCGTCGGTGCGGGCTTTGAAGGTGAGACCCCACACGGCGACCTTCGCTCCCTCCACCGATCCGCCCAGCATGCGCAGGACCTTGGCGACAATGCGCTCGTACTGCTCCTCGTTGACGGCGATGACGCCCTTCAGCAGCTCGAAGTCGTAGCCGGCGTCCTCGGCGATGCGCACCAGGGCCCTGGTGTCCTTGGGGAAGCAGTTATGGGCCACCAGTCCCCCGGTGGTCACCACCGTGTGCGTGTCAGGCACCTCGAGGGAGTAGACCGGCCCCACGTACCGCTGGTGGTGAACCGCCGCTACCCGGACCCAGGCGCCGTTCTTCAGCAGGGGACGGTATCCCGTGGGCCGGATGCACTTCTGCTGGCCGCCGATCGAGCCGTCGATCGACTCCGCCTCGTCCTCGGGAAAGAGCCAGAGGCACTCCTCGATCTGGTCCGCTCCGGCGATGGTCAACCAGTAGTTGTCCACCGTCGACTTCTTCGTTCGGCCCACCTTCACCCGGGCCACGACGCCGAGCTCACCGAGCAGCCGCAGGATGCCCTCGGCGAGGCGGGGGGAGGCGGTGCCGAACTCGAAGACGACACTCGGCCCGCCGTTGACCAGTGACCAGGAGCCGTCCCCGTCCCAGATTCCCCTGAGAAGGGCCCGCTTGTGCTCCTCGGGGGCGGTCCAGATCAGATCCGGCACCCGGTGGCCGTAGCAGTCGACCCCGAGCCCGAGACCAGCTTCGAAAAGGGCCGCGAGGATGCGCGAGCTGACCGATACGACCCGGCTGGTCGGCCGAGACTGGACCGACACCTTCACTCCCACGGCTCGCCAATACTCGGCGACGTAGGAGACCAGGTCGTCCTCACCTTGGTAGTTGAAGTGCCAGTTGATCCTGCGCCGTACCGACTGCCCCCGGCCGCGCTCCGTCGTGATGCTTCCCTCGGCCAGGTACAGCCCCACGACCCTCCAGAAGTCCTTGTCCACGGTGAGATGTGAAGGGACGTAGGTTCCGCTATCGGTTTGGATGCCGCCCAGCTTGGCGTGGTCCAGCAAGGGCAAGCTCGCCGGCGCGACTCGTTCGTGAATCGGCGCACCCAGGCCCACCGGTAGCCAATCCTCGAGGGTCAGCTCACCGGCGGGCTTCACACCGGAGGGCGCCGGCTGGACCCCATCTCCGAAGATCATCGGATGATCGGCCGTGACTGACAACCGACGACCCATCTTGGTGCGAATGCGCGTCACCGGCCCGTTGTATGGCCGGGTGGTGAACGCCGCCACGGGTCGCATCTCGGGTCGCGGCTCGTCGGGGGACCAGGACAGAACCTGCCAGCCATCGGGTCCGCTGTCCTCGAGCTCCGTGAACAGCTCCTGGAAGCTCAAATGACGGACTGACCCCCCCGGGTCGGAGACCAGCACGGTCTCCTGGGGGAGGAAGCAGCTTCCGCCCCACCCGGGTCCAGGCCGGAGGAACTCGAAGCCGATCCGCTTGTCGTAGCCCATGCCGAGGACGACCTCGCGTACGTTGGCCCCGACGGCCTCGCACAGGTTGGCCACGGCGTTGATGAAGCTGACCTTGCTGGCCAGGAAGGCGTTGGACGCGTACTTGATCGTCTCGGCCGTGGCCGGGTCGGTCACCACGAAGGGCGCCTTGATCGCCTCGAACAGCTCGGTGACCCGGATGGCGGCGGCCTGGTCGTCGGCGCCGATGACGATCCGGTCGGGGTGAAGGAAGTCGTGGACGGCGGAGCCCTCGCGCAGGAACTCGGGGTTGGATACGACGAAGACGTCGGAGCGGCCCAGAGCCTGCTCGACCACTCGGGCCGAGCCCACCGGCACGGTGGACTTGTTGATCACCACCGACTCGGACTCGAGGATGGGCCCGATCTCCTGGGCGGCCTTCTGGATGTAGCTCATGTCCGCCGAGCCGTCGGCCGCCTGCGGGGTCGGGACGCAGAGGAAGACGAACTCGGCTCCCTTGGCAGCCGACTGCTCGCCGAGGACGAACGACAGCCGTCCGGAGTCGAGCCCCTCGCGAACGATCTCTTCGAGGCCGTCCTCGACGATGGGGATCTCCCCGCGCGACAGCATCTCCACCCGGTCGGGCAGGACGTCGGCGCACGTCACCTCGTGGCCCAGGTGGGCCAGGCAGGCGCCGGTGGTGAGCCCGACGTAGCCCGAGCCGATGACGGCGACTCTCATGCCGACAGATCCTTCACCAGTTCCTCCACGGGTTCGTGCCAGTCGGGCAGCAGCGGAATGCCCGCCAGGCGCAGGGCGGCGTTGTCGAGCACCGAGTAGGCCGGGCGTGGGGCTGGACGGGGCGGATCCATCTCGGCGGTGGAGATGGGCTCCACCCGCTCGGCGTCCATTCCGGCGGCGGCCAGCACCGCCCGGGCCAGCCCGTACCAGGTGGTGGCGCCCCGGTTGGTGACGTGATGGATGCCCGGGTGTCGCCCGAGGGCGAGCTCGACGGTGGTCGCAGCCAGGTGGGCGGCCGAGGTCGGGCAGCCGTGCTGGTCGTCGACGACGCGGAGGGGCGCTCCCCGCTGGGCGGCGGAGAGGATCGAGCGGACGAAGTTCGTCCCGTGGCGGCCAAAGAGCCACGACGTGCGGACCACCGTCCACCGGGGTTCGAGCTCAGCCTCTCCGCCGAGCTTGGAGCGCCCGTAGACGGACAGGGGGTTGGTGGCGTCCCACTCGGTATACGGACGCCGCCCCGTCCCGTCGAACACGTAGTCGGTCGAGACGTAACAGACGTGGGCTCCCACCCGCCGGGCCGCTTCGGCCACATGGCGGGTCCCCATGGCATTGACGGAGTAGGCCCGGTCCGGATCCAGCTCGCAGGCGTCGACGGCGGTCCAGGCGGCCGAGTGGATGATGACGTCCGGGCGGGCCACCTCGACGGCTTCGGCCACCAGGTCCCGCGAGGTCACGTCGAGGTGGGAGGAGTCGCCGGCGATCACCGGATATCCCCGCCCTCGGAGCTGGTCCACCAGCTCGCGGCCGAGCTGGCCGAAGCCACCGGTCACCAGGACGCTGGGTCGCCGGCTCAGCCGGCCCACGCCGTCTCCTCCGTCACCGGGGCCCGGCCGCGGAGGGGCTCCCACCAGGACCGGTTGCCGACGTACCAGGTGACGGTGTCGGCCAGTCCTTCCTCGAAGCCGATCGTCGGCTCCCATCCGAGCTCTTTGCGCAATTTGGTGGAGTCGAGGAGGTAGCGGCGGTCGTGTCCGGGCCGGTCGGGCACGTAGCTCTTGAGCGACGATGGCTTGCCCAGCAGGGAGAGGATCGAGTCCGCCACCTCCTCGATGCTGGCCTCGAACCCGCTGCCCACCAGGTAGGTCTCCCCCACCCGACCGCGGGAGAGCACGGCGTCGATGGCCCGGCAGTGATCGAGCACGTGCAGCCACTCGCGGCGGTTGTCGCTCGACTCGTAGAGCGGCAGCGGGTCGTCGTCGAGGGCCAGGGTGGTGAAGAGAGGGACCAGCTTCTCGGGGAACTGGAACGGCCCGTAGTTGTTCGAGCAGTTGGTGATCGTCACCGGCAGCCCGTAGGTCTCGTGATAGGCCCGCACGGCGTGGTCGGCGCCCGCCTTCGACGCGTTGTAGGGGGTGCGGGGTCGGTACGGGGAGTCCTCGACGAAGGCCTCGTCGGAGTCCAGGGGCAGATCTCCGTAGACCTCGCAGGTGGAGATGTGGTGGAAGCGCTCCACGCCCACCCGGCGGGCGGCGTCGAGCATGGTCTGGGTGCCGATGACGTTGGTGCGGAAGAACCGGCCGGGGTCGATGACGGCCAGGCTGTTGTGCGACTCGGCGGCGAAGTGGACGATCACGTCGATCGAGTGGTCCTCGAGGGTGGCGACGGCGGCGGCCCCGTCGCAGACGTTGGCCTCGACGAGGGTGACCCGATCCTCGAGGTCGGCCAGGTTGCGGCGGTCCCCGGCGTAGGTGAGGGCGTCGTAGGCGACGACCAGGTCGTCGGGGTGCTGGTCGAGCCAGTAGCGAACGAAGTTCGAGCCGATGAACCCGGCCCCGCCCGTCACGAGTAGTCGCACGGGACCAGGCTACGGGAAGCCGATGTGGAGGCCCCTGACGGCCCTCAGCCTCCCTGGGGGCGGAGGTGGACGACGTCCCCGGCGCTGACGGTCCGGGTGCAGGCGCCCACGTCGACGAGGAGATGGCCTTCGTCGCTCACGTCCATCGCCCGACCGGTGAACGTCTCGTCGGCCAGCTCCACCCTGACCAGCTGGCCGACGGTGGCGCACCGTGCCCGGTACTCGGCGGCCACCTGCCGCCCCCCGTCCTCTCCGAGGCTGGTGTAACGACGGTCGAGGGACCGCAGCAGGCCGACGAGGAGGGCGGCCCGGTCCACGGTCCTACCGGCGAGTCGGTTCAGGGAGACGGCGATGCTGGCCAGCTCCTCGGGCAGCGGCTCCGGCCAGTTGACGTTGATGCCGATGCCGACCACCACGGCCGTGGCCCGGTCGGAGCCGCCGGCGAGGTCCGCCTCGGCCAGAACGCCGGCCAGCTTGCGGCCGTCGGCCATCAGGTCGTTGGGCCACTTGAGGTCAGCCGCCACCCCCGCCTCGTCACGACAGGCGTCGGCGGCCGCCAGGGCCACCGCCGCCGTCACCAGGTGCAGCCGCTCGGGATCCAGCCGGGGCCGGAACAGGACCGACAGGAGCAGGGACGCCCCCGGAGGGGCCACCCAGACCCGGCCCAGGCGGCCCCGCCCGGCGCTCTGGTGGTCGGCCACCGCCACCAGCCCCTCGGACGCACCCGACCGGGCCTCCTGCAGCAGGTACCGGTTGGTGGAATCCAGCTCGGGGAACCAGCGGACGTCCGAGAAGCGGGTGGCCGCGAGCGCCGTTCTGGCGCCGGCATCGAGCACGGCTGTAACGATATGGGAACTCGTCCGGGAGGAAGCTCGTGCTGCAGAAGGTGCTCATCGCCAACCGGGGGGAGATCGCGGTCCGGGTCATCCGCACCTGTCGCGAGCTCGGGATCGCCACGGTTGCCGTCTACTCCGAGCTCGACCGCGAGGCCCTGCACGTCCGGCTGGCTGACGAAGCGTTCGCCCTCGGCGGCCAGACGGCGGCGGAGAGCTACCTGAACACCCAGGCCATCCTGGATGCCATCGCCAAGAGCGGTGCCGATGCCGTGCACCCCGGCTACGGGTTCTTCTCGGAGAACGCCGACTTCGCCCGGGCCATCACGGGAGAGGGGATCACCTTCGTCGGCCCCCCGCCCGAGGCCATGGAGGTGATGGGCGACAAGATCAGTTCGCGCCACGCCGCCGAGCGCGCCGGCGTGTCGGGCGTGCCGGGCCGCTCCGATCCCCTGCAGGACGCCTCCGAGGTCGTTGCCTTCGGCGAGGAGCACGGCTGGCCGGTGGCCATCAAGGCCGCCTTCGGCGGCGGCGGCCGGGGGATGAAGGTGGTCAACGCCGCCGCCGACGCCCCCGCCGCCCTCGAGTCGGCCCAGCGCGAGGCCCAGGCCTACTTCGGCCGGCCCGAGGTCTACCTCGAGCGCTACCTGTCCTGGCCCCGCCACATCGAGATGCAGGTCTTCGCCGACACCCAGGGAAACACCGTCTGGCTCGGCGAGCGCGACTGCTCGGCCCAGCGCCGGCACCAGAAGTTGGTCGAGGAGAGCCCGGCGCCCAACTTCCCCGACGACATCCGCCGGGCCATGGGCGAGGCGGCGGTCAAGGTGGCCAAGGCCTGCGGCTACGTCAACGCCGGAACGGTCGAGTTCCTCTACCAGGACGGCGACTTCTACTTCCTCGAGATGAACACCCGGCTGCAGGTCGAGCACCCGGTCACCGAGATGGTCGTCGGTATGGACCTGGTCGAGCTGCAGCTGCGCATCGCCGCCGGAGAGCCCCTCGGTTTCAACCAGGAGGACATCGAGCGGCGGGGGCACGCCATCGAGTGCCGGATCAACGCCGAGAACCCGGCCAAGGGCCGCTTCCTACCCGCCCCCGGAACGATCACCCGTTTCCGCCGGCCCGACGGCTTCGGCGTGCGCACCGACGCTGGCTACGACGACGGCGACACCGTCAGCCAGTACTACGACAACCTCATCGCCAAGCTGGTCGTGTGGGGCTCGGACCGTGAGCACGCCCGCCGGCGGATGCTGAGGGCCCTGGCGGAGATGGAGGTGGAGGGGGTGGCCACCACCATCCCGGCCCACCAGGCGATCCTGTCCCACCCCGACTTCGTCTCCGGCGAGCACTCCACCCGCTGGGTCGAGGAGCGCCTCGACCTCTCTCAGGTGGAGTCGAAGGCCAAGGCGACCGAAGGGGCGCCCGAGCCTCCCGAGGGGGAGAACCGGGTGCTGCGCGAGGTCGACGCCGAGGTCGACGGCCGTCGTTACAAGGTGAAGCTGTGGGTGCCCGACCTCGGCCCGGTGGTCGCCGCCGCCCCCGGAGCCGGGCGCCAGGCGACCGCGCCCCGCCGGCCCCGGGGAGGAGCCGGGGGCCACGGCGGCGGCGCCGGCAGCGGGCAGGTGACGGTCCCCATGCAGGGCACCATCGTCAAGGTCCTGGTGGCCGAAGGCGAGTCGGTGGAGATCGGCCAGGCCGTCTGCGTGCTGGAGGCGATGAAGATGGAGAACAACATCAACGCCGAGGCCGCCGGCACGGTCAAGGAGATCCGGGTGAAGCCGGGCGACACTGTCGGCGCCGGCGACGTCGTGGCCATGATCGAATAGGGCCATGCCCCCCCTCCCCGACGACTCGCCCCTCAAGTCGGCCGCCCGCCGGACGGTGGACCGGGCCACCGCCTCCCTGGTGGAGCTCAGCCACACCGTCCACGCCCACCCGGAGCTGGCCTTCGAGGAGGTGCGGTCGTCGGCTTGGGTGGCTGAGGCGCTGGCCGGCGCCGGCTTCGAGGTCGAGTCGGGCGTGGCCGACCTGGCGACCGCCTTCGTCGCCACCGCCGGAGCCGGGCCCCTCACCGTCGGCATCTGCGCCGAGTACGACGCCCTGCCCGGCATCGGCCACGCCTGCGGGCACAACGTCATCGCCGCCGCCGCCGTCGGGGCGGGGATGGCCCTGGCGCCGCTGGCCGACGACCTCGGTATCACCGTCAAGGTCTTCGGCACCCCGGCCGAGGAGGGCGGCGGGGGCAAGATCATCATGCTCGAGCGGGGCGTGTTCGACGGCGTCCACGCGGCGATGATGGTGCACCCGGCCCCCGCCGACCTGGTGCAGATGGACTGTCTGGCCGTGGACCACGTCGATGTTCACTACCGAGGCAAGGAGGCCCACGCCTCGGCCTTCCCCGAGCGGGGCGTGAACGCGGCCGACGCCCTGACCGTCGCCCAGGTGGCGATCGGACTGCTGCGCCAGCACTTCCGCGACCGCAACCAGGTCCACGGCATCGTCACCAAGGGAGGCGAGGCGCCCAACATCGTTCCGGCCCACACGACGGCCAAGTACTACCTGCGCTCCTCCACCCTCGAGGAGCTGCGCGAGTTCGAACCCAAGGTGATGCGGTGCTTCGAAGCCGGGGCGGTAGCGACCGGCTGCACCGTCGACGTCGAGCACATGAGCCCCGTCTACTCCGAGTTCGACCCCGACCGCCGCCTCCTCGAGACCTACGCCCGCAACTCGGCGGCCCTCGGTCGGCGTCTGTCGGAGCGGACCGACGCCATGGGGGGCGGCTCCACCGACATGGCCAACGTGTCCCTCGCCATCCCGGCCATCCACCCCATGCTGGGCATCGACTCCCTGCCGGCCGTCAACCACCAGCCCGAGTTCACCGCGGCGTGCGTCACGGCGGCCGCCGACCGGGCCATCGTCGACGGGGCGGTCGGCATGGCCTGGACGGTGGCGGACATCGCCAGCGACGACGACGAGCGCCGCCGCCTGATGGAGGGCGTCGGCAGCCGCTGAGCGCCTACTCGGCCGCCTCGGCCAGCGCCTCGGCCAGGGCGGGGTGGACCAGCAGGCTCTCGACGATGTCGGTCACCTTGAGGTGCGCCGTCACCGCCAGGGCGATCACGGAGATCAGCTCGGAGGCGCTGGCGCCGACGATCGACCCGCCGAGGACGACGCCGGTGGCTGGGTCGGACACGATCTTGACGAAGCCGCGGGGGTCGCCGTCGATCAGGGCCCGGGCGCTGGCGGCGAAGGGCACCTTGGTGACCCGGATCTTGCGGCCGAGGGCGAAGGCTTCCGCCTCGGCCAGCCCGACGTCGGCGATCTCCGGCTCGGTGAAGATGGCGCTGGCCGCCTTGTCGTAGTCGAGGTGGCGGTGGGCCCGGGTGTGGAGCCCCATCACGTGCTCGGCGACCTTACGGCCCTGCATGTGGGCCACCGAGGCGAGGGGCAGCCGGCCCGACACGTCCCCGGCCGCGTAGACGTGGTCCACGTTCGACTGGCAGTGCTGGTTGACCGGGATGTAGCCGGAGGAGTCGATCTGCACGCCAGCCGACTCCAAGCCCAAGCCGGCCGAGTTGGGCACCGAGCCGATGGCCAGCAGGGCGTGGGAGCCCGTCACCTCGCGCCCGTCGGCGCAACGCACTAACACGCCGGAGGACGACCGGTCGACGCCCACGGCACGGGCCCCTTTGTAGAGCAGGACGCCTCTGCGCAGGAAGTCCTCCTCGAGGGCGGCGGCGACCTCGGGGTCCTTGCCCGGCAGAACCTGCTGACGGCTGACGAGGAGGCTCACCCGTGACCCGAGGGAGCGGAACATGTGGACGAACTCCACGCCCGTGACGCCGGACCCCACCACCACCAGATGCTCGGGGAGTTCGCCCGGTGGGTAGGCGTGGCGGGTCAGCAGCACCCGCTGGCCGTCGGGATCGCACCAGTCCGGCACCCGGGGGCTGCTGCCGGTCGAAACGAGCACGGCGTCGGCCTCGATCTCCACCTGGCCCTGGCCGGTCTGGGCGACCACCCGGTGCGGCCCGGCGAGACGGCCCCGACCTTCGACGACGGTCACCCCTTGGCTCACCAACAGCTGGTGCAGGGAGGCTTCGAGGTGACCGGTGATCGACTCGATGCGCCGGCGCACGGCGTCGAAGTCGAGATGGGGCTCGAGGGCCGACAGGCCCATGCGCTCCGCCCGGCTGAGGTGCGACACGAACCCGCCGGTGGCGATCATCGCCTTCGACGGGATGCAGTCGAGCAGGTTCGCCGCTCCCCCCACCAGGTCCGACTCCACCAGGGTGACCTCGGCGCCGAGGCGGGCGGCGTAGGTGGCGGCCTGGGTGCCCGCCGGCCCCCCTCCGATGATCGTGAAGCGGACGGGCACCCGCTAGCGCGAGGGCTGGTAGACGCCGAACTCCTGGCGCAGCACGTCGCTCACCTCGCCCAGGGTCGCCCGGCGCCGCAGCGCCTCCTTCATGGGCACGAGAAGGTTGCCGGTCCCCCGGGCCGCCTCACCGAGCTCGGCCAAGGCGGCGTCCACCGCCGCCTGGTCGCGTTCCTTGCGGACCCGGGCCACCCGCTCCGCCTGCTGGCGCTGGAGCTCCGGGTCGATGGGGAACACCTCGGTCGGCTCGACGCCCTCGTCGGTGAACTTGTTCACCCCGACGATGACCTTCTCACCGTCGTCGATCCCCTTGGCGTAGGCGTAGGCGGCCTGCTCGATCTCGTCCTGCATGAAGCCGGCCTCGATGGCGGCGACCGTGCCACCCATCTCGTCGATCCGTTCGAGGTACTCCCACGCCTTGGCCTCTACCTCGGCGGTGAGGGACTCCACGAAGTACGAACCGGCCAGCGGGTCCGGCGTGTCGGCCACCCCCGACTCGTGGCCGATGATCTGCTGGGTCCTGAGGGCGATCTTGGCCGCCCGCTCGGTGGGCAGCCCGAGGGCCTCGTCGAACCCGTTGGTGTGCAGGCTCTGGGTGCCCCCGAGAACGGCGGCCAGGCCCTGGATGGCCACCCGCACGATGTTGTTGTCGGGTTGCTGGGCGGTGAGCGTGGAGCCGCCGGTCTGGGTGTGGAACCGGAGAAGCTTGGACTTGTCGTCCTTGGCGCCGAAGCGCTCGGTCATGATCCGAGCCCACATGCGGCGGGCGGCCCGGAACTTGGCGACCTCCTCGAACAGGTTGTTGTGGGCGTTCCAGAAGAAGCTCAGTCGGGGGGCGAACTCATCGACAGCCAGGCCGGCGTCCACCGCCGCCTGCACGTAGGCGATGCCGTTGGCCAGGGTGAATGCGATCTCCTGCACGGCCGTCGACCCCGCCTCGCGGATGTGGTAGCCGGAGATGGAGATGGTGTTCCACGACGGAAGGTTGGCCTGGCAGTAGGCGAAGATGTCGGTGATGATCCGCATCGAGGGCCGGGGGGGGTACACGTAGGTGCCCCGGGCCACGTACTCCTTCAGGATGTCGTTCTGGATGGTGCCGCCGATCTTGGCCGGGTCGACACCGTTCTCCTCCGCCACCAGCTGGTAGAGCAGGAGCAGGATCGCCGCGGTGGCGTTGATCGTCATGGAGGTGGTGACCTGGTCGAGGGGAAGCCCGGCCAGCAGCAGGCGCATGTCCTCGATCGAGTCGATGGCCACCCCGACCTTGCCCACCTCTCCCTCGGCCCGTGGATGGTCGGAGTCGTAGCCCATCTGGGTGGGCAGGTCGAAGGCGCAGGACAGTCCGGTCTGGCCGGCGGCCAACAGGAAGCGGAACCGCTCGTTGGTCGCCTCCGCCGTTCCGAAGCCGGCGTACTGGCGCATCGTCCAGAGCCGGCCCCGGTACATGCTGGGGTAGATGCCGCGGGTGTAGGGATACGACCCGGGGCGACCCAGCTTCTCCTCGGGGTCGAAGCCGGCGAGATCGTCCGCGGTGTAGAGCGGCTTGATCTCGATGCCGGCGTCGGTACGCCGCTCGTCCGATGCCATGCCCGAAGGTTATTGAGGTGGGCGGGGCCGGCGCCTACCGGCGGCCCAGGTGGAAGCCAGGCTCAGGCGTGGGCCGGGGCCGGCGCCTCCTTGGGGTGAGGCATGCACAGGGCGTCGTACTCGGCGATGACGATGTCACCGGCGTTCTCGCCGCAGGCGGGGCAGTTGGGATCGCGGCGCACCTTGAAGGTCCGGAACGACTCCTCGAGGGAGTCGTAGGCGAGGAGGCGGCCGATGAGGGGATCGCCCAGGCCGAGGAGGAGCTTGACGGCCTCCATGGCCTGGATGCTGCCGACGATGCCGCACAGCACGCCGAGCACTCCGGCCTCCGAGCAGGAGGGGGCGAGCTCGGCCGGGGGCGGCTCGGGGATCATGCAGCGGTAGCAGGGACCCTCGTACGGGGCGAACACGGTGGCCTGGCCCTCGAAGCGGAAGATCGATCCGTGGACCACGGGTATCCGCTTCACCAACGAGGCGTCGTTCACCAGGTAGCGGGTGGGGAAGTTGTCGGTGCCGTCCACGATGACGTCGTAGCCGTCGAAGATGTCGAGGATGTTGTCGGCCCCGAGGCGGACGTCGTAGGTGACCACGTTCACGTCCGGGTTCATCGCCGTCAGGGTCTTCTTGGCCGAATCGACCTTGCGCTCCCCCACCCGGTCGAGATTGTGGAGGATCTGGCGTTGCAGGTTGGAGGCGTCCACCACGTCCATGTCGATGATGCCGATGGTCCCCACCCCGGCGGCCGCCAGGTACAGCGCCGACGGCGAGCCGAGGCCGCCCGCCCCGAGTAGGAGCACCTTCGAGTCGAGCAGCTTCTGCTGTCCTGCCTCCCCCACCTCGGGAAGGAGCAGATGGCGGTGGTAACGGTTGCGCTGGTCGGCGGACAGAGCCCGAGGGGCTGACCACCTCCGCCCCTCGTCCTTCCACTTGTTGAACCCCCCGACCATCGACACGACGTCGCCGTAGCCGAGATCGCCGAGGGTCTTGGCGGCGAAAGCCGAGCGGACGCCCCCGGCGCAGTACACGACCAACGGCTTGTCGCGCTGGACGATCTTGCCCTCGACCTGGGTCTCGAGGTTGCCCCGGGGGATGTGGACGGCCTCGGGGATGGCGCCCTGCTCGTACTCGTCGGGTTCGCGGACATCGAGGATCAGGGCACCATCGTCGATGAGGCGCTCGGCCTCGGCGGTGTCGACCTCACGGATCTCGCTCTTGGCGGCGGCCAGCAGCTCTCTGAAACTGGGCAAGGTGCATCGCCTTCCATGTCGGACGAGGGCGTACTACTCCCTAAACCCTACCCGACAGGTCAACATTCCCGCCCCTCGGTAGCCCCTCCCCGCTCGACCGGCGGGTCCGGCGCCTACCTTGGCCTTGGTGGAGCTGTCCGAGGTCCTGCGCCAGCGACGAATGGTCCGCAACTTCGAGGCTCGCCCGGTGCCGGCCGACCTCGTCCAGCGGGTCCTCGACGCCGGCCGCCGGGCACCCTCAGCCGGCTACTCGCAGGGCGCCGAGTTACTGGTGCTCGAGGGGGCCCAGGAGACCGGCGTCTACTGGGGCGCGACCACCACGCCCGAGTGGTGGGAGCGCAATCCGGATCACGCCGGGCTCAAGCGGGCGCCTGTCGTCGTGCTCCCCCTGGCCGGCCCCGGCGCCTACGTGCGGCGCTACTCCGAGCCGGACAAGGCCGGGTCCGGCCTGCACGAGGTCGGGGCGTGGCCGGTCCCCTACTGGTACGTGGACGCCGCTTTCTCGGTCATGGCCATGCTGCTGGCCGTGGTCGACGCCGGCCTCGGTGCGTTGTTCATGGGGATATTCCGGGGCGAACAGGAGCTGCTGGCCCAGCTCGGCGTGCCCGAAGGGTTGCGCCCCATCGGCGCCCTGCTCATCGGGTGGCCCGCACCCGACAAGCCCTCCCCCTCGCTGGCCCGGGGGCGCCGGCCCGAGGGCGAGGTGATCCACCGGGGGCGCTACCGGAGCTGAGACTCCCGTCTCTCAGCCGGCGGACGCGCCAACCAGAGTCGGCAAGACCTCGGAGATCGAGCCCCGGATGACGGCGTCGGCCAGCCGGTCATAGGGCGTCGGCTCGGCGTTCACGATCACCACCCGGGCGCCGGAGCTGGCGGCCACGGGCACGACCCCGGCCGCCGGGTGCACGGTGAGGCTGGAGCCGACGGCCAGCAGAAGGTCGCAGCCCAGGGCGGCCCGCTCGGCCCGGGCCAGGTCCTCGGCCACCAGTGACTGTCCGAAAGAGATGGTGTCCGACTTGATGACGCCGCCACACTCACCACCCCCGGGGGCGGGCTGGCGGCACGCCGGGTCCTCCTCGCCGCCCCGGACCCGCTCGAGGACCTCGCCCATCGGGCGGCGGTCACCGCAGGACCAGCAGACGGCGTAGCGCATGTTCCCGTGGATCTCGATCACCCGCTCCGGCGACGACCCGGCCAGCAGGTGGAGACCGTCGACATTCTGGGTGATCAGGGCCAGCAGGCGGCCAGAGCGTTCGAGGTCGACGAGGGCCAGGTGGCCGGCGTTGGGGCGGGCCTCCCAGGCCGGGGACCGGAGCCGGTTGCGCCACGAGAGCTTCCGGACCTCGGGGTCCTCGAGGTAGTGCGAGAGGCTCGCCATCTTCTCGGCCTCGGGGTTCTTGGTCCAGACCCCCTGCGGCCCCCGGTAGTCGGGGATGCCCGAGTCGGTCGAGATACCCGCCCCGGTCAGGGCGACGATCCGCTCGGCAGCCGCCAGCCAGCCCTGGACCTGTTCCAGCAGCTCCTCAGTCACATCGGGGGAGGATTCAGCCATCGAGTCAGCTTCGCGCGCTATCTGACGCCATTTGGCATTGACGGTTAATGAAACTGCATGAGATACTCTCAAGTATGGCCAACGTAGCTCTACGGCCTCCGCCGCCCCTCGACAAGCTGCCGTCTCGGGGCCAGCTGAGCGTCCGGCCCTGGCCCGACCCGGTTATCGACCAGCTGGGCCACGACCCCCGGTCGTGGTACGTCGAGACCTTCTGGCTCTGCGAGCTGGGGCCGTCGGCCACGTGGTTGATGCGCATGCTCGCCGCCGGCCTGGAGGAGTCGCCGAGCGGATTCACCCTGTCCCTCGAGCAGACCGCCCGGCGCCTGGGTCTCGGCCGGAGGCGGGGGACCAGCGCGACCTTCGCCCGGACGCTGCAACGGCTGGTGTGGTTCGACCTCGCCCGCTTCGACGACGAGCGCACGATGTCGGTCCGCCGGAAGCTGGCACCGCTCCCCCGCCGGCAAGTGGAGCGTCTGCCCGCCGACCTGCGGGCCCGTCACGCCGAATGGCAACAGACCTGCACGGGCGCCGGCGTCGTCGACGCCAGCCGGCGCCGGTCGCGGCGGCTGGCCCTGAGCCTCCTCGAGCTGGGCGAAGACCTGGAGTCGACGGAGCGACAGCTCATGCGATGGCGCTACCACCCGGCCGTGGCGCACGAGGCCGCCCTATGGGCGTGGGCCCGCCACACTTCAGCGGCGGCCGCCGCCCACCCCGGTGGCGCCAGGAGTGCCATCAGCCCCGAGATCGACGAGGTGACCGAGGCCCGTCAAGGATCTGGCCGGCAGCAGTAGCGTCGGGGTGTGGACGTCGTGCGGCGCTATCTCACCGCCGTGGCCGATCAGGATTGGCCCGCGGCCGAGGGTTGCCTCGCCGACGACGTGGTGCGGATCGGCCCGTTCGGCGACGTCTACCAGGGCCGCCGCGACTACGTGGAGTTCCTACGCCGGCTGATGCCGGAGCTGCACGGCTACCGCATGGAGATCGACCGGATCGTTGCCAGCGGCGACGGCAAGGTGGTGATGGCGGAGCTCAGCGAGACGGTGGAGATGGAGGGCCGAACCGTGCACACCCCCGAGACCCTCGTGTTCGACCTCGACAGCTCGGGGCGGATCGGCCACCTCTCGGTCTACATACAGACGACCTGATCCTCAGTCCCCCAGCAGCTCGATGAGGGTGCGGACACCGAAACCGGTGCCACCCTTGGTGATGTAGCCGTCGTCGGCATCGGACCGGGCGGTGCCGGCGATGTCCAGATGGGCCCAGGGCACGTCGCCGACGAACTCCTTCAGGAACAGCCCGGCGATCAGGGTGCCCGCCTGCCCTGGCGCGCCGATGTTCTTGATGTCGGCGACCTCGGAGTCGATGTCCTTGCGGTACTCCTCCGGTAGCGGAAGGACCCATACCTTCTCGCCGGCCCGGGCCGCCGCCGCCTGCACCTCGCCGGTGAACTCGTCGTCGTTGCCCATCAGACCGGCGATGCGCCGCCCGAGGGCGGTCACCACCGCCCCGGTCAGGGTGGCGAGGTCGACGATGGCGTCAGGGCCTTCTTCGACGGCCAGCGACAGACCGTCGGCCAGCACCAGGCGGCCTTCGGCGTCGGTGTTGAGGACCTCGATCGTCTTGCCGTTGCGGGCTCGCAACACGTCACCCGGTTTGATGGCTCGCCCACCCGGCATGTTCTCCGTCGCCGGCACGAACCCGAGGACCCTGGTTCTCACCCCGAGGTCACGCAGGGCGGCCATGGCCGCCAGCACGGCGGCGGCGCCGCTCATGTCGGTCTTCATCGTCATCATGCCGTCGGCCGACTTGAGCGACAGCCCCCCGCTGTCGAAGGTGATCCCCTTGCCGACGAGGGCGATGGTCCGCTGGTGGCCGTCGGGCTCGTAGGCCAACCGGATGAGACGGGCCGGCTCGGCCGAGCCCCGGGCGACGCCGGCCAGACCACCCAGCCGCTCCGACTCGATGGCGTGCTCGTCGAGGACGGTGACGGAGAGCCCGGCGCTCTCGGCCACCTCGGCCGCCACCGCGGCCAGCCGCCCGGGCGTCATGTCGGCGGCGGGCGTGTTCACCAGGTCGCGGGCGAGCGCGACGGCCGAGGCGATGACCCGCCCGCGGTTCAATCCGGCCGCCAGCTCGCGGGGCTTGGGGCCCACCAACACCAGCCGGTCCGGTCGCCGCCGGGCCCCGTCTTCGTCCTTGTAGGTCGAGAAGCGGTAGGCGGCGAGCGAGGCGCCCTCGGCGACCGCTTGGGCGCCGGCGGCCGGGTCCTGGCGGGGGAGGCCGCCCAGCGCCAGGGCGACGGTCCTGGCCCGTCCGGACGCCCGCACGAAGGCGGCGGCCGCCCGGCGGAGCCCGTCGGCGTCGAGGCGATCCGCTGGCCCCAGGCCCACGGCGACCACGGCCGGGGCGTCGGCGGTCGGCAGGGCGATCACCTCTCCGACCTTGCCGTCGAAGCCGCGCAGGCCCAGCCATCGGGGGTCGACGTCGACGCCGGCGACCGACCGGGCGACCTTGCCACCGGGATGGACTCCGAGCCCGAGGAGCTCGGCGTCGGCCGGGGGCCGGGCGGCGGCGTCGAGCTGGATCAAGGTGCGCAGGGTCGAGGACGTCGAGGTGGAGGACGTCGAGGTGGCGGTCGTCGAGGTGGTCAAGGTCATCGCTTTCCGGTCCGGGCGGGCAGGGAGTCGCCCTCCTGCCAGCGGGCCATGGTCCACAACAGGTCGGAGAGGCGGTTCAGGTACGGCACCACGAACGAGCCGTCGACACTGGCGGCGAGGGCGCTGCGCTCCGCCCGCCTGGTGACGGTGCGGGCCAGGTCGAGGCAGGCGGCGACTCGGTTGCCGCCGGGGACGACGAACTCGGTCGGCATCTCGAAACGGGTCCCCAGCTCGTCGATCAGCACCTCGAGGGCGGCCACCATGTCGGAGGTCACCAGCGTGCGCCCGGGCTCCAGCTTTCGGCGGTTGGCCTCGTCCGTGGCCACCTCGGCCATGAGCACGTAGAGGTCGCGCTCGATGCCCACGAGCATCTCGTCGATCTCCGACCCCCGCTCCACCTCGGCCCGGGCCATACCGAGGGCGGCCTGCGCCTCGTCGACGGCTCCGTTGGCCTCGATCGACGGAGCGTCCTTACGGACCCGGCCGCCGTAGAGGCGCCCAGTGGTCCCGTCGTCACCCTTCTTGGTGTAGATCTTCACGGCACCGGCCAACCTAATCCGGCCCCATGGGCCGGGCCGCCGACCGCTTATCCGGTCTGAGGCCCGACCGTCGCTCAGTAGCCTGGTGGCCGGCATGGGCGACTACCTAGAGGCTGTGCAGAACCGCGTCGTCGTCTTCGACGGCGCCACCGGCACCAACCTGCAGCTGCGCGCCCTGAGCGCCGACGACTTCGGCGGCCCGTCGCTGGAGGGCTGCAACGAGATGCTCGTGGTGACCCGGCCCGACGTGGTGGCCGACCTGCACACCTCCTTCCTGGAGGTGGGCGTCGACGTCATCGAGACCGACACCTTCGGGGCCTTCGCCCCGGTGCTCTCCGAGTACGGCATCGCCGAGCGGGCCGAGGAGATCAACCTGGCCGCGGCCCGGTTGGCCAAGGAGGTGGCGTCGGGCTACTCGACACCCGAGCGACCCCGTTGGGTGGCCGGTTCGATGGGGCCGGGCACCAAGCTGCCGTCCCTCGGCCACATCTCCTTCGCCGACCTGCGCGATGCCTACGAGGTGCAGGCCCGGGCCCTGCTGGAGGGCGGGGTCGACCTGCTCATCGTCGAGACCGTGTACGACCTGCTGCAGGGAAAGGCGGCGGTGACCGCCTGCCGCCGGGCCATGGCCGCCGCCGGGCGGACGGTGCCCCTGCAGGTGCAGGTCACCATGGAGACGACGGGGCGCATGCTCCTGGGCTCGGAGATCGGGGCCGCCCTGACCTCCCTCGGGGCGCTCCAGCCCGACGTCCTCGGCCTCAACTGCGCCACCGGTCCGGTCGAGATGGCCGAACACCTCCGCTACCTGTCGCAGCACTCCCCCGTGCCGATCTCGGCCTTGCCCAACGCCGGTCTCCCCTCGGTCGTCGAGGGCAGGACGCACTACGACCTGACCCCCGAGCAGCTGGCCCGCCACCACGCCGAGTTCGTCCGCACCCTGGGCGTGTCGGTCGTCGGCGGATGCTGTGGCACCACGCCCGAGCACCTGCGGGCGGTGGTGGACGCCTGCGCCGAGCTGGAGCCGGCCGCTCGGCAGCCCCATCCCGAGCCGGGGGCTTCCTCGCTCTACTCCCCGGTCCCCTTCCGCCAGGAGACGTCGTTCCTGATGATCGGGGAGCGGACCAACGCCAACGGCTCCAAGGCGTTCCGCGAGGCGATGCTGTCGGGGGACTGGGAGGGCTGCGAGCGCATCGCCCGCGAGCAGATCCGCGAGGGCGCCCACATGCTCGACCTCTGCGTCGACTACACGGGAGCCGACGGCGTGGCCGACATGACCGAGGCCGCCCGCCGGCTGGCCACCTCGGCGAGCGCCCCCCTCGTGCTCGACTCAACCGAGGCGGAGGTGATCGAGGCCGGGTTGGCCTGGATCGGCGGCCGGCCGGTTCTTAACTCGGTGAACCTCGAGGACGGCGACGGCGAGGGCACCCGCCTCGACCGGTTCCTGCGCCTGGCCCGCGAATACGGGGCCGCCGTGGTCTGCACCTGCATCGACGAGACCGGCCAGGCCCGGACCGCCGCTTGGAAGCTCGACGTCGCCCGGCGGATCCGCGACATCGCCGTCGAGCGCTACGGGCTGCGCCCTGAGGATCTCCTTTTCGATCCGTTGGCCCTGACCCTCTCCACCGGCATGGAGGAGTCGCGCAAGGACGGCGCCGAGACGATCGAGGGCATCCGCCTGATCAAGTCGGAGCTGCCCGGGGTGTTCACCACCCTCGGGCTCTCCAACGCCTCGTTCGGGTTCAAGCCGGCGATCCGCCACGTCCTCAACTCGGTCTTCCTTCACGAGTGCCTGCAGGCCGGGCTGGATTCGGCCATCGTCCACGCCGGGCGGATCCTGCCCCTGAACCGGATCGACGAGCACCAGCGCGAGGTCTGCCTCGATCTCATCTACGACCGCCGCCGGCCCGGCTACGACCCGCTGACCGAGCTGCTCGAGGTCTTCGCCGACGTGGCCAGCAGCCAGGGACCGGTGGAGGATCGCAGCGGCTGGCCGGTCGAGGAGCGGCTCAAGGCCCGCATCGTGGACGGTGACCGCAACGGGCTGGAGGCCGACCTCGACGAGGCTCTGGCCCAAGGCATGCCCGCCCTGGCGGTGGTCAACGACATCCTCCTCGCCGGCATGAAGGTGGTGGGCGACCTGTTCGCCAGCGGGGAGATGCAGCTGCCCTTCGTGCTGCAGTCGGCCGAGACCATGAAAACGGCCGTGGCCCACCTCGAACCTCACATGGAGAAGACCGACCAGGGCGGCAAGGGCCGGGTCGTTCTGGCCACCGTCAAGGGTGACGTCCACGACATCGGCAAGAACCTGGTCGACATCATCCTCACCAACAACGGCTACGAGGTGCACAACCTCGGGATCAAGGTCCCCCTCTCCGACATGCTGGCCAAGGTGGAGGAGGTCGGAGCGGACGCCCTCGGCATGAGCGGCCTGCTGGTGAAGAGCACGCTGATCATGCGCGAGAACCTCGACGAGCTGAACCAGCGGGGTCTGTCCCACCTTCCGGTGCTCCTCGGCGGAGCCGCCCTGACCCGGACCTATGTCGAGCGCGACCTGCGTCAGGTGTACGACGGCCGCGTCTTCTACGGAAAGGACGCGTTCGAGGGTCTGCGCACCATGGACCGGCTGATGGAGCTGAAGCGCAGCGGAGAGGACGACCCCGAGTTCGGGCGCAAGCTGTCCGAGCGGGTCATGCCCCCGCGCAAGAGCGAGCTCGACGCCGCCGCCGCGGCCACCGCCGAGGTCCCCGACCGCTCACCCAGCGTCGCCGCCGACAACCCGCTCTTCGAACCGCCCTTCGTCGGCACCAGGGTGGTCAAGGGCATACCGATCGACGACATCGCCGCCTACCTCAACGAGACCGCCCTGTTCCGCAACCAGTGGCAGTTCCGCCCCGAGGGCGGCGAGTCCGACGCCGAGTTCAAGGAGCGCCTGCGGGCAACGCTGCGGGGAGAGCTGGCCCGGGCCAAGGCGTCGGGGGTGCTCGTCCCCCAGGTGGCCTACGGGTACTTCGCGGCCAACTCGGAAGGCAACGACCTCATCATCTGGAAGGACGAGTCGCGCACAGCCGAGCGCCTCCGGTTCACCTTCCCCCGCCAGAACAAGGAGCCGTTCCTCTGCATCGCCGATTTCTTCCGCTCCACCTCGTCGGGCGACGGCGACTGGGCCGCCTTCCATCTCGTCACCATGGGCTCGGCCGTGTCGGAGGCGACCGCCCGCCTGTTCGCCGATAACAAGTACACCGACTACCTACGCCTGCACGGCCTCGGGGTGGAGATGGCCGAGGCGCTGGCCGAGTACTGGCACCGCCGCATCCGTGAGGAGTGGGGCTTCGCCGAAGAGGACGGTCCGAGCCTGGGCGGCCTGTTCCGGCAGCAGTACCGGGGCGGCCGTTACTCGTGGGGCTACCCCGCCTGCCCCGACCTGGAGGACAACGCCAAGGTCGTCGAGCTGCTCGAAGGCGAGCGGATCGGCGTGGAGGTGAGCGAGGGCTTTCAGCTCCACCCCGAGCAGACCACTCTGGCCATCATCTGCCACCACCCGCAGGCCAAGTACTTCGTCGCCCGCTGAGGGGCATCAGCCCTGGCTTGCGCCCCCCGCCGGACCGGTCGGCATGTTCCTCGAGGCGTACTCGCGGTGCACCGCCTGGCGGTGCCGACCCAGCCGGGCGGCGATGTCCGCCCAGCTCCACCCGGCCAGCCGGGCCCGACGGACCTGCTCTTCCTCCCAGTCGTCCACCAGCTTGCGCAGGTGCTTCACCGCTTCGAGGCCGCGATCGGGCCCGTCGCCGGCCGCCGCTCGAACCAGACCTGCCGGGTCCTGCGTGTCCATCCCCACCACCCCGCCACCCGCAACGTCATTAGGCGTTGACGGCCGGAAAGATAGCCGAGGCAGCCCCGATCCCACCTTTCCGTTCGCCAGTCCGTCTGTTAGCCGACGACGGCCAGGTGGTGGTCGGCCACGTTGAGAGCCTCGGGGCCGGACGCCGTGGCCACCACGATGTCCTCCAGTCGGGCCCCGAACCGGCCGGCTAGGTATATGCCGGGCTCGACCGAGAAGGCGTGGCCGGCGGCGAGGGGGGCGTCGTTGCCCTCCACCAGATAGGGATCCTCGTGCTCCTCCAGGCCGATGCCGTGCCCGGTGCGGTGGATGAACCACTCGCCCAGGCCGGCGGCGTCGATCACCGAGCGGGCGGCGGCATCGACCGATGAGCAGGGGCGGCCGACCACGGCGGCCCCCACCCCGCGGGACTGGGCCTCGTGCAGCACGGCGTAAAGCTCCGACACCTCCGCCGACGGGTCCCCGGTCACGACCGTGCGGGTGATGTCCGAGCAGTATCCGGGGCCGTCGTCGATGGCCAGCACGCCCCCGAAGTCACACACCACCACCTCGCCTTCCCCGATGACCCGGGGGCCCGGCTCGTGATGGGGGCTGGCCGAGTTCGGCCCGCTGCCGACGATGGCGAAGTTGACCCGGCTGTGCCCCTCGGCCTTCAGACGGTCCCCGAGCTCCCGCGACACCTCGGCCTCGGTCCGCCCCACGAGGGGCAGGTCCCCCGCCTGGAGCTGGGCCGCCACCCGGTCGGCCGCCCGGGCCGCCGCCCGCAGGGCAGCCACCTCGGCCGGGTCCTTCACGGCCCGCAGCTCGGAGGTCACCGACGACGCCGCCGACCACCGGGCCCGGGGCAGCTCCGCCTGCAGGGCGAGCAGGTGAGCCGACCACGCCCGGTCCGAAACGGCCAGGCGGGTCCGCGATCCGACCAGGCCGGCCACCACGGCGACGGGGTCCTCGGTCTCCTCCCAGGGACGCAGGCGGAACAGGTCGGCGTCTTCGGGGACTCGGGGCGCCTCGAGCCGGGGAACGACCATGGTGGCCTCGCCGTCGGCCGGCAGCACCAGCATCGTCAACCGTTCCAGGGGCATGGCCTCGTAGCCCGACAGCCACGGCAGGTCGGCCCCGAGCGAGAGCAGGAGGGCTTCGACTCCCGTCTCGCGCATGCGCGCCCGCACCCTCTCGGACCGGGCGACACGGGCGGCGCGGGCGTCGAAGGTCACGATCCGGACAGCGCCACGGGGACCTGGGCGGCGCTCGCCGCCTGCCGGGCGTGGTAGCTCGAACGGGTGAGGGGCGAGGCCTGGACATGCGAGAAGCCCATGGCCCGGGCGGCGGCGGCGAGGCGGTCGAACTCGGCCGGCGTCCACCAGCGGGCAACCGGCAGGTGGGCGGCGGTGGGCCGGAGGTACTGGCCGAGCGTGACGATCTGCACGCCGACGGCCCGCAGGTCCGACAGAGCCGAGACCACCTCCTCGGCCGTTTCGCCCATGCCGAGGATGATGCCGGACTTGGTGACCAGGCCGGCGTCGGCCGCCCGGGCCAGCACGGCCAGGCTGCGGGCATAGGAAGCCGAAGGCCGCACGGCCCGCTGGAGCCGGGCCACGGTCTCGAGGTTGTGGTTGAGCACGTCCGGTCCGGCCTCGAACACCGCGTTCAGGGCGTCAGGGTCACCCTTGAAATCGGGGATCAGGACCTCGACCGAGGTGTGCGGGCACCGGCGCCTGATGGCGGCGATGGTGGCGACGAAGCCGAGCGCGCCGCCCTCGGGCAGGTCGTCGCGGGCGACGGCGGTGACCACGGCGTGGGCCAGGGACATCCGCCCAACCGCCTCAGCGACCCGGTCGGCCTCCCCCGGATCGGGCGGAGACGGACGGCGGGTGTCGACCAGGCAGAAGCCGCAGGCGCGGGTGCAGCGCTCCCCGTTGATCATGAAGGTGGCGGTTCCGTCAGCCCAGCATTCGAAGATGTTGGGGCAGCCGGCCTCCTCGCACACGGTGACCAGGTCGAGCGAACGCATGGTGGAGCGCAGCTGTCGGTATTCGGGGCCCATCTCGGCCTTGACCCGCAGCCAGGCCGGTTTGCGTTCGGACACGGCCAGCCCGGCGCCAGGGTTCACGCCGGCCTCGGCCAGGCGCAGGCGCAGCCGCTCCCCGGGTCGGCCACTCGTCCCTAGCGCCTGGCGGCGGGTTAACGCCGACAGGTCTTCGGGGACGGTCCGCCAGGCCACGTCGCGCCGTTCTACCGCCGGGCCCCACCGGACGGTGGCCCGAGCCACGACGGCGTCCACCACCTCTCGCATGGTGGCCTCGACGCCTTCGGCCGCCAGCGAGGTGACGCCCTTGTCGGCGATGCCGCAGGGAACGATGTGGCCGAACATGGACAGGTCCGGATCGACATTGAGGGCGAAGCCGTGCATGGACCGCCCTCTGGTCACCCTTACGCCGATGGCGCAGACCTTGCGGGGGGCGTCGTCGGGGCCGACCCACACCCCCGGGTAGCCCGGCAGACGCCGGGCCGCCAGACCGAGGTCGCCCACCGAGTCGATGACCAGCTGCTCGACCCCGTGGACATATTCGGGGACCGAGCGGGGGCCGGTAGGGACCGAGATGATCGGGTATCCGACCAGCTGGCCGGGCCCGTGGTAGGTCACGTCCCCACCTCGGTCGGTGCGGATCAGCTCGGCCCCGACCTGTCCGGGATCCACGAGAACGTGACGGTCGTCGGCGCCCACCCCGAGGGTGTAGACGTGCGGATGCTCCATGAGGAGCAGGTAGTTCTCCGGGCTGGCGGAGAAGAGAGCCCGCTGCAGGGCGTGGGCGTCGCGGTAGCGCACCCGCCCCAGCCAGCGGACCCTCAGCACCTCAAAGCTCCTGGATCCAGTCGCGGGTCTCGATGATCTCGCGGCAGCGGGCCAGGAAGGCGGAGGCGTAGGCCCCGTCCACCGCCCGGTGATCCCAGGTCAGCGACAGGAGCCCGACGGGATGGACGACGATGGCGTCGTCACCACCAGGCGTCTCCACCACGACCGGCCTCTTCTTGATCCCGTCGGTGGACAGGATGGCCACCTGGGGCTGGTTGATCACCGGACCGGTGAGGAAGGTGCCGAAGGGGCCGGGGTTGGTGATGGTGAAGGTGCCGCCCTGGATCTCGTCGGCGGACAGTCGCTTGGCGCGGGCCCGCTCGGCGAGGTCGCGGATCTCGCGGGAAAGGGCTCGGAGCCGCTTCGAGTCCGCCTCGCGGATGACCGGCACGATGAGTCCCTCGAGGTTGAGATCGACGGCGATTCCCAGGTGCACTCGAGGATGGACGATGAGGGTGTCCTCGCCGACCGAGGCGTTCAGGTTGGGGAACTCCTCCAAGGCGTCGATGACCGCCCGGCTTATGAACGGCAGATAGGTGAGGGTGAAGCCCTCGTTCTGACGGAAGAGGTCCTTCACCTGGGCCCTGGCCGCCTCGACGGCGTGATAATCGACCTCGGTCGCCACGAGGGTGTGGGCGGAGGTCGCCCGCGACCGGATCATGTGCTCGGCCGTCCGCCGACGGATGTTGGAGAACGGGATCACCTCGTCGCCCGGTCCGGGCTGGGCGGGAGGGAAGGGCAGGACCCGCTCGCCCATCTCACCCGCGGGCCTCGGCGCAGGCGATGCCGGCTCCTGGGGCCGGGCGCTCGCCGGCGGCCGGGCCCCGGCCGGAGCGCCGGCCCCCCGCCGGGCGTCCACCGCGGCGAGGACGTCGGCCCGGGTGATTCGCCCGCCGGCGCCGGTGCCGTTGATGTCGGCCGGATCGAGCCCGTTCTCGGACAGGAGGCGACGGACGACCGGGGACAGCACCTTGCTGGCGTCACCCGTCCCCCCGGCGTCGCCGGCGGGGCCTTCCCCCGACGCCCCCTCGGCGGCGGGACCGCCCGCTACCCGGGTGGGCTCGGCCGCCAGGGGGGCGGTGGGCCCGGACGGGGGCCGGTCCTGGCCCCCGGGGGCGGCGGTGCCGCCGGCGGCCTCGACCGTCTCGGCCTCACCCTGCACCTCTTCGGCCTTGGCCTGCGGGCGGCTGGCGGCTGACGGCGCCTCCGCCCGCTCGTCGGAGGCCTGCCGTCCCCCTCGGGCGGCCGGCTGCTCGTCGGCCTGGTCCGGCTGCTCGGCCGGGGCCTTCTTCGCCGGAGCGTCCGCGGGGGCAGCCTGGCCCCCAGCGTCGGGAGCCCGTCCGTCGCCGCTGGCCGGTTGGTCGCTGACCACGGCGAGCCGGGTGCCGACGTCGACGGTCTGGCCCTCCTCGACCAGGATCTCCGACAGAAAGCCCGACACCGGTGAGGGCACCTCGGAGTCGACCTTGTCGGTCGACACCTCGAAGAGGACCTCGTCCTCCTCGACGCGGTCGCCTACCTGCTTGGCCCAGCGGGTGATGGTCCCCTCGGTGACCGTCTCGCCGAGCTGGGGCATGGTTATGTCCGCCATCAGCCGTGCAACCCCCTTCCGGTCAGAGCCAGCACCGTCTCGCCGAACACCTCCGACAGGGTGGGATGGGGCTGGATGAAGTGGGCCACCTCATCCACCGTCGCCTCCCAGTTGACGGCCAGGTAGGCCTGCCCCAGCTGCTCGGTGACCCAGGGTCCCACCATGTGGACCCCCAGGATGCGCCCGCCGGTCCCATCCGGGAGCTTTTCCGCCACCACCTTCACCAGTCCCTCACCCTCGCCGATGATCATGGCCCGCCCGTTGTGTCCGACCGGCATCTTCTTGGTGACCACCTCGTAGCCAGCGTCGCGGGCCGCCTGCTCGGACATGCCGGCGAAGGCCACCTCCGGATGGCAGTAGATGCACCAGGGGACCCGCGAGTAGTCGACCGGTACCGCCGGCTCTCCGAGGATGTCCTTGATGACCAGGATCCCTTCGGCAAAGCCGACATGGGCTAGTTGCGGATGGGGGCCCGAGCCGAGCGAGATCAAGTCGCCCACGGCGTAGACACCGTCAGCTCCGGTCCGGCACATCTCGTCGACGGCGACGAAGCCCCGGTCGTCCACGGTCACTCCCGTCCCGTCGCCCAACAGCCCGTCGGAGAGCGGACGACGCCCCACGGACACGACCACGACGTCCGCCGTCACCTCCTGTCCGTCGCCGTAGGAGACCGTCGTGCCCCCACCGTCGGAGGGGCTGTGCCCGTGCACCTGAACTCCCGTGTGAATGTTGATGCCGCGTTTCTTGAACGAGCGGCCGACCACCTCGACGACGTCACCGTCGCAGCCGGGGAGGATCTTCGGCAGTACCTCGAGCAGGGTCACCTGCACGCCCAGGTCGCTCATCATCGAGGCGAACTCGCAGCCGATGGCGCCGCCCCCGATGACCACGGCCGAGCTCGGCAGCCGGTCCAGGGCCAGGACCTCGTCCGAGGTCAGGACGGTCCGACCGTCAACGTCGAAGCCGGGGATGGTCCGGGGGACCGAGCCCGAGGCCAGAACGACGTGGGTGCCCCTGAGCTCCTCTTCGCCTGATGGGCCGGCCACCTTGACGACGTGGTCCGCCTCCAGCCGGCCGGTCCCCTCGTAGGTCTTGATCTTGCGCGACTTCATGAGGCCGGCCAGGCCCTTCCACAGGCCTTCGACCACCTTCTGCTTGCGGGCCTGGCTGGTGGCGAAGTCGACGGCGGGTTGCTCCGCCTGGATACCGAACTCCTTGGCTCCGGCCACCGTGCGCAGGACGCTGGCGGTCTCCAGGAACTCCTTGGCCGGTATGCACCCGCGGTGCAGGCAGGTGCCTCCGACCTTGTCCTTCTCGACCACGGCGACCGACAGCCCGGCGCTCGCTCCGTACAGAGCGGTCGCGTAGCCACCGGGGCCGCCGCCGATGACGACGACGTCGAATTCCTCGGGCACTCCCACCACCTTCCCGCGACTGGGGCCAGCCTAAAGCCCGCCGCGGCGGGGCGCGAACGCCCACCGGCCATGCCCGGGCCGCCCCCGCCGGCCTACCGGGCCCGGCCCTACTTCGGCTGCATGCGGATGCCGGCGTCGAGGCGGATGCACTCCGCGTTCATGTAGCTGTTCGAGAGGAGCTCGACGGCGAGGGTGGCGAACTCGCTGGACCTGCCCAGTCGCTTGGGGAACAGGACCTGGGCCCCGAGCTTCTCCTTGAACTGCTCGGAGGCGGGGCCGGATCCGTAGATCGGGGTGTCGATCAGTCCAGGAAGGATGGTGTTGACCCGGACCCCGACGGCGGCCAGGTCGCGAGCCACGGGCAGGGTCATCCCGACGAGGCCGCCCTTGGACGAGGAGTAGGCGGCCTGGCCGATCTGGCCGTCCTCGGCCGCCACCGAGGCGGTGTTGACCACCGCGCCCCGCTGACCGTCCTCGTCCGGCTCGTTGAGGCTCATGGCCGTGGCGGCGATGCGGATGCAGTTGAAGGTGCCCACCAGGTTCACCTCGATCACCTTGCGGTACAGCTCGAGGTCGTGGGCGCTCGAGTACTGGCCGTCCTTGCCGATGGTGCGGGTGGCCCAACCGATGCCGGCGCAGTTGACCAAGCTCTTGAGCGGGCCCATCTCCTTGGCCGCTTCCACCGCGGCGATGACCTCGTCGGTGTTGGTGACGTCAGTGCGGGCGAAGACGCCCTCGAGCTCCTTGGCCAGGGGTTCCCCCTTGTCGGCCTGGAGGTCGGCGATCACGACCCGGGCGCCGCGCTCGGTGAGGAGGCGGGCGGTGGCCTCGCCCAGGCCGGAGGCGCCGCCGGTGACAACTGCTGAGGTTCCGTTGAGCTCCATGGCCCGGAAAGCTACCGGGGCGGGTCACCCCCGGCCCACCCGGCTCCGGGACGTCGGGTGGTCAGCGGCGAGCCCAGCGGCGGGGGCTGTCCGCCGGCCCGAGGTTCTCGGGGGTGCCCTGACCACTGCGTCCGGACTGGGTCGTGGCGGCCTCCACGGCCAGCCGGTCCACCAGATCGTTCATCGGATCCGAGCCGTGCCCCTTCACCCAACGGAACGTGATCTCGCCGGCCCGGGCCAGGTAGAGCTGCAACAGCGGCATCCAGAGGTCCTGGTTGGCGACCGGTTGGCGCTGGGAGTTCCGCCATCCCCGGCGGATCCAGCCCTCGTACCAGCGGTCGCGGAAGCAGTTGACCACGTAGGTGGAGTCGCTCATGACCAGCACTTCGCCCTCGAGGTTGGAGAGGGCCTCGAGGGCGGCGGTGATCTCCATGCGCTGGTTGGTGCTGCGAGGCTCGGCACCGCTGCCGTAGGCCCCCTCGGGGACCGCCCAGGCCCAGCCGCCCGGCCCGGGGTTCCCCAGGCAGGCGCCATCCGTGTAGACGATGGTCCCCACCGCCCCAGCATGCCCCATGGGGTGGCCCGACCCGGGCACCGAACCGCCTACCCCGGCAAAAGCGCGAGCATGGAAGGCGATGATCTTCGACGGTTTCTCCCACCAGCTCCCGGACATCGATCCCCAGGAGACGGCGGAGTGGGTGGACTCCTTCGACGCCGTGGTCGACACCCACGGACGGAGCCGGGCCCGCTTCATCCTGATGAAGCTGCTCGAGCGGGCCCGCGCCCTTCAGGTGGGGTTCCCCGCCACCGTGTCGACGCCCTATGTCAACACCATCCCGCCGGACCGCGAGCCCTGGTTCCCCGGGGACGAGTACATGGAGCGCCGGATCCGGGCGTACATCCGTTGGAACGCGGCCGTCATGGTCACCCGGGCCAACATCAAGTCGCCGGGGATCGGCGGCCACCTGGCCACCTTCGCCAGCTCGGCGTCGCTGTACGAGGTCGGCTTCAACCACTTCTTCCGCGGCAAGGACACCGGGGCTGCCGGCGACCAGGTGTACTTCCAGGGCCACGCCTCGCCCGGCATCTACGCCCGGGCCTACCTCGAGGGGCGCCTCTCCGACGACCAGCTCGACCGCTACCGGCAGGAGGTAACCGGCGACGGGCTGGCCTCCTACCCGCATCCCCGCTCGATGCCGGACTTCTGGGAGTTCCCCACCGTGTCGATGGGTCTGGGCCCGATCAACGCCATCTACCAGGCCCGCTTCAACCGCTATCTCATGCACCGGCGCATCGCCGACACCAGCGCCAGCCGGGTCTGGTGCTACCTCGGTGACGGGGAGTGTGACGAGCCCGAGACGCTGGGGGCCCTCTCCCTCGCCTCGCGGGAGGGACTCGACAACCTCATCTTCGTCGTCAACTGCAACCTGCAACGCCTCGATGGGCCGGTGCGGGGCAACGGGAAGATCATCCAGGAGCTCGAGGCGATCTTCCGCGGCGCCGGGTGGAACGTCATCAAGGTGATCTGGGGCTCCAAGTGGGACGAGCTGCTGGCCCGCGACGTCGACGGGGTCCTGGTCAACAAGATGAACACGACCGTCGACGGGGAGTTCCAGAAGTACGCCACCGAGTCGGGCGCCTACATCCGCGAGCACTTCTTCGGGCCCGACCCCCGACTCCGCCGCCTCGTCGACCACCTGTCGGACGAGGATCTGCAGGCCCTGCCCCGCGGCGGCCACGACTACCGCAAGCTCTACGCCGCCTACAAGGCGGCGGTGGAGCACACCGGGGCTCCCACCGCCATCCTGGCCAAGACCATCAAGGGATGGACGCTCGGGCCGGAGATCGAGGCCCGCAACGCCACCCATCAGATCAAGAAGATGACGAAGAGCCAGCTGATGACGTTGCGCGACCGGCTCTACCTCCAGGAGGAGATTCCGGATACCGCGCTCGACGCCAAGCTGCCGCCCTACTACCGGCCGCCCGAGGGCTCTCCCGCGTGGGAGTACCTCATGGCCCGCCGGCGCGAGCTGGCCGGGCCCATGCCGCGGCGGCTGGTGCGACCACGGGTTGAGCTCGAGATGCCCGCTCCTCAGGTCTTCGCCGAGTTCGACAAGGGCTCGGGCGACCGGGCTGTCTCGACGACCATGGTCTTCGCCGTACTGCTGCGCAACCTGCTGCGCGACAAGCAGGTCGGCCAGCGCGTCGTGCCCATCATCCCGGACGAGGCCCGCACCTTCGGCCTGGATGCCCTGTTCAAGGAGGTGAAGATCTACGCCTCGTCGGGGCAGCTCTACACGCCGGTCGACGCCGACCTGCTCCTCACCTACGCCGAGGCCAAGGACGGGCAGATCCTCGAGGAAGGCATCACCGAGGCGGGGGCGATGGCCAGCTTCACCGCCGCTGGCACCTCCTACGCGGTCCACGGCCAACCGACGATCCCCTTCTACATCTTCTATTCGATGTTCGGCTTCCAGCGGGTGGGTGACCTCATCTGGGCCTTCGGCGACTCGCGGGGCCGGGGCTTCCTGCTCGGGGCGACGGCGGGGCGGACGACCCTCGAGGGGGAGGGCCTGCAGCACGACGACGGCCACTCGCTTCTGCTGGCGTCGACGAACCCGAGCGTGTCGGCCTACGACCCGGCCTTCGCCTACGAGCTGGCCACCATCATCGACGACGGCATCCGCCGGATGTACGGCCCCGAACCCGAGGACCGTTTCTGGTACCTCACGCTGTACAACGAGAACTACGCCATGCCGGCGCTGCCGGAGGGCCAGGACCCCGACGAGGTCCGAAAGGGCATCGTCCAGGGGCTCTACCGCTTCACCGGGCCCCCGGAGGAGGTGTCCGGCAACGGGCGCACCCGGCGGGCGACCATCCTGTTCTCCGGGCCAGCTTGGGGCGCGGCCATGGAGGCCCGCCGCCTGCTGGCCGAGGAGTGGGGCGTGGGAGCCGAGTGCTGGTCGGCCACCTCCTACAAGCAGCTGCGCGACGAGGCCCTGGCCGCCGATCGCTGGAACCGGCTGCACCCGGGGGCTCCCAGCCGGACGCCTTACGTGACGGCAGCCCTCTCGTCCAGCGAGGGGCCGGTGGTGGCCGTGTCCGACTTCATCAAGGCCGTGCCCGACCAGATCGCCCGGTGGGTGCCATCCTACTACTCGTCGCTGGGTACCGACGGGTGGGGGCGCTCCGACGCCCGGGCCAACCTGCGCCGCTATTTCGAGGTCGACGCCGCCCACCTGGTGGTGGCGGTCCTGGCCGCCCTGGCCGCCACGGGCGAAGGAAAGGCGGAGGAGGTCAGCGAGGCGATCTCACGCTACGGCGTCGATCCTGACGCCCTCGACCCCATGGCGATCTGAGCAACCACCGCCCTCAGGCGGAGACGACCTCGGCGAGGAACCCGTCCACCACCTTGTTGTAGGACTCCGCCGTCTCGAAGTACACGTTGTGCGGGGCGCCGGCGATCACCTCAAGGCGCGAGTGGGCCACCAGCTGGTGGAGCTGGCGGGCGGCGTCGGCCAACCAGTCCCTCTCCCCCACGATGATCTGCATGGGAGAGCGAACGGCTCCGACCCGCTCGGCCAGCTCCTCGCGGCGGGGATTGACCGCGGTGGCCCGCCGGGGGTGACGGGAGGCCTCGATGCGGGTGGCGGTGGAGCGCAGCCGCATGTAACGGCCGTAGCGGAGCGGGTCCTCCTGGGGGAAGGCCTCGGTGAAGCCCCCTCCGCTGGGAAGGAACAGCACCTCGTGGTCGACCGGATCGAACAGCGACCGCCGGGTCGCTTCGGGCATTCCCCCGTCCCCCACCAGCACCCCCATGCCCGACGGCACGAGCGCCCGGGCCCGAGCGGGATGGCGGACCGCCCAGCGCAGCAGGGTCAGGGCCCCCATGGAGTTGCCGGCCACGATCGGCGCGTCGATACCCAGGGCGCCGAGGAAGGCGTCGAGCTCGTCGACCCGGTCGGGCTCGCGCTGGTCCGCTGGTGAGTTGCCGGAATGCCCGTGGTTCACGCTGTCGTAGGCGATACACCGATACCGGTCTGCGAACGCGTCCAACTGCTGATACCAGGCCTCGGCGCAGGACCCGAAGCCGTGGAGGAAGACGATGGGCTGACCCTGGCCCCGCTCGATGTAGTGGACATCGATGCCGTTGAGCTCGACGAAACCCATCGGTGCCTCCCGAACGCCTGCGTGGCCGAGGACTTCTCGACATGGCACCCTAGGGCAGCGCCCTCGGAAGGGAACATGGGACATCGCTGGCCGCCGCTGCCGTACGAGGAGTGGAGCGACACCTGTGACACCATCCACGCCCACACCCAGGTACTGGGCAAGCTGGCGGTGGCGCTGGCGCCGCCCGAGCCTCAGCTGCAGCACGCCGCCCTCCGCCTGACGGCACGCGGCTGGGAGACCCTGCCCCTTCCCGCCCCGGACGGATCCGGGGCCTTTGTGGCGATCATGGACCTGCAGCGGCACGAAGCGGTGGTGGAGCACGGCGACGGGCGGAGTCACCGGGTTCCCTTCGGGCCCGACCGCCCGGTCGGAGAGGTGACCCGCCAGGTCATGGAAGCCGTCCAGAGCCTCGCTGGGGCGGTGGAGATCAACCCCCAACCTCAGGAGGTGGGCTGGACGGTGCCGCTGGACGAGGACGATGAGCACCGGAACTACGACCCCGCCGCCGTGTCCACCTACCTGGCCGCCGCCACCCGGGCGGCCCTGGTGCTGGCCAAGTTGCGGGCACCGTACCGGGGCCGGTCCAGCCCGGTGAACGCCTGGTGGGGAAGCTTCGACCTGTCGGTCAGCCTGTACTCGGGGCTTCCGGCCGACCCTCCCTCGTCGGACTTCATCGCCCGCAACTCGGCGAGCGCCCAGCAGATCGAGGTGGGCTGGTGGCCGGGGGACCCCCGCTACCCGCGGGCGGCGTTCTACGCCTTCGCCGTGCCCGCACCCCCGTCGTTTTCCGAGGGCAGGGTCTCGCCGGAGGCGGGGGGCTGGAACGCCGACCTCGGGGAGTTCGTCCTGGACTGGGACGACGTCGTCTCGAACGACGACCCCTTTGACGCCGCCGTCGAGTTCGGCCGGTCGGTGGTGGCCCACGCCTGCACCGCCTGTGACTGGGACCCGTCCCTTGCCGCCAGCGCCCAGGGCGTGCCCCCCGCCGTCACGTGAGGAGGCCGAGCACCAGTGGCAACGGCCTGTAGCCACCTGGGCACGGTCGTCGAGGCCCCTCCGAGCGACGACGGCTGCCACGAGTGCCTGAAGACCGGGGGCCGTTGGGTTCACCTGCGCGTGTGCCAGAGCTGCGGCCACGTCGGGTGCTGCGACAATTCGCCGGGTCGGCACGCCACCGGCCACTACCACCAGACCGACCATCCGCTGATCCGCTCCTTCGAGCCCGGGGAGGACTGGTGGTGGTGCTACCCGGACGAGCTGTTCTTCGAAGTCGAGGGCGCCCCACCAGCACCCTCCCGCTCCTAGGCACCCCGTGGGAGTCCTTCACGCCTGGCAGCCGTCCCTGTTCGCCTCGGACGCATGACCGGGCGGTGACAGTGGTGGCTCGGCGCTTCCTTGCTCCGTCCATGGCCGGCTATGAGCGCGCCTGGATCGGTCCGGACATCGCCGCCGGGCTCACGCTCGTGGCCATTGCCGTGCCGGAGCAGATGGCGACCGCCCATCTGGCCAACATGCCCGCCATCACCGGGCTGTACGCGTTCGTCGCCGCGTCTGTCGTCTACGCCCTGATCGGACGCAATCCCCGACTGTCGGTCGGAGCCGATTCGACCATCGCCCCGGTCCTGGGAACCGGCGTGGCCGCTGTCGCCGCAGTGGGCTCCGTTCGTTACAGCCACCTCATCTCACTCCTGGCCTTGATGGTGGGGGCCATAGTGGCGCTGGCCGGCCTCGTCCGGTTCGGCTGGATCGCTGAGTTTCTCTCCGCACCGGTCATCACCGGTGTCCTGGCCGGTATCGCGGTGGAGATCGTGGTCAAGCAGCTGCCGGGGCTCCTAGGCGTCGCCAGCGGGGGCGGCTCGACGATCGGCCGCCTACATTCGGTCGCTGCTCACCTGGACCGGACCAACACCTGGTCGCTCGGCATCGGCCTGGGCGTGCTCGCCGTCACCCTCGGGGGAGAGCGGTTGGACCGTCGGGCCCCAGCCGCCCTGGCGGCGGTGATCGCCGCTATTGCCCTGGTCGGCGGGGCCGGCTTGGCCACCCACGGGGTACGGGTGGTGGGCAGCATCAGCGGGGGCATGCCCCCGCTGCGCTGGCCCGGTGGCACCTGGCACGACGCCCTGCGCCTCATGGGCCCCGCGCTCACCGCCGGCTTCTTGTGCCTGGCCCAGACGGCGGCGACTGTCCGCGGCTCCGCCGGAGGCGCCCCCGCCAGCGGCGAGTTCAACCAGGATCTCGTGGGCGTCGGCATCGGAAGCGTGGTATCGGGCCTGGGCGGCTCCTTCGCCGTCAACTCGAGTCCTCCGCGCACCCAGGTCCTCACCAACGCCGGCGGCCGCAGCCAGCTGGCCGGCCTGTGGGCGGCAGGTGTCGTCCTCGTCCTGGCGACCCTTGGCCCCGGCCTCCTCCGCAACCTGCCCCAGAGCGCCCTGGCCGGAATCCTCGTCTACGTCGCCACCCGCCTGTTCCGCCTGCGTGAGCTGGCGGCCATCCTGCGCTTCGACCGCATCGAGTTCGGCCTGGCCGTGCTCACCCTGCTGGCGGTCGTGCTCATCGGTATCGAGCAGGGAGTGGCCATCGCCATCCTGCTCTCACTGGCCGACCGGACCAGGCGGGCGGCCCGGCCCCGCGACGCCGTCCTCGGCCGGGAGCCGGGAACGGACCACTGGATCCCCCCCGACGTCGGGCTGGCGACCGAGCAGGTGCCCGGCGTGCTCGTCTACATGATCTACGCCCCGCTCTGGTACGCCAACGCCGACTACGTCCGGTTGCGGATCTCCGAGCTGGTGGCCGACAGCCGGGCCGGCGTGCATTCCTTAGTCCTCGACGCCGACGGGATCTCCGACATCGACTACACGGGCGCCCGAGCCCTTGGACAGCTGGCGGCCGACCTGAAGAGCCGGGGTGTATCCACCGCCATCGCCCGGGCCTCACACCTGGTGCACCACGACCTCAAACACAGCGGGCTGCTGGCCGACATCGGCCCGGAGAACCTGTACCGCAGCGTCGAGGAGGCGGTCCGGAGCCTCGAAGGGCGGTCACCGCCTCCCCGGCAACCGGGTGGTGATCGATGATTCCGCCCCGGAAGCCAGGTAGGCAGACGTTCAGGCGAAAGGAGCGACGATGAAGATCCGCAGGGTCGTGACGGGGCACACTCCGGAAGGCAAGTCGGTGTTCGTAGCCGACGAGGACGTTGAACCGATTACCAACCCGCTCATCCCCGGCGCCGAGTTCCACCGTCTGTGGGGCGGAGATCAAGCCCCGACCTTTCCCGGCCCCGGCACCCCGCCGGATCAACCCACCTACTTTCCTGCCGTCGGCGGCTACCGGTTCGGGTTCTTTTCCCTGCCTCCTGGTGACCGGGTGGAGATGCCCGCTGATGTCGACGTGCCGGCTGCTCTCGCACAGCTCGACCGGACCCTCCCCGGGCTGGTGGCCCACATGGAGCCCGATAATCCCGGCATGCACACGACCGACACCATCGACTTCGAGGTGGTCCTGTCCGGCCGAGTGACCTTGGAGCTCGACGACGGGGCGGAGAAGACGATGAACCCCGGCGATACGGTCGTCCAGAACGGCACCCGCCACCGCTGGAAGAACCCCGGCGGTGACCCGGCCGTGATCGCGGTGTTCATGGTGGGCGCCCACCGAACCGCTGACCGGTGAGGGCCACACGGTGACCAACGTCACGTTGCCGTTCGACCGGCGAAGTCTTTTGGCCCGCCGTTCAGGCCTGGGTGACCTGGGGCCTCCTCTCTGATCGACCAACCCGGCCGGCCCGCAATTCCCGGCGGGCTCGGCTCGGCGCGGTCACGATTTCCGGGTGGTCACCCATGCCGAGGCGGTCATCTGGGCTGACGGACTGACCAAGACTTTCCGCGGCCGCCGCTCGACAGGGGTGGAGGCGGTCTCCGGGCTGAGTCTGTCCGTCGGGGCCGGGGAGCGCGTCGCCTACATCGGCCCCAACGGAGCAGGGAAGTCGACCTCGATCAAGATGCTCACCGGCATCCTTCACCCCACGACCGGCCGGGCCGAGGTGCTGGGACACGTGCCCTGGACGCAGCGCCGGGCGCTGACCAGACGGATCGGCACGCTGTTCGGGCAGCGGTCACAGCTGTGGTTCGAGCTCACCCCCCGCCAGTCGTACCGGATGCTGGCGGCCATCTACCGGCTGGACGAGGGCGCAGAAGAGAGGCGCCTCGCCGAGCTGGGCGGTCTCCTCGACGCCAGCGACCTGTTCGACATGCCCGTGCGCAGCCTGTCGTTGGGCCAGAGAATGCGTTGCGAGCTGGCTGCCTGCCTCCTGCACGACCCGCAGATCGTCTTCCTGGACGAGCCCACCATCGGGCTGGACCTGCTCGCCAAGCAACGGTTCCGCCAGCTCCTCGTCCGCCTGAACGAGGAGAAGGGGACGACCGTCTTCCTCACGTCCCATGACGTGGCCGACATCGAGCACGTCGCCCAGCGGGTCATCGTGATCAATCACGGGCAGGTGATCTACGACAACACCGTGGCCTCCATGCGCCGGAGCCTCCTGGCCACCAAGCTGGTCGAAGTCACCTTCGACCGCCCCCCCGACAATCTCGAGATGGCCGGGGTGACAGTCGTGACAGCCGACGCCACCAGCCTGCGCCTGGCGGTGGACACCACCATCACCCCGGTCCGCAAGGTGGTCGACGTGCTCCTCGAGCGGGCCGACATCGGAGACCTGTCGATCGTCGACCCACCTCTGGAGCAGGTGATCGCCAACATCTACGAGCAGGCCGCCCGCCCATGAGGCAGCCGTGGGCCGTGGCGGCCACGATGGCGGCGAGGCGGGTCGTGGCCAGCCCCTCCGCCCTGGCCGTCTCGTCGGGCTTCTACTTCATCGTGGTCAGTGTCGTGTCCGCCCTCTGGCGGGCGGCGGCGGGCGTCCACCACGGTCAGGTCGCCGGCTACAGCGCCGCCGCCCTCACCTGGTACATCGCCTTCTCAGAAGCGGCCACGGTGGCGCTCAACGTCCGGATGATCGAGTACATCGGCCAGGACATCGCCGACGGGTCGGTCGCCGTCGAGTTGTTGCGCCCCACCCCCTTGGTCCTCGTACGGCTGGCCACCGAGAGCGGCCAGGCCGTGGCCCGGGTGCTTCCGCTGGCCGGAATCGGCGCCGTCCTCGCCCTCGTCGTGGTCGGCCGGCCGCCGTCGTGGACCGGGGTTCTAGTGGCCCTTCCCTCACTGGCCCTGGCGGTCTGCTGCAACCTGGCCATGCAGCACGCGGTGGCGGCCGCCGCCTTCTGGACCCGCGACGCCCGGTCCACGTGGTTCCTGTACCAGAAGTTCGTCTTCATTCTCGGGGGCATGCTCCTGCCCCTCGAGGTGCTCCCGGCGTGGCTGCACCACATCGCTCTGGCCCTGCCCTTCATGGCCATGTCCTACGTCCCCGCCCGGCTCGCCTCGGGACACCTCGCCCTCGGCCTGATCGGTCTCCAGGTCGTCTGGCTGATCGTGACCGTCGCCGCCGCCGCCGGGATGTTCGCGGCCGGCCAGAGAAGGCTCCAGGTGGTGGGCGGATGAGGGCCACGTCCGCCACCCTGCGGACCGCGTTGAGGGACGCAGTCGCCCAGCGGGCGGCCTTCTGGTCTCAGGTCGGCGCCATGGTCCTCAACGACCTGGTCTGGGTGGGCTTCTGGCTCATCTTCTTCCACCGGATAGGCAACCTGAGAGGCTGGAACACCCACCGGATCCTGCTGCTGTTCTCCATCCTCACCACGTCCGCCGGCTTCGTGCTCGGGTTCCTGTCCAACAGCCGGCGCATCGGGCAACTGGCGGCAGAGGGGGACCTCGACGCCATCCTGGCCCTCCCCGTGCCGACCCTCAGCCACCTGCTGGTGCGCAGGATCGACACCGTCAACCTGGGGGTACTTCGCCTTCGGGATCGTCCTGTTCTCCATCGTCGGCGCCCGCAGCCCGGCGGAGGTCGCCATCTACCTGTCGGCGGTAGCCGCCAGCGTCCTCCTCCTCACCGGGTTCCTGGTGCTGACGGGCTCGGCCGCCTTCTACGCCGGCAAGAGCGAAGCGGGCGACCTCGGTCTCCACGCCATCCTGTTGCTGTCCTCCTACCCGGCCAACGTCTTCGGCGGCGCAGCCAAAGCGCTTCTCTACACGGCCGTGCCCGCCGCCTTCGTCGCCACCGTGCCGTCCAACCTGCTGGTCGCTTTCCATCCAGCCGAGGCGGCCGGGCTGCTGGCGGCGGCGGCAGCCTTCGCCCTCGCCGGGTGGGCGGCCTTCTCGGCCGGGCTGCGTCGCTACACGTCCGGATCGGCCTGGACCAATGCCTGACGCCAGCTCACCGGCACAGCGCGACCCATGGATGGTCGGGAGGAAGTCGTGCCCTGAGCCAGTCCTTCTGGTGCCCCTCGAGGGTCGGAACGACGGTCCGGGCGTCGACGTGGTCCTTCGGGCGGGGCGCCTTGGACTTGAACAGGATCTGGATCTCGGGCGCGAGGTAGGGCACGCCCTCGGGACTTCGGAGCACCGCCTCGGCCCAGGGCCGCCTGACGGCGGGATCGCGCCGGAAGATCCATTCGACGTCGTCCCGATCCCCCACCGCCACGTCGAAGATCCACGGGCCATCAGGGGTCTGCCTGACCCAGACGTTGTTCTCGTTCGCCTCGGCGGACAGCGGCCGGCCGTCCCAGGGCGTCACCCGGCCGCCGGCCGCCACGAACAGGCGGCGGCCGCTCAGCCAGCGGTGCAGGGCCGGCGCCTGCGAGCGGCAGATGCCCACGTCGAGGTCGGAATGGCCCCGCCACGAGCGGCCGACGTGCAGCTCGAGGGCGACACCCCCCGTCACCCACCAGCGGAAGGGCGAGCCCGAGAAGATCTGGGCCAGCTCACCGGTCGCGGGCGGGGCCCAGGGCCCGAAGTCGTCGGTCTCCGATCCCAGGGGACTCAAAGTCCCTTGACCAGGCCGGACTCGTAAGCCACCACCACCAGCTGCGCCCGGTCGCGGGCGGCCAGCTTGGTGAGAAGCCGACTGACGTGGGTCTTGGCGGTGGCCGGGCTCATGTGGAGACGCTCAGCGATCTCGGAGTTCGACAGGCCGCGGCCCACTTCGACCAGCACCTCACGCTCTCGGTCGGTTAGCGACAAGAGAGACCCAGTCAGCTCAGACACCGGCGCCGGTGGCGGGCGCCGGCTGAACTCGTCGATGAGACGGCGGGTGACGCTCGGGGCCAGCAACCCCTCCCCCGCGGCCACCACCCGGATGGCAGCCAGAAGCTCTTCGGGGGAGCTGTCCTTGAGAACGAAGCCGCTGGCTCCGGCCCGCAGCGCGCCGTAGACGTACTCGTCGTGGTCGAAGGTGGTAAGGATCAGCACCCGGCCGGCTGCGGTGGCGGGGTCGGAGGTGATGCGACGGGTCGCCTCGATGCCGTCCACGGCGGGCATGCGGATGTCCATGAGGACGACGTCGGGCCGGTGCTGGCGGGCCATGAGAGCGGCCTCGGCACCGTCGGCGGCCTCGCCGACGACCGTCATGTCAGGCGCCGACTCGATGAGGACGCGGAAGCCTCCGCGCAGCAGGGCCTGGTCGTCGGCGATGAGGACACCGATCGTCACTCGGTCTCCTCCGTCACCGGAAGCCGGGCCAGCACCCGAAATCCGGCGCCCCACGGACCAGCGCTCAGGTCACCGCCGTACAAGGCGACCCGCTCACGCATCCCGGGCAGGCCGTGCCCGCCGTCGAACGAGGAAGGCGGTCGGCTTCGACCGCCGCCGTCGTCGACACACTCGATCTCCACGGAGGCGAGGCCATACCGGACGGACAGGGTGGCCGCGGCGGGGGCGGCGTGACGCACCACGTTGGTCAGGGCCTCCTGGGCGATACGGAAGGCGGACAGGTCCTGTCCCGGGGGAAGGGAGCGCTCCGCCCCTTCCACCCGGAGGTCGACCCGCACACCGGCCTGACCGACCTCAGCCACCAGGGAAGGCAGATCGCGAAGTCCGGGGGCGGGGGCCAGATCCTCCGGTGGAGCCGGACCCCTCTCGTCGGCGCGACGGAGCACGGAGACAATGCGGCGCAACTCGCCGAGGCCCCGGCGGCTGACGGTCTCAATGATGCTGAGGGCCTCGGCCGCCTCGTCGGGACGGGAGTCCATGACGGCGCGGGCCACGCCCGAGCGGACGGCCACCACGCTCATGGTGTGGGCCACCACGTCGTGCAGCTCGCGGGCGATGCGGGCCCGCTCATCGGCGGCGGCACGACGGGCCTGTTCGCGCTCGCGCTCGGCGGCCCGCTCGGCCAGACCTTCGGCGTAGCTGCGCCGGGCCCGGGTGTTCTCTCCTGCCAGCCACCCCACCACGAGCACTGCCGGTGCGAACACCAGGGTCTGCACGGTGCGCCCCGCCCCCTGGACCACGGCGGCCAGAAGGAGGGGGGACACCGCCGCACCGATCGCCGACGCCGGCAACCGGGCTTGCGCCCCGGCCGCCGCCGAGTACATGGCTAGCCCGGCGGCCAGGTGGGCCGGGTCGCGTCCGCCCAGGCCGATGAGCACGGCGTCTCCGAGCACGGCGCAGGCCAGCACGACCCATGGCCGACGCCGCCGGGCGGGCAGCGGCACACAGGCGAGGCCCATGGCCAGATAGCGCAGGGGGTCCAGGCCGGCGCCCGGCGAGCCGTCCGAGCCCCGGTGCCCGGTCGCCACCGCCGCCACCGACGATCCGAGCAGCAGCACCGCCACCACCACGTCTATGGCCAACCATTCCCGGCCGGTGATCCGCCGGGTGAGCGGCACTGGGAGCGGTTGGTCCATCTCCTGGACGGTAACTCGACCCGTTGTCCGCCGCATCGGCCTGAGGTTGCGGCCCGCAGTACACCCTGGGATGTACGACAGCGATCCGGAAAGGTCCCGGAGGCGGACGACAGGCCGAGCCGGGGCGGGCATTCTGGGGGCGGACCAGGAGGTGCCAGATGATCGAGGCCCGCGGCCTCAGCAAGCGCTACGGCCCAACGCTCGCCGTCGACGACCTGACTTTCGACGTCACGCCGGGCCGGGTGACCGGGTTTCTCGGTCCCAACGGAGCCGGCAAGTCAACGACCATGCGTCTCATCATGGGTCTGGACTCGCCGACCGCCGGCACCGTCAAGGTGGGCGGGGCCCCCTACGGGTCCTTGCGTCGGCCCCTGTTCGAGGTGGGCGCCACCCTCGAGTCCCACTCCATCCACCCCGGCCGCAGCGCCCGGAATCACCTTCTGGCCTTGGCCGCGTCCAACGGCATACCCCGGGCGCGGGTGGACCAGGTGCTCGAGGTCGTGGGCCTGTCCTCGGTGGCCGGAAAGCGGGCCGGAGGCTTCTCACTGGGGATGAAGCAACGCCTGGGCATCGCCGCCGCCCTCCTGGGCGACCCCGGGGTCCTGCTGTTGGACGAGCCGGTGAACGGGCTCGACCCCGAGGGAATCGTCTGGATCCGCAACCTCCTCCGTTCCCTCGCCCGCGACGGGCGCACGGTGTTCGTGTCCAGCCACCTCATGAGCGAGATGTCGATGACCGCCGAGCACCTCATCGTCATCGGCCGGGGGCGCCTGATCGCCGACACCAGCGTCGAAGCCTTCATCCGACAGGGCTCGGGCGGGTTCGTACGGGTCCGCTCCCCGGAGGCACCCCGGCTCACCCAGCTGCTGGGCGACCGCGGGGCGAGGGTAGAGGTCGAACCGGACGGCGCCTTGGCCGTGACCGGCTGCGACGCCGCTGCGGTGGGAGAGGTGGCCGCCCACCACGGAATCGTGCTCCACGAGCTGGTGACGCAACGCGCCACTCTGGAGGACGCCTACATGGAACTGACCCGCGAGGCCGGCGAGTTCGCCCACGCCGACGAAGGAAAGGTCGCCTGAGCCATGACCACGACAGCCCTACCGGGCATCGCCCGCCCCGAGACATCTCGCCCCCTGCTCCCCGATGTGGTGCGGTCGGAGTGGATCAAGTTCCGAACGGTGCGGTCGACCTATTGGACCCTCTTCGTGACCGTGGTGGGCATGATCGGGCTCGGCGCCCTGTTCGCCTTCGCCTTCGTCTCGCGTTACGACCGGCTGAACCCAATCGAGCGACTCACCTTCAACGCCACCACCCACAGCCTGCGGGGCTTCTTCATGGCCCAGCTGGCTGTCGGTGTCCTCGGCGTCCTGATCGTCACCAGCGAGTACTCGACGGGATCCATACGGGCCACCCTGGCCGCTGTCCCCCAGCGGCGGACCGTGCTCATCGCCAAGAGCCTGGTGTTCACCGCGGTGATGGCCGTGCTCGGCATAGCCTCGTCGTTCGGGGCGTTCTTCGTGGGCCAGGCCATCCTCTCCCAGAAGGGGCTCGAGGCACACCTAAGTGACCCAGGAGCCCTCCGCTCGGTAATCGGGGCCGGCCTCTACCTCACCGTCGTCGGGCTGCTCAGCGTCGGACTCGGCACCATGATCCGGCGAACGGCGGGCGCCATCGCCACCGTGGTGGGGCTGTTGCTGATCCTGCCGGGCATCGTCGCCGCTCTGCCCTCTTCGTGGCAGAACGTGATCAACCCCTACCTTCCGTCGGTCGCCGGCTCGGCCATCATGGGCTCGGCGTTCGGCGACGGGCGGGTCCTGTCCCCGTGGGCGGGCTTCGGGGTGTTCTGCGCCTACGCGGCCGCCGCCCTGGTGGCTGGCGCCGTCCTCCTGAAGCGCCGCGACGCCTGACCGGCTGGCCGAGTCGGACCTGCCCAGGGAGAGAGCGTGAGGCCTCGGATCCACGTCATCACCCTCGGGGTCGATGACCTCGAGAGGTCACTCTCGTTCTACCGACGCCTCGGGCTGCGGTCCGCCGGGGTGGTTGCCTCCGAATTCGAGGGCGACGATGAGATGGCTGCGGGCGCCATCGCCCTGTTCGAACTGGAGCGCGGGCTGATCCTGTCGGTGTTCCCGCGAAACGAGCTGGCCAAGGACGCCAAGGTGCCGGTGCCCTCCCCGGGCACCTGTCAGTTCAGCATCGGGCACGCCGTCCACAGCCGTGAGGAGGTCGACTCCCTGCTGGACGCGGCTGAGCGAGCCGGCGCCACCATCACGGTCAGGGCCTACGACCGCCCCTTTGGTGTCTACAGCGGCTACTTCCAGGACCCCGACGGGCACCTATGGGAGATCCTGTACAACGCCGCCTTCGAGGACGTGTGACGGCGACGAGGGCCCCGAGTCCGAGTTCACCCGGTAGCGGAGGTACACCACGCCGTTGGCGAACCTTCGAGACTCCATTAGGCGCAGAGGCAAGGTCGCCTCTGTGGGCAGGCCGGGTTTCCCTCCGCCGAGCACCACGGGGACGGTCAACAGGCGGAGCTCATCCACCAGACCGGCGGCGAGAGCGACTCCGGCGAGAGTGGCCCCCCCGATGGTGATGCGCCGAGCCACGGTCCCCTTCAGGCGCCGGACGGCGTCGGGGTCGAACTCCCGCTCGAGCGTCGTGCGGGCATCGGATACCGCACCAAGGCTGCGCGAGTACACGATCTTGTCGGCGCTCCGCCACATCTCGGCGAATCCCCGAACGTAGCGATCCTCGATTCCGTCGACGGAAGGTATTTCGGTACCCCATACGCGCATGGCCTCGTACATCCGGCGTCCGTACAGGTAGGTGCCGGCCGGCCTCTCGAGCTCGGTGACGAAGGCGAAGACCTCTTCGTCGGGGGCGGACCAGTCGAGCCGACCGTCGCGGTCCTCGGTGTAGCCGTCCACCGAGACGTTGGCGGTGTACACGAGGTCAGCCGTCGCACCCCTCGCTGGCTCGTGGGTTCGGCGGCGCCGACGACCGGGTCACGCTCGAATGGTAGGGCCCTAGGCGAAGCCGGCCCGGTAACCTCGCCCTGTGGCTGAACTGCACCTGGCGCAGGACCCCGAAGCAGATCAACTCCTCAGCGAGAGTCCGCTCGCTCTGTTGGTAGGGATGGTCCTCGACCAGCAGATCCCGCTGGAGTGGGCCTTCAAGTCCCCACTGCTCCTGCAGGAGCGCCTGGGCGGAAGACTCGACGCCGGCGAGATCGCGGCCGCCGACCCCGACCGGTTGGCCGCCGCTTTCTCCGGCCCCCCCGCCCTCCACCGCTTCCCGGGGTCGATGGCCGCCCGGGTGCAGGAGCTGTGTCGGGTGCTCGTCGACGAGTACGGAGGCGACCCCGCCGCGGTGTGGGACGGGGCGGACTCGGGCATCGAGCTACTCAAGCGCCTGAAGGCGCTGCCCGGGTTCGGCGAGCAGAAGGCGAAGATCTTCCTGGCCCTCCTGGGCAAGCAGCTCGGCGTTCGCCCTTCTGGATGGCGCGAGGCCGCTGGCCATTACGGCGAGGCGGGCAGCTTCCGTTCAGTGGCCGACATCGAGAGCCCGGATTCGCTGGCGAGAGTCCGCCAGTACAAGGCGGACATGAAGGCGGCGGCCAAGAAGGCGGTACCGAAGAAGCCGGCAGCCAAGAAGACGACAGCCAAGAAGACGGCAGCCAAGAAGACGACAGCCAAGAAGACGGCAGCCAAGAAGACGACAGCCAAGAAGACGGCCGCTAAGAAGGCGAGGAGCTGATCCCCGACAAGCTCGACGGGCGCCGCCTCTACCTCTGCACGCCCGACCGGCCCGATCTCGCCGATTTCGTGGCCGCCTGCATCCGTGGAGGCGTCGATGTGGTCCAGCTGCGGGAGAAGCTCCTGGACGACCGGAGCCTTCTCCGCCGGGCTGAGCTGGTGGGATCCGCCTGCCGGGCCGGCGGCGTCCCGTTCATCCTCAACGACCGGCCCGACCTCGCCCTGGCCGCCGGAGCTGACGGGGTGCACGTGGGACAGGACGACTGCCCTCCCGCCGTGGCCCGCCGCATCCTCGGCGACGAGGCGGTGATCGGATTTTCCACCCACGGACCGCCCGAGCTCGACGCCGCCCAGGGGGAGCCCGTCGACTACATCTCGACCGGCCCGGTGGCTCCGACCGCCACCCATCCGGATCGACCGCCGACCGGCCTCGCCTACCTGCGTTACGCGGCCGACCGGAGCAGGCTCCCGTTCTACGTCACCGGCAGCGTCACCCCCGACACCGTTGGGCCGATGGTGGCAGCCGGGGCCACCAGGTTCGTGGCCGTCCGGTGGTTCACCGAGGCGGCCGACCCCGAGGAGGCCGCCCGCCAGCTGGCCTCGGCGATCGACCGGGCCGTGGCCACCAGCGTTTAGACCTCCTGACGCTCCAGCCACCCGAGGAGGATGGCGACCGCCCGCGGATCGTGGCGCAGGTGGTGGCCGGCGCCGTTCAGGACCCGGAACTCGACCTTGTTGGACACGGCGTCGGCCAACGCCCTGGCGTCCATCAGCGGCACGGTGACGTCGTCGGTCCCGTGCACCACGAGGAGTGGACGGGGGGGAACGCCGGCGGCCCCGGTGAGGGGCTTGATCTCGCGCAGCTCGCGGGCCCAGGCGTCGAAGTCGGGTGGGAACTCCCGCCGGCGGATCACCCCGGCCCGGCGGGCCTCCTCGAGGAAGCGGCGGGGCTCCGAGGCCCAGCGGTCGAAGTCGACGGGGGCGGCCAGGGCGGCGACACCACGGACCCGGGGGTCCTCGCCCGCCACGCACAACGCCAGGGAGCCCCCGTCGCGGAATCCGGCCAGCCAGACGCCCGACACATCGGGTTGGGACGAGAGGTGGTCGACGGCTGACCGTAGGTCGGCCAGCCAGCCGCCCAGCGAGAAGTCCCCCTCGGAGGTGCCCGCCCCCCGGAAGTTGAAGGCCAGGACGACCCAGCCGGCCTCGGCGGCCAACCAGTCGGCGAGCTCGGGATAGGTGGAACCCGCCTGGCCGGCGCCGGCCGGGGCGGCGGGGAAACCGTGGGCGAGGACCAGGCCGGGGCGGCGGCCGGCGCCACGGGTCTTGGGCCGGGCGAGGTGGGCGCCGAGCTTCAGGCCCGCACTCTCGAGGACCTCGTCCATCATCGAGCCGAACCTAATGGGCCGCGGCAGCGGCGAGACGCGGCGAGGGGGCGCCGATGGCGCCCCCTCGCTCTGAGAAACTGCCGGAAAGGACCCGCAGTCCGTACCGCTTCGGGTGGGACCAGCCCCCGACCGGATCAGGCGGGCGGTGTCTGGCTGGGATTCACCAGGTGGTCCAGCGGCCGCCTAGCGGCCAGCCACCTCCAGGGTCCCAAGACGTTGATGACTCAGTTGGACCACCTCCTTTCTCTGGTGCCGTCAGGCTACCCGACGAGGGGAGGTGGCCGGTGCATGTTTCCGGCCGCCGCGGGGGTCGACCGGCGCCGGTCCGGACCTAGATGCCGATGCGCTGGGCGAGCAGCTCGCGGTGGTAGGTCGGGTCCCCGAGGAGCAGCTCGGAGGACTTGGCCCGCTTGAAGTAGAGGTGGGCGTCGTGCTCCCAGGTGAACCCGATCCCGCCGTGGATCTGGATGTTCTCGGCCGCGGCGTGGAAGTAGGCCTCGGAGCAGTAGGCCTTGGCCAGGCTGGCCACCACCGGCAGCTCGTCGGAGTCCTCGGCCGCGGCCCAGCCGGCGTAGTAGGCGGCCGACTTGGCCGACTCCACCTCGAGGAGCATGTCGGCGCACTTGTGCTTGATGGCCTGGAAGGAGCCGATGGGCCGGCCGAACTGAATCCGGACCTTGGCGTACTCCACGCTCATGTCCAGGCAGCGCTGGGCACCGCCGACCTGCTCGGCGGCCAGGGCCACCGCGGCCAGGTCGAGCGTCTTGGACAGGGCGGCCTCGGCGCCGCCGTCGGCCCCGATCAGGCGGGCCGGGGTGCCGGAGAACTCGAGGCGGGCCTGCTTGCGGGTCATGTCCATGGTGGACAGGGCCGTGCGGGTCAGGCCCTGGGCGTCGCCGTCCACGGCGAAGAAGCTGATGCCGGCGCTGGTGCGGGCGACCACCACGATCAGGTTGGCGGTGTGCCCGTCGATGACGAACATCTTGTGGCCGTCGAGGGTGTAGCCGTCGCCCGACTTCTTGGCCTGCAGCTGGATGCCCTCGAGGTCCCAGCGCCCGTTGTCCTCGGTGAGGGCCAGGGTGGCGATGGTCTCACCGCTGGCGATGCCCGGGAGCAGCTCCTTCTTGGCGGCGTCGTCGCCCGAGGCGAGGATGGCGTTGGCCGCCAGAGCCACCGTCGAGAAGTAGGGGGCGCACAGCAGCGACCGGCCCATCTCCTCCAGCACCACGATGAGCTCGACGTAGCTGAAGCCCGACCCTCCGTACTCCTCCGGGATGGTGAGGCCCTGCAGCCCGAGCTGGTTGGCCATCTGGGACCAGACGGCGGGGTCGTAGCCCTCGGTCGTCTCCATCAGGCGGCGGACCTCGGTGATCGGAGACTTGTCATCCAGGAACCGGCGAACGGAGCGGCGGAGCTCTTCCTGCTCCTCACTGAAGGCGAAGTTCACGGGCTCATCCCCCTCGGACGGCTAGTACGGTGGCCCCACCGTTCTACTAGACCGGGCGGTCAAGGGGCACATCGGCGGTACGGCGGGGACGGAGGTCAACCATGTCGACGGTCCACTTCGAGGATGGACGGGCCGAGATCCACAAGGTCGTCGTCGGCCCCATGGACAACAACGTCTTCGTCCTGCGGTGCAAGTCGACCGGCGAGGCCGTTCTCATCGACGCCGCCAACGAGCACGAGCGTCTCTTGGACCTCTGCCGCCGGCTGGGGGTGCGCAAGGTCCTCGAGACCCACGGCCACTGGGACCACATCCAGGCCGTGCCGGCCGTGCGCGACGCCGGTTACGACGTGGGGGTGACGGCCGCTGACGCCGGGATGCTCCCCTCCTACGACTTCGTCCTGGAGGACGAATCGGTGATCGAGGTGGGCGACCTGCGGCTGACCACCATCCACACTCCGGGCCACACCCCGGGGTCGATGTGCTTCCGGCTGGAGGGGTCGCCCGTCGTGTTCAGCGGGGACACCCTCTTCCCCGGCGGGCCCGGCGCCACCAAGTTTCCGGGTGGCGACTTCGGGGCGATCATCGAGTCGATCGAGACGCGGCTGTTCTCCCCCCTGCCGGCGGACACCGTCGTCATGCCGGGCCACGGGGACGACACCACGATCGGGCGGGAGCGCCCCCACCTGCAGGAATGGATCGACCGGGGCTGGTGAGCGCCGAGCCCGGCCGGGCTGCCCTCGACACCATCCTCTCCCGCCGCTCGATCGGCCGACTGGGCCCCCCGGCCCCCTCCCCCGCCGAGCTCCAGACCATCCTGACCGCGGCGGTGTCCGCCCCGGACCACGAGGAGCTGCGGCCCTGGCGGTTCGTGGTGCTCGAGGGCCCGGCCAAGGACGCCTTCGGGGACGTCCTGGCCGAGGCGTACCTGGCCCGTTGCCGGCGCGACCGGGCGGAGCCCACCACCGGCCAGCTCGAGAAGGAGCGCACGAAGCTCGGCCGGGCCCCGGTCGTGGTGGTGGTCGGGGCCAGCCCCCGGGCCCATCCGAAGGTTCCCGAAGTGGAGCAGGTGGCGGCGGTGGCCGCCGCGGCGGAGAACGCCCTCCTGGCCGCCACCGCCCTGGGCTACGGGTCCATGTGGAGGACCGGGGACGCCGCCTACGACCCGGCGGTCAAGACCGCCCTCGGGCTGTCCGAAGCCGACCAGATCGTCGGCTTCCTCTACCTCGGCACCGCCGAGCCGGGCCGGGCGCCCGAGGCCCAGCCGCGCCAGCTGGGCGACGTGGTGTGGCGCTGGGCCCCGCCCGGCCCGGCCACCAGCTGATCCGACCCCGGCCGGTCAGCCGGCGGTCAGCGGGCGACGGCCGGCCTGGACCAGCTCGACGCCGGCCGGTAGCCCCTCCACCTTGAGCGAAGGACCGTCGACCTCGATGCGGATGCGGGCCCCGCCCAGGGGAACCCGGTCGACCACCAGGTGTCCGATCTCCTCGGGCAGCGCCGGCGCCAACCACACCCGGCCGTTGGGAACCCACGGGTCGAAGCGCAGGAGGCTGCGCAGCAGCAACAGCGGGGCGGCAGCCGAGCACGCCTGGGGCGAGCAGGCGCCCGGGTGGGGGGCGACGGAGGGGAGCTCGTCGCGGGACAGTCCGCTCATGAGCTCGGGCAGGCGGCCCCCTGAGCTGGCCGCGGCGGCCAGCATCCCCATGGCCAGGCGCTGGGCCTCCTCCACGAAGCCGTAGCGCATGAGACCGGCGGCGGCGATGGCCGTGTCGTGGGGCCACACCGCCCCGCAGTGATAGCTGACCGGGTTGTACCCGCCCATCGTCGAGCCGAGCGTGCGCAGCCCCCAGCCGCTGAACATCTCGGGGGACATGAGCCGCTCGGCGACCACCGGAGCCCGCTCCTCGTCGACGATTCCGGTCCACAGACAATGGCCCATGTTCGAGCAGAGGGCGTCGACCGGGCGCTTGTCGGCGTCGAGGGCCAAGGCGTACCAGCCCCGGTGGGGCAACCAGAAGTCGCGGTTGAACGCCGCCTTCAGCTCGGCCGCCCGGGTGTGCCAGGAGCGGGCGGCGGCCTCGTCACCGGCCTCTCGGGCGAAGTGGGCCCGGGCCACGTAGGCGGCGTACACGTAGCCCTGCACCTCGGCCACGGCGATGGGCGGCTCGGCCACCCTCCCGTCGCTGAAGCGGATGCCGCGGGGGGAGTCCTTCCAGCCCTGGTTGACGGGGGACCGGTCGCTCTGGCGGCGGTACTCGACGTAGCCGTCCCCGTCGCGGTCGCCGTGCTCGCGCACCCATTCGAGGGCCCGGTCGGCGTGGGGCAGCAGCTCGTCGACCACCTCGGAGGCCAGCCCCCACCGTCGGAGCTCCCCGAGGAGCATGACGAACAGCGGGGTGGCGTCCACCGACCCGTAGGACAGGCCGCCCGGGGCCTCGGGGGCGCCGAAGCGCATGCGGTACAGGATTCGCCCGGGCTCCTCCTCGGTGCGGGGGTCGACCTCGGAGCCCTGGAAGCGGGCCAGGGTCTGCAGGACCCCCATGGCCAGGTCGGGGTCCAAGGGAAGGGCCATCCACGAGGTGAGCAACGAGTCACGCCCGTAGACGGCCATCGACCACGGCACGCCGGCCGCCACCAACACCCGCTCGGGATGATCGGGATCGAACAGCCGCAGCGATCCCAGGTCCTCGGCGCTGCGTCGTAGCGCCTGCTCGAGGGGTGGGTAGTCGGTGAACACCAACGGCACCTGCCGGCGCCACCGGGCCAGCCGCTCGGCCGGCTGAGCTCGGGCCGCGGACCTCGGATGGGCCCCGGCCGCCGCCCCACCGTTGCCCGCCTCGCCGTCGGCGGCGCTGTAGACGTCGACCGTCGCCGTCCAGCGCCCGCCGGCCGGGACGATCGCCTCGAAGGCCGCTCCGTCGGGGCCGACCCGGGCCGCCTCGGGGAACAGCACCCGGATGCCGAAGCGGGCGTCCGCCCGCCGGTAGCGGAAGCTCAGCTCCGGCCCCTCGGCGTCGGCGAGGACCCCTCCCCCGGTGTGGGCAGCGCCGTCGCGGACCTCAGAGAGGCTGGCGAAGTCGGCCTCGGCCCACAGCTCCACCGAGCAGTAGGCGGCCTCGTCGCCGAAGTTGCGCACCTCGATCTCCTCCACCAGGCCGGAGGCCACCTGGCGCCGGCGCAGCACGACCAGGCTGGGCTCGGCGGTGTCGGCCGCCGCCCGGGCCCGCGAGACGAAGGTGGCAGCGAAGGGCCCGTCGGGGGCGACGGTGATCGGCTCGGGCGAGGCCCCGTTCACCCGGAGCTCCCAGCGCGACAGCACCCGCAGGTCGCCGAGGAAGAGGCCGTGGAGCCCGGCCCCGGTCATATCCCCGGCGGGGTCGGAGATGGCGAAGGATGACCCCTCGGCCAGCAGCACCGATCCGGGCACCCAGGGGGACGGGACGGGGTGGACCCCACCGATCGACGCCGTCCTACGCTCCCCCACCGAGCCGAGAGTACCGCCAGCGGGGCCCCAAACCCTCCCGGGGGTTTCCCCTATCGGCGTAGTGAAAATATACTCGGATGGTGGCACCACCCCTCTTCCAGATCGAGGACCTCCACGTCACCGCGGACGGCGCCCCGATCCTGCGCGGCGTGGACCTCACGGTCGAGGAGGGAGAGGTTCACGCTCTCATGGGGCCGAACGGGTCGGGTAAGTCGACCCTGGCCAATGCCCTTCTCGGGAACCCCTCCTACCGGGTCACCAGCGGCCGGATCCTCTTCCGGGGGGAGGACATCACCGGGTGGCCGACCGACGTGCGGGGCAAGGCGGGGGTCTTCCTGGCCTTTCAGTACCCCGAGGAGATCGCCGGCGTGCCGGTGGTCCAGTTCCTGCGCCAGGCGCTGTCGGCCCGTAAGGGCATGGAGCTGTCGGTGCTCGAGCTGCGGGTCTCGATCATGGAGTGGATGAAGAAGCTGGGCATGGACCCCTCCTTCGGCGACCGCTACCTGAACGAGGGTTTCTCCGGCGGGGAGAAGAAGCGCAACGAGATCCTGCAGATGGCGATCCTCGAGCCTGAGGTGGCCATCCTCGACGAGACGGACTCCGGCCTCGACATCGACGCCCTGCGCACCGTCGCCCAGGGCATCCGCGAGGTCCGGGCGTCGCGGCCGTCGCTGGGTGTGCTGCTGATCACCCACTACCAGCGGATCCTCGACGAGCTGACCCCCGACCGGGTCCACATCCTGCTCGACGGGCGGGTGGTGGACAGCGGTGGACCCGAGCTGGCCCGACGCCTCGAAGAGGGGGGGTACGAGTCGTGGCGGCGGTAGACCACGACCGCGCCGCGCAGGTGGGGGCCCAACCGCTGGACGTCAAGGCGATCCGGTCCGACTTTCCCATCCTTGACGTCGAGGTCAACGGGCGTCGCCTCGTGTACCTCGACTCGGCGTCCTCGTCCCAGAAGCCCCGCCAGGTCCTCGACGCCATGACCCGCTATTACGAGACGACCCATGCCAACGTGCACCGGGGCGTGTACGCCATCGCCGAGGAGGCGACCCGGCAGTTCGAAGAGGCCCGAGCCAAGCTCGCCCGCCTCGTCAACGCCCGGTCGGCCCGCGAGATCGTCTTCACCAAGAACGTCACCGAGGCCATCAACCTGGTGGCCCACAGCTGGGGCCGCCGCAACCTGACGGCCGGCGACGCCGTGCTGCTCACCGAGATGGAGCACCACGCCAACCTGGTCCCATGGCTCATGCTGGCCGAGGAGCGGGGCATCGAGCTGCGCTACATCCGGCTCACCGCCGACGGCCAGCTCGACCTGTCCGACCTCGATCGTCTGGTGGACGGCGTCAAGCTCGTCGGCGTCACGTGCATGTCGAACGTTCTCGGCACCATTAACCCGGTGGCCGAGCTGGCCGAGGCCGCCCACTCCGCCGGCGCCCTGTTCCTCGCCGACGCCGCCCAGTACGTCCCCCACCTGGCGACCGACATACAGCAGCTCGGCTGCGACTTCCTCGGCTTCACCGGCCACAAGATGCTGGGCCCGACCGGCATCGGCTGTCTGTGGGCCCGCGAGGACCTGTTGGAGGAGATGCCCCCGTTCCTCGGCGGCGGCGAGATGATCAGCGACGTCCGGCTCGACGGCTTCCTGCCGGCCGACGTCCCCTGGAAGTTCGAGGCGGGCACGCCGCCCATCGCCGAGGCCATCGGCCTGGGCGCCGCGGTGGACTACCTGACGGGGCTGGGCATGGACGCCGTTCGTCGCCACGAGGTCGAGCTGACCTCCTACGCCCTGTGCAAGCTGGCCGCTGACCACCCCGACCTGGTGATCTACGGGCCGGCCGACCCCGCCTCCCGCGGCGGGGTGATCTCCCTCGCTCTGGGCGACATCCACGCCCACGACCTGTCGCAGGTGCTCGACACCGCCGGGGTGTGCGTGAGGGCCGGTCACCACTGCGCCAAGCCGCTGATGCGCCACCTGGGCGTGACGGCGACGGCCCGGGCCTCCTTCTACGTTTACAACGACGAGTCCGATGTGGACGCCCTGTCCGAGGCCTTGGCCGAGGCCAGGAAGTTCTTCGGCTGACCGACGGTTGATAGAGAGAGCGATGCCAGGCCTCGAAGACCTCTACCGAGAGATCATCCTCGACCACTACCGCAACCCCCGTAACCGCGGGGAGCTGGAGTGCCCGCCCGCCCACCGCTACGAGGGCTTCAACCCCCTGTGCGGTGACGAGATCGTCCTGTACCTCGACGTGCGAGACGAGAAGGTGGTCGACCTCAAGATCGCCGGACAAGGCTGCTCGATCAGCCAGTCATCGGCGTCGATGATGTCCTCGGCGGTGAAGGGCAAGACCCTCGACGAGGCCCGGGCGCTCCTCCGAGCGTTCAAGGCGATGATGTCGATCCACGAAGCCCGGTTGGACGCCGAGGACCGCGAGCTAGGCGCCAACGGCCAGGGGGCCGACGGCGAGGAGGCTCCCCCCATGGGCGACCTCGAGGCTCTGCAGGGGGTCGTCAAGTTCCCGGTCCGGATCAAGTGCGCCACCCTGGCGTGGAACACCCTCGCTCAGGGACTCGACGGCGCCAACGGCTCCGCCGGCCCTTCGTAGGGTCCGGCTTTCGGCCCTGCTACGTTCCTCGCCCCAGGGCCAGCGAGGAGGGACAGCATGAAGGTGGTCGTCGACTTCGACACGTGCCAGAGCAACGCGGTGTGCATGAGCGTGGCTCCTGAGGTCTTCGAAGTGCGCGACGACGGTTACCTCTACATCCTGCAGGAGTCCCCCTCCGAGGACCTGCGTCAGAAGGTGGAGGAAGCCGCCCGGCTCTGTCCCACCCAGTCGATCACCATCGAAGACGACTAGGGCGTCGGCGTCATGAGGCGTGTCGCCGTCGTCGGCGGCTCGCTGGCCGGCCTCACCGCCGCCCGCACCATCCGTCGCCAAGGTCACCAGGGCCCCGTGGTCGTCATCGGCGCCGAGCCTCACCTCCCCTACCAGCGGCCGCCGCTTTCCAAGGAGATCCTTTCGGGCAAGTGGCAACCCGAGCGGGCCCAGCTCAAGATCGAAGACGGCCTCGACCTCGAGTTCCGCACCGGCGTTCGGGCCGCCTCGCTGTCCGTGGACGACCGCACCATCGGCTTGGACGACGGCACCAGCCTGGACTTCGACGGTCTCGTCATCGCCACCGGGGCGGACGTCCGCCGCCTGCCCGGCCTTCCGGATCTTCAAGGGGTCCACTACCTCAGGACGATCGACGACTGCCTGGCCATCCGCCGGGCCATGGAGTCGGGCCCCCGGGTGGCGGTGATCGGCGCCGGATTCATCGGTTCCGAGGTGGCGGCCACCTGTCGGGGGCAGGACCTCGATGTCACCGTGGTCGAGGCGATGCCCGTTCCGCTGGAGCGTGCCCTCGGGCCGACCATGGGGGAGGTGGTGGCCCGGCTGCACCGCCAGCACGGGACCGACATCCGCCTCGGCGCGGCCGTCGAGGGACTGGACGGATCGGGGCGGGTGCGGGGCGTCCGCCTGGGCGACGGCGAGGTGGTGGCGGCCGACCTGGTGGTGGTCGGCGTCGGCGTCAAGCCGGCGACCGAGTGGCTCGAAGGATCCGGGCTGCGGCTCGACGACGGGGTGGTGTGCGACGCCACCTGCCGGGCCCTGAGGGAGGACGGCGGGGTGGCGGACGACATCGTGGCCGCGGGCGACGTCGCCCGCTGGGCGCATCCCCTGTTCGGCGAGGAAATGCGCTTCGAGCACTGGGACAATGCCGTGGCCCAGGGCCAGGCCGCGGCCGGCAACCTCCTGCGGGCCGCCCCCGAGGAGCTCGAGCCCTTCGACCATGTCCCTTACTTCTGGTCCGACCAGTACGGCTCGAAGCTCCAGTTCGTCGGCACCGCCCAACCCGACGACGAGGTGACGGTGGTCGAAGGCTCGGTGGACGACTGGAAGTTCGTGGCCGCCTACCGCCGCCAGGACCGGGTCGTCGGCGCCCTTCTCGTCAACCGGATGAGCCGGATGCCGGCCTATCAGAAGCTCATCGCCGAGGGGGGTCCCGTCCCCGCCGCGTGACCGGGCGGTCGGCGGTCAGGCCAGCGGGTCGGCGAAAGGATCGGCCTCGGCCGGGGCGGGCCCGGGGCTGGGCTCCTGTCCGTCCGTGGTGCCGTAGGCCGCGTAACCCGTCCGCTCGAGCTCCTCGGCCATCTCCGGACCACCGGAGTCGACGATGCGCCCCTGAGACAGAACGTGGATGACGTCGGGACGGAGCTCGCGCAGCAGGCGGCTGTAATGGGTGATGGCGAGGACACCGAGGCCGAACTCCTCGGTGGCCTCCTCCACTCGCCTGGCCACCGCTCGCAGGGCGTCGACGTCGAGCCCGGAGTCGATCTCATCGAGCAGGGCGAACTTGGGCCGAAGCACTCCCAGCTGGAGGGTCTCGTTGCGCTTCTTCTCCCCCCCCGAGAGATCGACGTTCAGGGCGCGGGCGAGGATCCGCTCGTCGAGTCCGATGCGAGTTGCCTCCCTCGTCACCGCCGCCGGCACCGATCGCCGCTCCCCCCCGCCGGCCGCCACCGCCTCCTCCATCGCCTCTTCGAGTGACACCCCGGGCACCTCGATCGGGTACTGCAAGGCGAGGAACAGCCCGGCCTGGGCCCGGCGCCAGGTCGGCTCCCCCAGCAGCTCCACGCCGTCGATGGTGACGCTGCCGCCGAGCACCTCGTAGCCGGGCCGGCCCATCACCACGTGGGCCAGGGTCGACTTGCCCGACCCGTTCGGCCCCATGACGGCGTGGACCTCGCCGCTGCCCACCTCGAGGTTGATCCCGTTGAGGATGCGCCGGCCGGTGATACCGGCGGCGAGATCACGGATCGCCAACATGCTCAAGGAAGCCTCACCACCACATCGTCTCCCTCCACCTTCACCTCGTAGACCGGAACCGGCTTGGTCGCCGGCAGGGACTGCGGCTCACCGGTTACCAACGAGAAGGTGCTGCCGTGCTTCCAGCACTCGACCTCGAGCTCCTCCGGGAAGACCTCACCCTCGGACAACGAGTAGTTGGCGTGGCTGCAGCGGTCACCGATCACGTAGAAGTCGTCACCCACCCGGACGACGGCGAGGCGGTGGCCATCTACGTCGAAGCGCCGGGCGCTGTCGCGCTCTACGTCGGCGACGGCGCACACCCGCACCGTCCGGCTCAACGGTCGTTACCTCCGCTCGGGGCCGGAGCGGACGCCTTTTCGGCCACCACCCGCCGAAGGGGCTGGCGCAGGGCGGGCACCGGGGAGCGGGCCAGCAGGTCGTCGAAGAAGCCCAGCACGATGAGGCGATCGGCCACCTCAGGCGGGATGCCCCGGCTCTCCAGGTAATAGCGCTGGTCCTCGTCCACCGGACCCACGGCCGAGGCGTGACTGCACCGCACGTCGTTCTCCTCGATCTCGAGGTTGGGCACCGACTCGGCGTGCGCTCCCTCCGACAGCACCAGGTTGCGGTTGGTCTGGAAGGCGTTCGTGCCCGCCGCCCCCTTCCGCACCCGGATGAGGCCGCTGTAGACGCCCCTCGCCTCGTCGCGGGCGGCTCCCTTGAACAGCAGGTCGCTGGTCGTCTTGGGGGCGGCGTGCTCCTGGAGCGTACGGAAGTCGTGCATCTGCTGGTGATCGCCGAAGTAGAGCGCCATGAGCTGGGCGCTGCCGCCGGCGGCGACAAGATGGGAATCGGTCCGCAACCGGGCGTAGTAGCCGCCCAGGGCGGCGGCGAGAGATCGCAGCGACGCGTCGCGCCCCACCCGGCTGCCCTGGTACCCGAGCTGCCACGCCCGGGAACCCAGCCGTTGGATGGACGTGTAGTCGAGGGCGGCTCCGTCCCCGACGTCCAATTCCACCACCGGACAGCAAAGGACATCGTCCTGGCTGGACGAGAGGTGCTCGACCACTGAGGCCCGGGCCCCAGGTCCGAGCCGGACGACGGTCCGGGGGAAGTGGGCCACGGCGGCGCCCGCATACCAGTGGCCGACCAGGACGGGCGCCTCCAGCGAGACGCCGGCGGGGACATCAACGACGACGGCGTCGGACGCGAAGGCGGTGGCCAGGTCCACGAAGACGTCGGCTCCCTTGGCGCCCGCCCCGCCGGCGATCGCCCCGAGGAGCTCAGCGCCCTCCGGATGCTCCGACAGCAGACCCACGGTGACGCCCTGGGACGCGACCGTGCGGGCCACGTCCGCCTCGACTGATCCGTCCGGGCCCACCAGCACGAGGGCGGAGCGGTCACCCAGGGCTTCCATCACCTCGCCCAGGTGGGAGTCGGCGGCGCCAGAGGGCACCCCGCTGGGCCCGTCCGCGCCCCTCGGCGTGGCCGGTGCGAAGCGGTCGAGGTCGAGGTTGTCGATCCGGCTGTACCGCCAGATCTCCTCGGACTCGCTGGGCAGCCCGGCCGCCTGGAAGCGCTCGAGGGCCCCGAGGCGGCGCCGGCGCAGCCAATCGGGACCGGGCAGCGCGCCCGCCACGTCAGAGGTGAAGTTGCTCAGCGGCTTTCTCCTGTGTGCGAGAGCTTCAGTCGCGACGGTGGCTCCACCGGCGCCACCAGGAGCGGCGGCGGCGCTCATCGGCGAGCGCCTCGGCCATGGCCGCAGGAACGGCCGCGTTCACCACGTCCTCCGCCTCGTCGAGCAGGGCGGTCGAGTCCTCGTAAGGCAGATCGGGCTCCTCTTCCACCGGGGGGGCCTGAAGGCTGCCGTGCGTCCAGCCGGCATCGGCGGTGCGCAGCTCGAACGAGGTGCAGCCCTCTGGGCACTTCCAGGGGGCCTCCGGGGCGAGATCGAGGACACAGAAGCGGGCGGCCTCGCCGGACGCGTAGGTTCGGCTCTGGAAGTGCTTGCAGTCCTCGCGCATCGGCACGACCCCAGTCTCGCGCTTGGCGTCAGCCCTGGCGCTCAGCTGCTGCCTGGGCCTCGAGGTCCAGCGAGTCGGGGTCGACCAGCCACTTCCAGGTCCCGTCAGGGAGCCGGACGCGCTGCAGCTGGGCCGGGTTGCCGGCCACGATGGAGTCCGCCGGCACCGATCGCGACAGCACCGAGTTGGGCGCCACGATGGCGTGGGCCCCGATGGTGATTCCCCCGGTGGCCACGGTGTTGTTGCCGATCCACGCTCCCCGCTCGATTCTCATCGGCCGCCCCGTCTTGAGCGGCGCCTGCCAGCGGATGCCCTCCTCGCCGACGTTCTTCCAGTCGTGGATGGTGTCGGCCAGGGTGGCGCCGTGGCCAATGGCGACCTCCGGGGCCACCTCGATGCCGTTGACGGCGACCATCCGCACCCCGTAGCCGACCTGGACGTCGTCGCCGAACCGGATGATGACCGTCCCCGCCGGGGCCAGGGCCTCGAGACAGACACCGGATCGGATGTGGACGTTGCGGCCCACGGCGATGCTGCCCGGGTTGATGAGGGCCACCTGGGGCCAGTCGACCATGGCGCCGGCTCCGAACTCGGCGAACCGGGCCGCCATGGGGTCGCCCGACCGGATCGTGCGGGCGTCGCGGGCGACCTCCTCCGCCCGGTAGAGGAGCCGCTGGAGGCGGGCACGCAGCTCGGGTCTCACAGTGGTTCGGTCCTCACTTCGGGCCGAGCGTACCGGCCGCCCGGGCCATCCCCTCGCGGTAGGCGGCGGCCACCTCCGCCTGGTACCAGCGGGCTCGGACGTCGGATCTTCCGACCAGGTCGGCCAGCGGTGCCACCGCCTGCAGGAGCAGCCGGCGCCGCCTCCGCAGGTAGCCGTGCTGGCGGGGGCCCTCGTCCAGCGGGAAGTCGGGCTGCACCTGGCGGAGGATCTGGGCGGACTCGGCGTCGTTCGCCGTCCTGCGCCGGAAGGTGGCCAGGTCCACCGGGCGGGCGTGGAAGGCCACCGCCTCCGGGTGGTATTCCAGTCGGAAGCCGCGCTGCGACAGCCGCCAGGCCAGCTCGAGGTCCTCGAAGCTGGCGTACGGGAAGCGCTCGTCGAAGCCCCCGACCTCCTCGAACAGCACCCGGTGCATGCTGAGGTTGGCGGTGTAGAAGGCCCCGTAGGGGGGGTCCACCGGACCTGGGAACAGCCAGGTGTCGTAGGCGAACTGGTGGCCCGACCGGTCCAGCCACCGCATGAACCGGGTGATCCGGAGCCGGCCTGACCACCGCACCAGGCCGAGCACCCCGAACTTGGGGTCGCCCGCTCGCCCGTGGGTGGTCAGGTGGGTACGCACCAGCCCGGGGATGGCCTCGATGTCGTCGTCGATGAAGAGGATCAGCGGGGCGGTGGCCGCGGCCACACCCCGGTTGCGGGCTGCCGCCGGGCCCGAGTTGCGATCGAGGCTGACCAGCTTGACGTTGCCCCTGGCGGCCGCCACCTCCTCCACCACCTGGGGCGTGGCGTCGCCCGACCCGTCGTCGGCCACCACCACCTCGAAACGGGCCGAGTCGATGTCCTGGGCGGACAGCGACGCCAGAGCCCCGGCCAGCAGCTGGGGCCGGCGGTAGGTGGGGATGACGACGCTGATCTCGGGCCCGGCCATCAGCCTCGGGCCGCCCGCCGGCGCAGGGTCAGCTCGACGTGCATCCCGTGCCAGCGGATCACCGGATCCCCCGCGCGGCGGTAGAGCAGCTCCAGGAACCGGGTTACTCCCCGGTTGACCGTCGCCTGGGTCGCCAGTCGGTCGAGGGTGGGGAACCGCCCGGTCAGGGCCTGGCCGTAGTCGAGCCCCCGCACCGAAAGGACCTCGAAGTGGCGGGCGGCGGCGGCGGCGAGCCGGCGGCCCGTCATGAACGCCTCGTAGCCCCCCTCGTGGGCCCCCCACGGGTTCCAGTCGTGCCGGCCGGTACGCCGGTCCGCCCACCACTTGTGGAGGCCGGCGAGATTGGCGTAGTTCGGGGCGGTCACGTAGGCGAAGGCGCCCGGGCGCAGCACCCGCTGCATCTCGGCGAAGACGACCCGAGGGTCGTCCACATGTTCGAGCACCTCGGTGCACACGGCGGCGCCGAAGGCGCCGTCGGCGAAGGGCAGGCGCATCCCGTCGGCCACCGCCACCGGCGCCGACCTTCGGGCCGCCACCGCCGCCGGGCGCGAGATCTCCGATCCGATCACCGACAGCCCCCGGGCCCGCATCAGCTCGAGGTTGGAGCCGACCCCACACCCGACATCGAGGAGCGGTGAAACGTCTCCGACCTGGCTGAGCCAACGTTCGAGGCCGGCACTCACCTCGGGCGGGCTGGTCTGGGAGTCGGCATCGTCGCGGCCGGCGTAATGGCGGGCCGCTGGGCCGAGCGAGCTCACCGGAGGCAGTCCGTCGGCCACGGGTCATTCTTACCGTCCGCCGGCGCTCCCCCCACGCCCTATGGCAGTACGGTCGGACCCATGCCCGTGGCGGACCTGGACGAGCTGCGCAAACAAGTGGCCGAGACCTGGTGGTACCACACCCTCGAGCTCGCCCCCGGCTTGGAGACGCCGGGGTGGTTCGACACCCGTCCGGTTCTCGACCGCATCCCCTTCCCCGCTGACCTCTCCGGGCGTCGGTGCCTGGACATCGGCACCTTCGACGGGTTCTGGGCCTTCACCATGGAACGCCGAGGGGCGGGCGAGGTAATGGCCATCGACGTCCCTGATCCCCGGGTGTGGGACTGGCCGGCCAACAGCCCGCCGGAGGCGATCGAGCAGATCAGCAGTCGTCGCCCCGGCAGTGGCTTCGCCCTCGCGGCCGCTGTCTTCGATTCCAAGGTCGAGCGGCGAGAGCTCAGCGTCTACGACCTCGACCCCGCTCAGGTGGGGACCTTCGACTTCGTCTACGTGGGCAGCCTCCTGCTGCACCTGCGCGACCCGGTCGGGGCCCTCATGAAGGTCCGGAAGGTGTGCAGCGGATCGCTGCTGCTGGTCGACGCCGTCAGCTTGTCGCTGGGGCTGGCCGCAAGGCCGGCGGCGACCCTCGACGGCATGGGCCGCCCGTGGTGGTGGAAGCCCAACGTGGAGGCCCTGGTGCGCATGGTCGAGGCGGCCGGCTTCTCCCCCACCGGCAAGCCGGTCCGGCTGTTCATGCCGCCTGGAAAGGCTCAGGAAAAGCCCGACCTGTCGGTCGGCGCCCTCCGCCTGCTCCGTAACCGGGCCGGGCGCGACGCATTGGTGTCGGCGTGGAAGGGCGACCCCCACGCCGCGGTCGCCGCGACCGTCCGTTAGCCGACCGAGCCCTCCATCTGCAGCTCGATCAGACGGCTCCACTCGACGGCGTACTCCATGGGCAGGGTGCGGGTGATCGGCTCGATGAACCCGTTGACGATCATCCCCATCGCCTGCTGCTCCGACAGACCGCGGCTCATCAGGTAGAAGAGCTGGTCGTCACCAACCTTGGAGACCGTCGCCTCGTGTCCGATGCGGGCGTCCTGCTCACCGACCTCCATGTAGGGATAGGTGTCGGACCGACTCTCGTCGTCGAGCATGAGGGCGTCGCAACGCACGAAGCTCTTCGAACGCACCGCGCCCTCCTCCACTCGGACGAGGCCCCGATAGCTGGTCCGGCCACCGTCCTTGGAGATGGACTTGGAGATGATCGTCGAAGTTGTCTCCGGGGCGGCGTGGACCATCTTCGCCCCCGCGTCCTGATGCTGGCCGGGGCCGGCGTAGGCCACGGATAGCACCTCACCCGAGGCTTTCGGGCCCATGAGATATACCGAAGGATATTTCATGGTTAGCCGGGACCCTATGTTCCCGTCGATCCATTCCACGCGGGACTCCGCCTCGGCGCGTGCCCTCTTCGTCACCAGGTTGTAGACGTTGTTCGACCAGTTCTGGATGGTCGTATAGGTGATCCGCGAGCCGGGCAACGCCACCAGTTCGACCACCGCCGAGTGCAGCGAGTCCGTTGTGTACACCGGCGCCGAGCAACCTTCGATGTAGTGCACCTGCGAACCCTCGTCGGCGATGATCAGGGTCCGCTCGAACTGGCCCATGTTCTCGGCGTTGATCCGGAAGTACGCCTGAAGGGGCATGTTGACGTTCACGCCGGGAGGCACGTAGATGAACGAACCACCGGACCAGACAGCCGAGTTCAGGGCGGCGAACTTGTTGTCATTCGGCGGGATCACCGTGCCGAAGTACCTCTTCACCAGCTCGGGATACTCGCGGAGCGCCGTGTCCATGTCGGCGAAGAGGACGCCCTGGCTCTCCAAGTCCTCACGGTTGCGGTGGTACACCACCTCGGAGTTGTGAACAACGAAGCCCTCGGCGATGAAGTTGTGATGTCCCGCCACTTCGATGTCGTAGACAGCCTCGACCCCAACGGGCGTAATGCTGTCGATCCGGATATATCCCAACATCTCGCTGGTGTGGGTCCGGAGGGTGGTCCCTTTGGCGGTCCGGAAGGTGTGGTGGTATTTCCGAGCGTTCAGCCGCTCAATTCGTCGTGGTGATCTGCAAGGAATCCGATCGAATCGACCACTTAGCTGGAGTTTGTACGCCTGCATCCAACGATCCGAGTCAAAGGGATGCCGACTGCGAATACTCAAGATGGAACTCGAACCGATACCGCAGAGCGCGGTCAGTTCAACAACGTCCTCTAGTAGAGAGGGATTGACGCTAGTAATGCATAGGTCTCGGTTCGTAGGTGTCGAGCGGATATAACCATCAGCATCGACGCAACCAGCAAGCAGCGATAGTCGCTGACTCAGGGGCAATCCAAAGGCCCATGATGGCAGTCGCTTTGTGTGGGCTGACCCTCCCATTCCGTTGAGCTCGATGAACTCAGCCAGCGCGGCGGTCCCAGGTCCAACGAGCCGTAATCCGTCGCCAGCTAGCCGTAGCTCTATGCCAAAGAGCTCGGCGGTCACGCGCTTGATCTCTTCGATCAACGCGTGGTCCGCGGGATCAACAGCGATCTCGACACTCAGATAGCCACTGCGATTGTGCAGATATCCGTCGCCAAGATAGAGACCCGCCCACCAGCAGAAGTCATCGCTCGTCTCAGTGGGAAGGGTAGTGCTGGCAGGGCGCTCGGTCACGACCAGGGCGGCGGGCTCGCCGAATTCAGGAAGATCCGTCGGAATCGCCACAAGGTCGCCGCTTCGAAGTTCCTCCACTGGCAGCCATCGGGCCTTATACCGCCGTCGCTGCCGACCTTCTTGTCGCTCGTCTCGGAGTACCAGGAATGGATGGTTGGCGGAAGCGCCAATGACTCGGCCTCGGGCCCGAATCTCAAAAACATCCTTCTCGCCGGAGCACTTCTGTCCAATCACCGGAGCGCGAACAACCCGACGACTCGACTCGTCTAGCGAGAAGACCTCGTCTCCGACCTCGATCTCCTTGATGGCCCGCATGCCCCGGGACGTCCACACCCGAGTCGACCCCCGCAGGCACTCGTACTGAGCCGTGACGCCGGCCAGGTACTTGCGCTCGGCCTCGGGGATCCCGAGCTTCTCGTAGGTCTGCTTGACGGAGTCTGGGAGCTGGTCCCAGCTGCTGACCTGCTTCTCGGTGGGCTTGATGTAGTAGTAGATGTCGTTGAAGTCGATGTCCGGCATGTTGACGGCGAACCAGGGCGCCATCGGCCGCCGCATGAAGTGGCGCAGCGACTTGAGCCGGAACTCGCGCATCCAGTCCGGCTCGCCCTTCATCCACGACATCTCGCGGACGATCTCCTCGTTGAGGCCCTTCTTCGGCTTGAAGACGTACTCCTCGACGTCACTCCAGCCGAGCTTGTAGCGCCCCAGGTCGAGATCCGTCGTTGCCATCAGGTGACCAGCTCCTCGGCGCTCGCGGACATTCCTGACCAGGAATTTCTCCTACGGCGATAGTAACAAATCCCCTCCCGGGAACATGCCCGGACGTGCGCTTCACGACCCACCTTGTCGTCATCCTAGGTTGACGTCTGGAGGTGCTGGCCAGCGCCAACCCCTCGAGGGACGGCCGCCCGAGAGCACATTCGCTATGGAGGGCAGGCGGAGGGGCTGCCGAGTTCCGTCAACAGATATGGACAAACCGGTCGCGCCGGCGCGGACGTTTGTTCACCCGGGCTGGCAGCGTTTTTCCCGACCTCCTACCGGCGGGCCGCTCTGGGGCGGAGCCTGGGGCCAGCCGCGCGATCCTGTCAGGCCATGTCCCTGGCCCCGGCCTCGAACCCCGACGAGGGAGCAAGCCCGGTCCCGCCGGTGCCCGAGTCGCGGCCGGAGACCCTGGAGGCGCACGGCGACCGGCGGGTCGACGAGTGGTACTGGCTGCGGGATAAGGGCGACCCCGACGTGCTCGCCCACCTCGAGGCGGAGAACCGGTACACGGAGGCGATGACGGTCCGCCTGGCGCCGCTTCGAGACCGGCTGTATTCGGAGATCCTCTCGCGGATCCAGGAGACGGACCTGACGGTGCCGATCCTGAAGGGTCCCTGGTGGTACTACACCCGGACCGTCGAGGGGCTGCAGTACCCCATCCACTGCCGGCGGGCGGCGCCCGGAACCGGCACCCGGTCCCCGGCGTTGGAAGAGCGGCCGCGCACCCCGGAGGAGATCGACGGCGCCGAGCACGTCCTCCTGGATGAGAACGCGCTGGCCGAGGGTCACTCCTACTTCGCCGTCGGCGGGTTCGAGATAAGCCCGGACCACCGGTTGCTCGCCTACTCCATGGACGTCGACGGCGGCGAGAGGTACACGCTTCGATTCCGCGATCTGGACACCGGGGCGGATCTGCCCGACGTGATCGAGGACGTCTACTACGGGCTGGCCTGGGCGTCGGACAACCGCACGATCTTCTACACCCGACCCGACGAGGCGATGCGCCCCTATCAGGTGTGGCGCCACCGGTTGGGCAGCAACCCCGACGACGATGTCCGCGTGGTGGAGGAGCCCGACGATCGGTTCTTCCTCGGGGTCGGGCGTACGAAGGACGGCGCCTACCTCGTGTGCTCGAGCTCCAGCCAGGTGACATCCGAGGCCCGGGTCCTTCGCTCGGAGGACCCCGAGGGCGATTGGACGATGGTCGAGCCGCGCCGCCAGGGCATCGAGTACAGCGTCGACCATCAAGGCGACCGCTTCCTGATAGTCACCAACGACGGAGCGGAGAACTTCCGCCTGGTGGAGGCCCCCGAGGACAATCCCGGACGATCCCAGTGGCGGGAGCTGGTGCCCTACGACCCGGAGGTGAAGCTCGACGGCGTCGATCCGTTCGAGCGCCACCTCGTCCTCTACGAAAGGGCCGAGGCCCAGGAGCGGATCCGGATCCTGACCGTGGGCGACGGATCGATCAGGACCATCGAGCTTCCCGAGCCGGTGGCCAGCGTCTGGGGGGGCGCCAACCCCGAATATGCCGACCAGGTCCTCCGGTTCGGGTACACGTCGCTGATCACGCCGCAGTCGGTCTTCGACTACGACATGGATGGCGGGGAGCGCCGCCTCCTCAAGCAGCAGCCGGTCCTTGGCGGGTACGACCCCTCGCTCTACCGCACCGAGCGGCTGTGGGCCACGGCCGAGGACGGCACCCGGGTGCCGGTGTCCCTGGTGACGAGGACAGACACCCCCCGCGACGGGTCAGCTCCCGCCTTTCTCTACGGCTACGGCTCCTACGAGCACAGCATCGACCCGTCCTTCTCCTCGGTTCGGCTGTCGCTGTTGGATCGCGGCTTCGTGTACGCCATCGCCCACATCCGGGGCGGTGGCGAGATGGGCCGGCGCTGGTACGAGGACGGAAAGCTGCTCCGCAAGCGGAACACGTTCTCGGACTTCATCGCCGCCGCCCGCCTGCTGGTCCAGGAGCGGTGGACATCAGCCGGTCGCATCGTGGCCCGTGGCGGCAGCGCCGGTGGGCTGCTGATGGGTGCGGTGGCCAACACCGCGCCCGAGCTGTTCGGGGCGATCGTCGCCGAGGTGCCCTTCGTCGACTGCCTCACGACCATCCTCGACGAGACCCTGCCCCTCACCGTCACCGAGTGGGAGGAGTGGGGGAACCCGGTGGCGGACCCCGAGGTCTACGCCTACATGAAGTCCTACTCCCCCTACGACAACGTGGCCGACCTGCCCTACCCGGCGATTCTCGCCACGTCCGGGCTGAACGATCCGCGCGTCGGCTTCTGGGAGCCGACCAAGTGGGTGGCCAAGCTGCGCCGGCACACCACCTCCGGGCGGCCCATCCTCCTCAAAACCGAGATGGGCGCCGGCCATCGCGGCCCCTCCGGCCGCTACGACGCCTGGAAGGACGAGGCGTTCGTCCTCGCCTTCGTGCTCGACGCCCTCGGCATCACCGAGTAGTCCCCGCCGGACGCCAACGGCGACCCCGCCTCAGCCGCGGACGTCGAGGACGGGTGTTTGGGCGGTTTTGAGGGTGTCGAGGATTTGGTCGCCGATGAGTTCGTCGTGGTGGAGGAGGGCGTCTCGGAGGGCTTCGACGAGGT
>JAJPHE010000112.1 GCA_021325435.1 Actinomycetota bacterium | reverse complement strand
CCGTTCAAGTACCTGGCCCCCTACTCCGGCTGCGCCATGGGCCAGCACTGGATGGAGAACGGCGAGCACGCCCTCATCGTCTACGACGACCTGTCCAAGCAGGCCGAGGCCTACCGCCAGCTCTCTCTTCTCCTGCGCCGGCCTCCCGGGCGCGAGGCCTACCCCGGCGACGTCTTCTACCTGCACAGCCGGTTGTTGGAGCGGGCGGCCAAGCTCAACGACGAGCGGGGAGGTGGCTCGCTCACCGCCCTGCCGATCATCGAGACCAAGGCCGGCGACGTGTCGGCCTACATCCCCACCAACGTCATCTCGATCACCGACGGCCAGGTCTACCTCGAGTCGGACCTGTTCTACGCCGGCGTGCGCCCAGCCATGAACGTCGGCATCTCCGTGTCCCGGGTGGGCGGCAGCGCCCAGATCAAGGCCATGAAGTCGGTGGCCGGCACCCTCAAGATCGACCTGGCCCAGTTCCGTGACCTCGAGGCGTTCGCCACCTTCGGCTCCGAGCTCGACAAGGTGTCCCAGGCCCAGCTCGAGCGGGGCTACCGGCTGACCGAGCTGTTGAAGCAGCCCCAGAACGCCCCCATGTCGGTCGAGGAGCAGGTGATCGTCATCTTCGCCGGCACCCGCGGGTTCGTGGACGACATCGCGGTGCGCGACGTGCGCCGCTTCGAGGCCGAGCTCCTTGACTACCTCCGCACCCGTCACAGCGACCTGCTGAGCCACGTGCGCGACACCAAGGAGCTGCCCGCTGAGGACCAGATCGTGTCGGCGATCGAGGGGTTCAAGAGCGTGTTTCAGCCGAGCGAGCAGGCCGGCGCGGAGTAATCGATGGCGGGCGGGCAGGAACGGCTGCTGCGAGGGCGCATCCGCAGCATCCAGTCGATCAGGAAGATCACCCGGGCCATGGAGCTCATCGCCGCGTCGCGGATCGTGCGGGCCCAGAACGCCATCACCGCCGCCCGGCCCTACGTGGAGCGGCTCGGCCAGGTGGTGCAGGACCTGGCGGCCGCCCCCGACGCCCGGGCCCATCCCCTCTTCCGCCAGGTCGACCAGGTCCGCCGGGCGGCGGTCATCGTCATCAGCGGCGACCGGGGCCTCGCCGGCGGCTACAACTCGTCGGTGCTGCGGGCCACCGAGCGGCTGCTGCGCCAGCATTCCGCCGATGGCCACGGCACCGTGCTCATCACCGTCGGCCGCAAGGCCCAGAGCTACTTCCGCTTCCGCGGCTACCAGGTCGACCACCACTTCAGCGGCATCTCCGACCGGCCCTCCTTCGCCGATGCCCGGCGCATCGTGGCCACGGTGATGGCGCCCTTCGCCGAAGGCGACCTCGACATGGTCGAGATCGTCTTCACCCGGTTCAAGTCGTTGGCCTCCCAGGCCGTCACCACTCGCCAGCTGATCCCCCTCGCCGACCAGGGCGCTGACGAGGCGGGGGAGGCCGAGGGCCGGCCGTCGGCGGAGGGCGAGCGCCGCACGGTCGACTTCGAGTTCGAGCCCGACCCCGCCGACATCCTCGACCGCCTCCTCCCCAGCTGGCTGGAGGCCCAGGTCCTCGCCGCCCTGCTCGAGTCGGCCGCGTCCGAGCACGCCGCCCGTCAGCGGGCCATGAAGGCGGCCACCGACAACGCCGACGATCTGATCAAGACGCTCACCCGGGTGATGAACCGGGCCCGCCAGGACGCCATCACCACCGAGATCATGGAGATCGTCGGCGGCGCCGAGGCCCTCCGCTCCGCCCGGGGAACCCAGCAAGGAGTGCGGGCCCAGATGAACGCCGACACCGCCACCCCCTCCTGACCGCCCGGCCGAAGCCACCGAGGAGCCAACCATGACCAGCACCACCGCCGCCGAGCAGGCCCGCACCGACCTCAAGGACGGCCGGGTCGTCGCCATCGCCGGTCCCGTCGTCGACGTGGAGTTCCCACCCGAGGCGCTGCCCGAGATCAACTTCGCCGTCGAGATGGACATCGAGCTCGAAGGGGAGCAGACGACCGTCACCGCCGAGGTGGCCCAGCAGATCGGCGAGGGCCGGGTCCGTTGCGTCTGCCTCCGCCCGACCGATGGCCTGCGGCGGGGCACGCCGGTGCGCAACACCGGCCGGGGCATCACCGTGCCGGTGGGCCCGGCCGTGCTCGGTCACGTCTTCAACGTGATCGGCCAGCCCCTCGACACCGACTCGGTCGAGGGCATCGAGGAGCGATGGGAGATCCACCGGCCCGCCCCGGACTTCTCCGACCTCGAACCCAAGGCGGCCATGTTCGAGACGGGCGTCAAGGTCATCGACCTGCTCGAGCCCTACGTGCAGGGCGGCAAGATCGGCCTGTTCGGCGGGGCCGGAGCGGGCAAGACCGTCATCATCCTCGAGATGATCAACCGGGTCGCCCAGCAGCACGGCGGCGTGTCGGTCTTCGCCGGCGTCGGCGAGCGGACCCGCGAGGGAACCGACCTGTGGCTGGAGATGCAGGAGTCGGGCGTCATCGACAAGGCCGCCCTCGTCTACGGGCAGATGGACGAGCCCCCCGGGGTCCGCCTCCGGGTCGCCCTGTCGGCGCTGACCATGGCCGAGTACTTCCGCGACGTGCAGAACCAGGACGTGCTGCTGTTCGTCGACAACATCTTCCGGTTCGTCCAGGCCGGCTCGGAGGTGTCCACCCTGCTCGGGCGGATGCCCTCCGCCGTGGGCTACCAGCCCACCCTGGCCGACGAGATGGGCGAGCTTCAGGAGCGGATCACCTCGACCCGGGGGCGGTCGATCACCTCGGTGCAGGCGGTGTACGTGCCGGCCGACGACTACACCGACCCGGCCCCGTTCACCACCTTCACCCATCTCGACGCCACCACCGAGCTGTCCCGCCAGATCGCCGCCCTCGGCATCTACCCGGCGGTCGACCCGCTGGCCTCGACCAGCAACATCCTCACCCCCGAGGTGGTGGGCGACCGCCACTACGCCGTGGCCCGGCGGGTGCAGGAGATCCTCCAGCGCTTCCGCGAGCTGCAGGACATCATCGCCATCCTCGGCCTCGACGAGCTGTCCGAGGAGGACCGCATCACCGTGTCCCGGGCCCGCAAGATCCAGCGCTTCCTGTCCCAGCCCTTCTTCGTCGGTGAGGTCTTCACCGGCCTGAAGGGCATCTACGTCCCCATCTCGGAGACGGTGGAGTCGTTCGAGGCCCTGGTCAACGGCGAGCTCGACGAGATCCCCGAGCAGGCCTTCCTCAACGTGGGCGGCGTCGAAGGCGTCCTCGAGAAGAACAAGCAGCTCCAGGGGAGCTGACCTTGACTGCCACCCAGGTCGAGCTGGTCACCCCGGAGCGGACCCTGTACTCGGGCGAAGCCGAGATGGTCGTCACCCGCACCGTCGGCGGCGGCAACATCGCCTTCCTCGCCAACCACATGCCCTTCGTCGGGGCCATCGAGCCCGGCCTGGTGCGGGTCGTGCTCGAGGGCGGCGACGAGGTGCGCGTCGCCGTGCACGGCGGCTTCGTCGAGGTCCGCGACAACCGGGTGATCATGGTCGCCGACGTCGCCGAGCTGGCCGAGGACATCGACGTCGAACGGGCTCGGCGAGCCCAGGAGGAGGCCCAGCGGGGGGCCGGCGAGGACCCCGAGGCCGAAGCCGCCCTGCGCCGGGCCGAGGTCCGTCTGGAGGTGAGCGGGCGGGCCTGACCGCCCCGAAGTGCCCAGCGCCCGGCTGGCGGTCGCCCTTCTCATCCCCGGCCCCGTCGCCACCGAGGTCGACGGGCTGCGCCGGGCACTGGCCGACGGGGCCCGGGCCCGGGTCGCCCCCCACCTGACCCTCGTCCCGCCTGTCAACGTCAACCTCGAGCGCATCGACGAGGCCCTCGCCGTCGTGCGGGCCGCCGCCTCCGCCGCCCCACCCCTCGAGCTCGTCCTCGGCCCCGCGGCGACCTTCCTGCCCGCCACCCCGGTGGCCTACCTCGGGGTGGGCGGGCCGGCGGTCTCCCAGCTCCGAGCCCTGCGCGAGGCGGTCATGCGTCCCCCGCTGGCCCGGGCGGTCGACTACGACTTCGTGCCCCACGTGACGGTCGCCTCCGAGCTGGCTGACGACCGGCTGGCGGCCGCCGTCGCCGCCCTCGCCGACTACCGGGTGACCGTGCGCGTCGACCGGGTCCACGTGCTGCGCGAGGAGCCGGGTCGGCGGTGGGTCCCCTTCGCCGAGGCCGTCCTGGCGGCGCCGGCCGTGGTGGCCCGCGGCGGCCTCGAGCTGGAGCTGGCGGTCGCTTCGGCCGCCGACGGGCCCGTCCGTGAGGCGCTCGGCGCCGCCCCGACCCTGGCCGTCACCGCCCGCCGGGGCGGCGTACCCGTGGGGCTGGTCGAGGCGTTGGTGCCGGCGGTCTCGCCCGCCGCCGTGCTGGTCCACCTGTCGGTCGCCGAGGAGCACCGCGGCACCGGTGTCGGTCGCCACCTGCTGGCGGCGGCCGTCTCCGAGGCCGCCGCCGCCGGCTGCCGGCAGATGTCGGCCGTGGTGGCCGCCGGAGGTGACCTGCACCGCTTCCTCGCCCACCTCGGCTTCGCCGAAGAATCGGCGCCGGCCCGGGGCTGGCTCGGGCCGGGGGTTGATGCCGTCTGCCTCGTGCGCCGCCTGTAGCGGGCAGGTCAGAAGCTGACCAGGCTGTACTCCTGCAGCTTGCTCAGGCGGTGCCAGGCCTCGACCCGGCGCACCGTTCCGGAGCGAGAGCGCATGACCAGCGACTGGGTCACCGCTCCCCGCTGGTCGTAGCGGACCCCGCGCAGCAGCTCGCCGTCGGTGACGCCGGTGGCGGCGAAGAAGCAGTTGTCCCCCTGCACCAGGTCGTCGGTGGTGAGCACCGCGTCCACCTCGTAGCCGGCCGCCTCCGCCACCCGGCGCTCGTCCTCGTCGCGGGGCCACAGCCGGCCCTGCATCTCGCCGCCCATGCACTTGAGAGCGGCGGCGGCCAGCACCCCCTCGGGCGTCCCCCCGACGCCGAAGAGGATGTCGGCGCCCGACTCGGGCCAGGCGGTGGAGATGGCGCCGGCCACGTCACCGTCGGGGATCAACCGGATGCGGGCGCCGGCCTCGCGCACTTCGGCGATGAGGTCCTTGTGGCGGTCGCGATCGAGAACCACCGCGGTGAGGTCGCGCACGGGCACCCGCATGGCCCGGGCCAGGGAGTCGAGGTTCTCCGCCGGGGAGCGGGTGATGTCGATGTTGCCGGCCCCCCGGGGGCCGACGGCGATCTTCTCCATGTACACGCACGGACCGGGGTTGAACATCGAGCCCCGCTCGCTGGCGGCGATGACGGCCAGGGCGTTCCCCCGCCCCAGGGCCGTCGGGGTGGTGCCGTCGATCGGGTCGACGGCGATGTCGGTCAGCGGCGGCGAGCCGTCCCCGACCGGCTCGCCGTTGTAGAGCATCGGCGCTTCGTCCTTCTCGCCCTCGCCGATGACCACGATGCCGTCCATCGACACGGTGTCGAGCATCACCCGCATGGCGTCCACCGCCGCCCCGTCGGCGCCCTCCTTGTCGCCGCGCCCCATCCAACGGGCGGCGGCCATGGCGGCCGCCTCGGTGACGCGCACCAGCTCCATGGCCAGGTTGCGGTCGGGGGCCCGTTCGCCGCGGGTCATGCCGGCGACGATAGTCAGCGGCCCGGCGGTGCCGCCTAGCGTGGCGTCGGATGCCGAGGCCCCAGGCCCCCGCCGCCACCCCGCTCAGCGCGCTGCGCTGCTCGCGTTCTCGGGTTCTGGCCGAGCCCCGGCTGTCACCTGACGGGAGTCTCCTCAGCGCCGTGGTGCGCTCCGCGGGAAAGACGGAGCTGGTCGTCGTGCCCGCCGGCGGGGGAGCGGAGTGGGTGCTGTCGGGCGACCCGGACGTGGTCGGCGTGCACCCATCGGGGGGAGGAGCCCACGTCTGGCTTCCGTCGGGCGACAGCATCCTCTACGTGGCCCGGGGGGGCGGCCTGGCCCTGGTGCCGGCGGCCGGCGGCCAACCGACGCCGGTGGCCGTAGACGCCGACGGGTCGCTGTCGAGCCCGGCGGTGGCGCCCGACGGTCGCCGGGTGGCGGTCACCGTCGACGACCGGCGGGTCGTCGCCTTCCCCCTCGAGGCTCCGGACCAGCTCGTCGAGCTCACCGGCGGGGACGGGCCCGATTTCGTCCTCGATCCGACGTGGTCGCCCGACGGTGAGCGGCTGGCCTGGATCGAGTGGGACGTGCCCGACATGCCCTGGGACTCCGCCCGCCTGGTCGTCGCCGATGCCGACGGCGGGAGCAGCGTGGTGGTGGCCGGCGGGGTGGACCTCGCCTGCCAGCAGCCCCGCTGGAGCGCGGCGGGGGACCTGGGCTTCGTCTGCGACGGGCACGGCTTCGCCAACGTCTGGGTGGTCCCGGCCGGGGAGGGCAAGGCCCGTTCGCTGGTCGAGGAGCCCTTCGAGCACGGCGAGCCGGCCTGGGGTCCGGGGCAGCGTTCGTGGGCGTGGTCGCCGGACGGGCGCGGCGTCGCCTTCTGCCGCAACGAGGCGGGCTTCGGCCGATTGTGCGTCGCCGAGGTGGCCACCGGCGCCGTCACCGAGCTGGCCCGGGGCTGGCACAGCGGGCTGAGTTGGGCCGGGGGCCGATTGGCGGCGATCCGCTCGGGGGCCGTCACCCCCACCCAGGTGGTCAGCTACGACCTGGGCGCCGAGACCGGAGTGGGTGGACCGGCCCCCGAGCGGGTGACCCTCATGCGGGGCCCGCTGGCCGGCCTGGAGGATTCCATGGTCGAGCCCGAGCCGGTGGAGTGGGCGGCCGAAGACGGCTTCACCATCCACGGCCGCCTCTACCGCCCCCCGGGCCCGCCGACGCCCCGGCCGACGATCGTGTGGATCCACGGGGGGCCCACCGGACAGATGGCCGTGACGTTCAACGCCCGGGTCGGGTTCTTCACGTCGCGCGGTTGGACCGTGCTCGTCCCCGACTACCGCGGCTCCAGCGGCTGGGGACGCCAGTACACCCAGGCCCTGCGTCACCGCTGGGGGGAGATCGACGTCGCCGACGTGGTGTCAGCCATGCGGGTGGCGCTCGACCGAGGCTGGTCCCGCCCAGATGCGCTGGTCGTGATGGGCGGCTCGGCGGGCGGGTTCACCGCCCTGTTGGTGCTGGCGGCCCACCCCGAGCTGTGCGCGGCCGGCGTCGACCTCTACGGGGTGGGCGACCTGCGCGACCTCACCGAGCGGACCCACCGGTACGAGGCCCACTACAACCACCACCTGGTGGGGCCGCTGCCCGAGGCCGAGGAGCGCTACCGGGCCCGGTCACCGATCGCCCACGCCCAGTCGATCCGCGGTCCGCTGCTCGTGCTGCACGGCTCCGACGACGAGGTGGTGCCCGTCGAGCAGTCCCTCACCCTGGTCGAGGCGGTCCGGTCCGCCGGCGGCCTGGTGGAGATGCACGTCTACGAGGGCGAGGGCCACGGCTGGTCGGACCCGGGCACGGTGGCGGACGAGCTGGCGCGGATCGAGGATTTCCTGGCCCGCCACGTCGGCCACCCGTCACCGTTCCCCTCCTAGGCCACCCGGGCGGCCCGTCGGCGGGGTATGAGCCGCCCGGGCGTGTCACGGTCCCCGCCGCCGGGAGGCGATACTCATGGACGTGGACAAGTTCGTGGTGAGGCCGGGTCCCCCGCTGGAGGGGACGGTCGGCCTGGGCGGGGCCAAGAACTCGGTGCTCAAGCTGATGGCCGCCTGCCTCCTGGCCGAGGGCCGCTTCACCCTCGGCAACGTCCCCCGCATCGCCGACGTCGAGACCATGAGCGACGTCCTCGTGTCGATGGGCGTCGACGTCGGCCGCACCGACGAGCACCGCCTCACCGTGGAGGTTCCCGCCGAGCTGACCCCTGAGGCCCCCTACGAGCTGGTCGAGAAGATGCGGGCGTCGGTGGTGGTGCTGGGTCCGCTGCTGGCCCGCTGCGGCGAGGCCCGGGTCTCGATGCCCGGTGGCGACGACTTCGGACAGCGGCCGATCGAGATGCACCTGCGGGGCCTCGAGGCCATGGGAGCCGAGTTCGAGACCCGCCACGGCTACGTGCTCGGCCGGGCCCAACAGCTGACCGGGGCCCGAATCGTGCTGGAGTTCCCCAGCCACACCTGCACCGACAACCTGCTCATGGCGGCGGTGCGGGCCAAGGGCACCACGGTCATCGACAACGCGGCGCGCGAGCCGGAGGTCGCCGACCTGGCCGCCTTCCTCAACCGCATGGGCGCCAGGATCGCCGGCGCCGGCTCGTCGACCATCGAGGTGGAAGGCGTCGACGACCTGTCGCCGGTGGAGCACGAGGCCATCCCCGACCGGGTGGAAGCGGCGACCTACCTGACCGCCACCGGGCTCGCCGGCGGCGAGGTGGTCGTCGAGGGGGCCCGCGGGGACCACATGGACATGTTCATCCACAAGCTCGGTGAGATCGGGGTGCGGGTGGCCCACTGCTCCGAGGGGCTGTGGGTGTCGGCCAAGGGCCGACCCCGGTCGGTGGACGTGGCCACCCTGCCCTACCCGGGCGTGGCGACCGACTACAAGCCGCTCGTCGTCACCCTGCTGTCGGTCGCCGACGGTGTCGGCATCGTCACCGAGAACATCTTCCAGGGGCGGTTCAAGTACGTAGACGAGCTGCGCCGCATGGGCGCCGACATCCGCACCGACGGCCACCACGCCATCGTCCGAGGCATCCCCCGCCTGTCGGGCGCGCCGGTCAAGGCTCCCGACATCCGGGCCGGCGCCGCCCTGGTGCTCGCCGGGTTGGTCGCCGACGGAGAGACAGTCGTGAGCGACGCCTACCACGTCGACCGGGGCTACGAGGCCTTCGCCGAGAAGCTGGCCGGCTTGGGCGCCGACGTGACCCGGTCGCGCTGAGAGCCGCCCGTGCCCCGCACCCGCGACCCCAAGGAGCTGTTCGACGCCGCCGTGGCCGGCGATCGCGCCGCCGTGGCCCGCCTCTTGTCGGTGGTGGAGAGGGGTGGGCCCGCCGCCCGTGACGTCAGCCGGCTGGTGTTCCCCCGGTGCGGGGACGCCTACACCGTCGGCATCACCGGAGCGCCCGGCGCCGGAAAGTCCACCCTCACGGACCAGGTCATCACCACCATCCGGGGTGCCGGCGAGGAGGTCGGGGTGCTGGCCGTGGACCCGTCGTCGCCGTTCTCCGGTGGGGCGATCCTCGGCGACCGGGTGCGGATGCAGGACCACGCCCTCGACCAAGGCGTGTTCATCCGCTCGATGGCGACGAGGGGCCATCTCGGCGGGCTGACCCTCGCCACCCGCGAGGCCATCCGGGTGCTGGACGCCTCCGGCTTCCGCCTGGTCCTGGTGGAGACGGTCGGGGTGGGCCAGGTCGAGGTGGAGATAGCCCAGGCGGCCGACACGACCGTGGTGGTGGTCAACCCCGGCTGGGGTGACGCGGTGCAGGCCAACAAGGCCGGGCTGCTGGAGATCGCCGACGTGTTCGTGATCAACAAGGCGGACCGGCCGGGGGTACGCGAGACCGAACGTGACCTCAAGTCGATGCTCTCGATGTCGGACCTCGGCGACTGGACGCCGCCGATCGTGCCGGCGGTGGCGTCCACCGGTGAGGGTGTCGCCGACGTGTGGGCGGCGATCGGCGACCACCGGCGCCACCTCGAGGGGTCGGGTCTACTCGAGGGCCGGCGACGTCACCGTCTCGAGGACGAGTTGCGCGAGATCGTCGTGCGCCGGCTGGAGCAGGAGGCGTACCAGCGCTGTGCCGACGCCTTCGAGCGGCTGCTGGTCGGCGTGCTCGAGCGCCGGGTCGACCCGTACTCGGCCGCCGACGAGCTGGTCGAGACTCTCCGCGGCGGCGAGGACTGACCCGAGCGGCCGGGGTTCAGGCCCAGACGGAGAAGCCGACGTCCGAGGGCCACACCAGGTCGGTGTGGGACGGCAGGATGCGCACCGTGAACCCGTAGCGGCCGGTCGTGTCGCAGGCGAAGTCGGCGACGAAGCGATGGGTGTCGGGCCGTTCGGCCGGCCCCTCGACGGCCATCGGAACCGTGGTCGGCGACACCAGCTCGTCGTTGGGCCCCACCCGGCCGTGGAGCAGCTGGACGGCGACGTCGTCCACGCCGAGCGGGCCCAGGCTGACGATGGCTTCGACCCGTCGGCGGGCGCCGACGTCGGTGGCACCCCCGGCGGGCGAGACCGAGTCGATGCCGACGTCCTGCCAGCCGGCCCGCAGCCGCGACTTCCACTCCGCCAGCCGCCGGGCCCGCTCGTGGTGGGACGCGCCGAGCCCGTCGGCCATGGCGGCCGCCGGCTCGTAGATCTGCTCCACGTAGTCACGGACCATCCGCGAGGCGGAGGCCAACGGGGCCAGCGAGCGCAGTGAGGCCTTCACCCGGTGTACCCACCGCCGGGGGACGACACCGTCGGCCCGGTCGTAGAAGAGGGGGATGATCTGGCGCTCGAGGAGGGCGAACAGGCTGGACGCCTCCGAGGCGTCGCGCCGCTCGAGGTCGGCCTCGCCTTCGGCCGACGAGATGGCCCAGCCGTTCTCGCCGTTGAACGCCTCGTCCCACCAACCGTCGAGGATCGAGCAGTTGAGCGCCCCGTTGAGGCTGGCCTTGAGCCCGCTGGTGCCGCACGCCTCCAGGGGCCGGCGGGGCGTGTTGAGCCACACGTCGCAGCCCTGGGTGAAGGCCCGGGCGACCGACATGTCGTAGTCCTCGACGAAGGCCACCCGGTGGCGCACCTCGGGATCGGAGCAGAACCGCACCACCTGGCGGATCAGCTCCTTGCCGGCGCCGTCGGCGGGATGGGCCTTGCCGGCGAACACCATCTGCACCGGACGGTCGGCCGACAGCAGCAGCGCCTTGAGTCGCTCGGGGTCCGACAGCAGCAGGGCCGCCCGCTTGTAGGTGGCGAAGCGGCGGGCGAAGCCCAGGGTCAGGATGCGCGAGTCGAGCACCTCGTCGGTCCAGGCCACGTCGGACTGACTCTGGCCCTGACGCAGGAAGGCGCCCCGGAGGCGGGCCCGCACCGTCGACACCAGGCGGTCGCGGCCCTGCTCGCGCACCCGCCACAGGTCGTAGTCGCTGACCTCTTCGATGCGGGCCCAGGCCGGGGTGGGCGCCTCGGTCCATCCGGGCAGGACGCTCTGGCTGAACAGGCTCGACATCTCGGGGGAGGTCCACGTCGGGGCGTGCACGCCGTTGGTGACCGACGTGATCGGAACCTCGTCGACCGGCACCTCGGGCCACAGCCCGGAGAACATGGCCCGGCTGACCTCGCCGTGGAGCTTGGACACCCCGTTGGCCGCGCCGGACAGGCGCAGCCCCATGACCGCCATGTTGAACGGGGCGTCGGGCGGCTCGCCGGGCTCGTGGCCCAGCTCCATGAGGGCGTCGACGCCGATGCCGCACTCCTTGGCCCACCCCCCGAAGTAGCGCTCGATCAGCTCGGCGGGGAACCGGTCGATGCCTGCCGGCACCGGCGTGTGGGTGGTGAACACCGAGCCGGCCCGCACCGCCTCGATGGCCTCCTCGAAAGAGAGGCCCTCCTCCACCACGTGCTGGCGGATTCGCTCGAGGCCGAGGAAGCCGGCGTGGCCCTCGTTGCTGTGGAACACCTGGCACGGCTCGCCGACGGCCTGCAGGGCCCGGACCCCTCCGATGCCGAGGAGGATCTCCTGGCGGAGGCGGTGCTCGGTGGACCCGCCGTAGAGGCGGTCGGTGACGGTCGCCTCCTCGGGGCCGTTCTCCTCGATGTCGGAGTCGAGCAGGTACAACCGGATGCGGCCCACGTCGGCCCGCCACACGTGGGCGACCAGCTGGCGGTCGGCCAGGTCCACGGTGACCCGGGCTCCGTCCACCAGCCGCACGGCCATGGCGTGGGGGTCCAGCTCGGGGAAGACCTCCTGCTGCCATCCGTCGGCGTCGAGGGTCTGGCGGAAGTAACCCTGCCGATAGAACAGGCCCACGCCGACCAGAGGCACGCCGAGGTCGCTGGCCGCCTTGAGGTGGTCGCCGGAGAGAACGCCGAGGCCGCCCGAGTATTGGGGGAGCGCCTCGGAGATCCCGAACTCGGGAGAGAAGTAGGCCACCGCCCGCAACGGGCTGTTCTTGCGTCCCTGAAACCACAGGCGGCTCTCCATGTAGCGCCGCAGCTCCATGTGGACGTCGTTGAGGAACGCCATGAACCCGGTGTCGGCGGCCAGCTCGTCGAGACGTTCGCGCCCCACCCGGCCGAGCACGGCGACGGGGTCGCCGGCGGTCTCCTCCCAGGCCGAGGGGTCGACCCAGCGGAACAGGTCGCGGGTTCTCGCGTCCCACGACCACCGCAGGTTCATGGCCAGCTCGTGCAGCGGCTCAAGTGGCTCCGGCAGACGGGGGCGGACGGTGAAGCTGTGCAGCGCCCTCATAGCCGTCAGACGCTAGTTGCCGCGCCGGAGGCGGGAGCGGGCCGCCGGGCGCGCCGGCCCCGAGCGGACCGGCCCGAGCGGCCGGTAACTCCAGGCCACGCCGGGCGGAGTTTCGTCGCCACCCACATGGTGGTAGTCCTGATGGGTGCTCGGTCGCATCGTCATCGACGGCGTCCGGCCCTCGACCCCGAACGGCTACCCGGCCAAGGCCGTGGTCGGCGAGGCGGTCACCGTCGGCGCCGACATCTTCAAAGACGGCCATGACACCCTGGCCGCCCGGGTGCGCTGGCGGGCCGCCGGGGGCGACTGGCAGGTCGCTGACCTCCATGAGGTGGGAAACGACCGGTGGGAAGGGGTGATCAGCCCGGCCGAGCTGGGGCCCCACGAGCTGGTCGTCGAGGCGTGGACCGACCGCTACGCCACGTGGCGCCACAAGACCACGACCAAGCTGGCGGCCGGCCAGGACGTCGACCTCGAGCTGGAGGAGGGCGCCCAGCTCCTCGAGGCGCGGGCGGCCAAGCTGCGGCGCAAGGCGGACAAGGAGCGCCTGACCAAGGCGGTCGTGCAGCTGCGCTCGGCCGGGGCGCCGCCCCCCGAGCGGCTGGCCCCCGCCCTCGACCAGTCCGCCGCCCGGGCCATGGCCGGACCGGAGGGCGCCACCGACCTGACGGCGGCGTCGGCCCGGCCGCTGTGGGTCGACCGGCCCCGGGCCCTGCGGGGGGCGTGGTACGAGCTGTTCCCCCGCTCGGAGGGCGGGTTCAAGGGGGCGGCGGAACGGCTGGCGGCGGTGGCCGACATGGGCTTCGACGTCGTCTACCTGCCCCCGATCCACCCCATCGGGCGCACCTTCCGCAAGGGCCGCAACAACACCTTGGTGGCCGAGGAGGACGCCCCCGGCAGCCCGTGGGCCATCGGCAGCGAGGAGGGGGGCCACACCGCCATCCACCCGGACCTGGGCACCGAAGCCGACTTCGAGGCGTTCGTCGAGCGGGCTGGCGAGCTGGGGATGGAGGTGGCCCTCGACTACGCCCTGCAGTGCTCGCCGGACCACCCGTGGGTCCGCGACCATCCTGAGTGGTTCCACCTGCGTCCGGACGGGACCATCGCCTACGCCGAGAACCCCCCCAAGCGGTACCAGGACATCTACCCCATCAACTTCTGGCCGGTCCGCGAGGAGGACCGCGAGGCGCTGTGGGAAGCGTGCCGCCAGATCCTCATCCACTGGATGGACCGCGGGGTGCGCATCTTCAGGGTCGACAACCCTCACACCAAGCCCATGGCGTTCTGGGAGTGGCTGATCCCCTCGATCCAGGCGACCGACCCCGACATCGTGTTCCTGGCCGAGGCGTTCACCCGCCCGAAGGTGATGGCGAAGCTGGCCGAGGTCGGGTTCTCGCAGAGCTACACCTACTTCACCTGGCGCAACACCGCCGAGGAGCTGCGCCAGTACCTGACCGAGCTGGCCCACGGCCCCACCGCCGACTACATGCGGCCGAACTTCTGGCCCAACACCCCCGACATCCTCTCCGGTCCGCTGCGCAACGGGCCCCTGTCGGCGTTCCGGATGCGACTGGTGCTGGCCGCCACCATGACCCCCGCCTACGGGATCTACAGCGGCTTCGAGCTGGGCGAGAACGAGCCGGCCTCTGATCAGAACGAGGAGTATCTGAACTCCGAGAAGTACGAGGTCAAGCACCGCGACTGGGATCGGGCCGCCTCCCTGGCGCCGTGGATCACCAGGGTCAACGACATCCGTCGCCGCCACCGCGCCTTCGACTCACTGCGGAACATCGTGTTCCACCACAGCGCCAACCCGGCCCTGCTGGCCTACTCGAAGCACACCGACGACCGCAGCGATGTGGTGCTGACGGTGGTCAACCTCGACCCGTCGAACGTGCAGGAAACGGTGCTGTGGGTCGACCTTGGGGTGCTCGGCATCCCCTGGGACCAGCCCTACGAGGCCTACGACGAGATGACCGGCCAGAGCTTCACGTGGCAGGGGCCAGAGCCCTACGTGAGGCTGGACCCCGAGGACCAGCCGGCCCACGTCCTGCACCTCCGACGGCTGTAGGGTCGGGCCCCGACCGACCCCACCCGCCATGCCGATCGACGACCGGTGGTACCAGCGCTGCGTGTTCTACGAGGTGCTCGTCCGCGGCTTCTACGACGCCAACGACGACGGCACCGGTGACCTGCGCGGCCTGACCGCCAAGCTCGACTACCTGAGCTGGCTGGGCGTCGACTGCATCTGGCTGCTGCCCTTCTACCAGTCGCCCCTCCGCGACGGCGGCTACGACATCAGCGACTTCTTCACCGTTCTGCCCGAGTACGGGGATCTGGCCGACGCCGTCGAGCTGGTCGAGTCGGCCCATCGACGGGGCATCCGCGTCATCGCCGACATGGTCATGAACCACACCAGCGACCAGCACCCGTGGTTCGTGGAATCGCGCCAGGACCGCACCAACCCGAAGGCCGACTGGTACGTGTGGAACGACGACGACCAGCGCTGGGGCGAAGCCCGCATCATCTTCGTCGACAGCGAGAAGTCGAACTGGACCTTCGACCCGCAACGCCAGCAGTACTACTGGCACCGGTTCTTCGCCCACCAGCCCGACCTCAACTACTGGAACCCCGACGTGGCCAACGCCATGGTGGACGTGGTCCGCTTCTGGCTGGACATCGGCCTCGACGGCTTCCGTCTCGACGCCGTGCCCTACCTGTTCGAGCGCGACGGCACCAACGGCGAGAACCTGGTCGAGACCCATGACTACCTGAAGCGGGTGCGCAAGGAGATTGACGCCACCCATCCGGGCAAGGTGATCCTGGCCGAGGCCAACCAGTGGCCCGCCGACGTGGTCGACTACTTCGGCGACGGCGACGAGTGCCACATGTGCTTCCACTTCCCGCTCATGCCCCGCATGTTCATGGCGGTCCGACGCGAGCAGCGCTTCCCGGTGACGGAGATCCTCGCCCAGACCCCGGACATCCCCGACGGGGCCCAGTGGGGGATCTTCCTGCGCAACCACGACGAGCTGACCCTCGAGATGGTCACCGACGAAGAGCGCGACTACATGTACGCCGAGTACGCCAAGGATCCCCGGATGCGGCGCAACATCGGCATCGGGCGTCGACTGGCGACTCTGGTGGACAACGACCGACGGGTGGCCGAGCTGCTCCACGCCATGCTGTTCTCCCTGCCGGGCAGCCCCATCCTCTACTACGGCGACGAGCTGATGATGGGGGACAACATCTACTTGGGCGACCGCGATGGGGTGCGCACGCCGATGCAGTGGTCCCCGGACCGCAACGCCGGGTTCAGCCGCGGCGACTTCGCCCAGCTCTACCTGCCGCCGCTGATGGACCCCGTCTACGGCTACCAGGCGGTGAACGTCGAGTCACAGATGCGCAACCCCAGCTCCTACCTGCACTGGATGAAGCGCATGCTCGAGGTGCGAAAGCAGCACCCCGTCTTCGGTGTGGGCCGCTTCGAGGTGCTCGCCGTCGACAACCCGTCGGTGCTGGCCTACGTGCGGACCGAGGAGGGCGAGGACGGGCACGAGAAGGTGGTCCTCTGCGTCAACAACCTGTCGCGCTTCGCCCAGCCGGCCGAGCTGCAGCTGGGCCGGTGGGAGGAGCGCACCCCGCTGGAGCTGCTGGGTCGGGTGCCCTTCCCGAAGATCGGGGCTCTGCCGTACTTCATCACCCTCGGGCCCTACGCCTTCTACTGGTTCGAGCTGATCGAGGGGGAGCGGGGATGAAGCCCTCTGACGAGCTCGTCGAGCTGATCGGTCCGTACCTGTCGCGCCAGCGCTGGGCGGTGCGGGGCGACACGGACCTCGCTCCTGTGGAGATCCTCGACCATGAGGCGATCCTGGACAGCACCCCGGCGCTGCTGTGGCTGCTGGTCGGCGCGGCCGGGTCCACCTATCAGCTGCTGGTCGGGTTGCGGCCCGAGGCCGAGCAGGTGCCGGCCGGCGAGCGCGACATCCTCGGCACGGTCAGCGGCCCCGACGGTCCTCTGGTCGCCTACGACGCCCTCATCGACCCGGAGCTGTCGCGGCTGTTGGCCTCTCGGGTAGTCGAAGGCGGCCTGCCCGAGGACGCCCACGTCCGCTCGGTGGGCGCCGAGCAGTCCAACAGCTCGATCGTGTTCGACGAGCGGGTAATCGTGAAGTTCTACCGGCGCCTCCAGCGGGGGGTGAACCCCGACGTCGAGGTGGCGACCGGCCTGGACCGGGTCGGCTTCAACCACCTGGCCTCGCCCCTTGGCGTGTGGCACCGCGACGAGTACGACCTGGCGGTCGCCCAGGAGTTCCTCGCCGGGGGCACCGAGGGCTGGGCCCTCGCCCTCACCTCGCTTCGCGACCTGTACGCCTGCGACGACGACGATCCCGCCGCCGCCGGCGGCGACTTCGGCGCCGAGTCGCGCCGACTCGGAGAGATGACGGCCAAGCTGCACCTCGCCCTGGCCGAGGCGTTCGGCACCAGCCCCGCCGACACCGGGGAATGGCTGGCCGAGATCGAGCCCCGCCTGGCCGGCCTCGAGGCCGGCGACCTGGCCCGGGCCCGCGCCCTCGCCGGTCGAGTCACCGGGCTTGACTCGCCCGGGCCCTCGATCCGGGTCCACGGCGACTACCACCTTGGCCAGGTCATGCGCACCGAGACCGGCTGGTTCGTGCTCGACTTCGAAGGGGAGCCGGCCCGACCCCTCGAGACCCGCCGCCGGCCGTGGCCGGCGCTCAAGGACGTCGCCGGCATGCTGCGCTCGTTCGGCTACGCCGCCGCCGTCGCCCTGGCGGACCGGGGTGAGGCCACACCGGAGCTGGCGGAACGGGGCCGCTCGTGGGAGCGGCACAACCGGGGCTTGTTCCTCGACGGCTACCTGGCCACGCCCGGGGTGGAGGACCTTGTCCCCCAAGGCGAGGCCTTCGACGCCGTACTGGCCTTCTTCGAGCTGGACAAGGCCCTCTACGAGCTCGGCTACGAGCGGGCCCACCGGCCGGAGTGGACGAGGATCCCGTTGGCGGCCATCGACCGCCTGCTCACCGGGGGCTGAGGTGCTCTGGGCCGGACCAGCCCGCAGAAAGGTAGTTAGAGGAAGGCCGGACGGGTACTAGTGGGAGGTGGGGACGACGACTAGAAGCGCGCTCGAACAGGAGATCGACCAGCTCATCCGGGGGGAGCACGGCGACCCCCACCGTCTGCTCGGCCGCCACGGCCTCGAGGTGCGGGCCTACCGCCCGGAGGCGTCGGCCATGCGGGTGGTCGAGGCCAACGGCAAGAAGATCGACATGCGCCGGCTCCATCCGGCCGGGGTCTTCACCGCCGAGACCACCACCGACGAGCCGTACCGGCTGGAGGTTGACTACCCCGACGGCAACACCATCACCGTCGAGGACCCCTACCGGTTCTGGCCCACCCTGGGCGAGCTCGACCAGTACCTGCTGGGCGAGGGCCGCCACCACCGCCTCTGGGAGGTGCTCGGCGCTCACTGCCGGGTCCACCAGGACGCCTACGGCACCGCCTTCGCCGTGTGGGCCCCCAACGCCAGGGCCGTCAGGGTGGTCGGCGACTTCAACCTGTGGGACGGGCGCGTCCACCCCATGCGATCGATGGGCTCCTCCGGCGTGTGGGAGCTGTTCCTGCCCGACGTCGGCCCCGGATGCCGGTACAAGTTCGAGGTCCTCACCCAGCAGGGCCACCTTCTGCTCAAGGCCGACCCCCTCGCCCAGCAGGCCGAGCTGCCCCCCGGCACCGCCAGCGTGGTCACCGCCCCCGACCGCCACCAGTGGGGCGACGGGGCCTGGCTGGCCGAGCGCGACCGTCAGGACTTCCACCGCCGACCCCTCTCGGTCTACGAGCTGCACCTCGGCTCGTGGAGGCGCCGGACCGAGGAGGGGGGCCGCCCGCTCACCTACGACGAGCTGGCCGAGGAGCTGCCGGCCTACGCGGCGGAGATGGGCTTCACCCACGTCGAGCTCATGCCCGTGGCGGAGCACCCCTTCGGTGGATCCTGGGGCTACCAGGTCTCGTCCTACTTCGCCCCCACCTCGCGCTACGGCACCCCCGACGGCTTCCGGCGTCTGGTCGACGCCCTGCACCGGCGGGGCATCGGAGTGATCGTCGACTGGGTGCCCGCCCATTTCCCCCGCGACGAGTGGGCCCTCGCCCGCTTCGACGGCACCGCCCTCTACGAGCACGACGACCCTCGCAAGGGCGCCCACCCGGACTGGGGCACCCTCGTGTTCAACTTCGGCCGCAACGAGGTGCGCAACTTCCTCATCAGCAACGCCCTCTACTGGATCGAGGCCTTCCACATCGACGGCCTCCGCGTCGACGCCGTCGCCTCCATGCTCTACCTCGACTACTCGCGCAAGGAAGGCGAGTGGATCCCCAACGAGTACGGCGGCCGCGAGAACATCGAGGCCATCGAGTTCCTGCGCGAGCTGAACGACGTCGTCGGCTCCGAGCACCCCGGGGTGATGACGATCGCCGAGGAGTCGACCGCCTGGCCGGGTGTCTCCCAGCCGACCGGCGGCGGCGGGCTCGGATTCCGCTTCAAGTGGAACATGGGCTGGATGCACGACACCCTCGAGTACTTCGAGAAGGACGCCATCTACCGCCGCTACCACCACGACCGGCTCACCTTCGGGCTGCTCTACGCCTTCAGCGAGCATTTCGTCCTGCCCTTCTCCCACGACGAGGTGGTGCACGGCAAAGGGGCGATGCTCACCAAGATGCCCGGCGACGACTGGCAGCGCTTCGCCAACCTGCGGGCGCTGTACGGGTGGATGTGGGCCCACCCGGGCAAGCAGCTGCTGTTCATGGGCGGCGAGATCGGCCAGTGGTCGGAGTGGTCCCATGACCGCAGCCTCGACTGGCACCTGTTGGAGTGGGGATCGCACCGGGGCGTTCAGGAGCTCATCCGGTCCCTCAACCTCATCTACCGCGACACCCCGGCGCTGTGGGCGGAGGACTTCAACCCGGAGGGCTTCCGCTGGATCGACGCCTCGGACTCCGACTCCAACGTGCTGTCGTTCCTGCGCTTCGGGGACGGAAAGGTGATGGCCTGCGTGGCCAACCTGTCGCCGGTGGTGCGCCACGGCTACCGCATCGGCCTGCCCGAGGGCGGATCCTGGCGCGAGGTGCTCAACACCGACGCCACCATCTTCGGGGGAAGCGGGGTGGGCAACGGCGGCGCGGTGTGGGCCAGCGACCACCCCTGGCACGGGTTGGCCTTCTCGGCGGAGATGACCCTGCCGCCCCTCGGCGTGCTCTGGCTGGCCCCCGAGAGCTAGGCGCCGGCCGGGGCCCCGGCAGCCGTCAGTCGGAAAGGGCCGCCGTCAGGCGGCGCTCACCATGGAGCGCAGCTCGGCGGCGGCGAGCTCGGGGGCGACCACGTTGATGGGCACGCCCGTGCCGAGCTCGAAGCCCGCCTGGGTGACCAGCTTGGGGAGCAGGTGGGCGTGCCAGTGGTAGTTCCCAGCCACCCGGTAGGGGGCCGAGTGGAAGACCAGGTTGTAGGCGACGTCGCCCAGTCGGGCGGTGAGGCGCTCGAGAGCGATGCGGATGGACCGCCCCACGGCGGCGAGCACCTCGTCGGTCGCCCGGTACAGGTGGGTGTCGTGGGCCCGGGGCAGGACCAGCATCTCGAACGGCGACCCGCTCCAGAACGGGCACACCACCACGACGTGGGCGTCGGAGTACACCAACCGCAGGCCGGCGTCCTCCTCGGCGTCCACGGTCGTGCACAGCAGGCAGCTGCCGCTGAAGCGGGCGAAGCCCGCCTGCTCGTCGACCAGCTCGCGGGGGACGAACGGCATGCCCATCAGCTGGCCGTGGGGGTGCTCGATGGAGGCGCCCGCCTCGCGGCCTGAGTTGACGATGGCCTGGCTGTAGCGCAGCGTGCGGGCCCGCGAATGGGTGTCCATCCGGTCGCGGATGCCCGCCATAACCAGGGCAGCCTGGTCGTCGTCGATCCGACCCCACCCCACCTCGTGCTCCGGTGAGAGCACCAACACCTCGTGGATGCCGCTGGCCGGGGCCTCGGTGAACGCCGGCCCCAGGTGGGTGACCACCATCGGCTCGTCGCCCTCGAAGGCCGGATACAGGTTGGGCACGACACGCACCCGCCACTGGCCGGTCGGCCCGTAGGTCTCGAGGGCGGGCGGGGTGGCCTCCTCGTTGCCCGGGCAAAACGGGCAGGGCCGCTTGGGCTCGGCCTCGACCGGTAGGGCCCGAGCGGTGAACGCAGCCGGTCGCTGGGCGCGGTCCACGCTGACGACCACCCATCGGCCGGTCAGCGGGTCGAGTCTCAGCTGGCTCATCTCATCACCCGTTCGGGTCACTCTGCGTGCAAGACCAGGGTACCCCGGACGCGGCCCGTGACATGACTCGCCCTGGCCAATTCCAACACAACGGGTGCCGTAACCGGCCGGCTGGCCCCACTAGGGTCCTGCCCCGTGTTCGGGGACCGGGAGCGCCCGGCGCGCGTCGCCGCCGAGCAGGACCGGGCTCTTCGCCAGTACCTGCGCTTCGAGCTCTACGCCTACTCACCCTTCTACCGGCGTCATCTCGACCGTGCCGTCGGCGGCCCGCCGCGCCTTCGGGGTCGGGCCGACCTGGCCACGGTGCCACCCGTCTCCCTCGAGGAGATCACCGACCCCGCCGCCGTGGTGCTCACCCCCGATGAGGACTCGGTCGTCCGCTTCGGGGGACGGGGACTCGCCGCCCGGGTGACGGTGGGTCGGTTGACCGGCCGCCCCGGCCCGGTGAGCCGCCAGCACCTCGACCCGGTGTACAAGCCGCTGTTGTGGCTGGTCGACGGACCCCTGCCCGTGGCGTGCACGTCGGAGGACCTCGACCGCATGGCGGAGCTCGGCCGACGCTGGCTCGAGGCCGCCGGGCTCGCCGCCGACGACACGATCGTCTCCATCCTGCCGACCGGGGCCGGGCTGCCCTTCTGGCAGCTGCATCTCGGGGCTCGGCGGGCCGGGGTGTCCCTCGTTCATCTGGGCCCCCGGGCCAGCCACGCCGCCCTGGCCCGGTGGGCGCCGGAGGTCGTCGTGGGCCGGGAGGCCGAGCTGGCCCGGCTGTGCGCCACTGCCGGGGAAGGCGGCGACGGGCTGCGCTCGGCCCACACCCTGATCGCCGTGGGGCGCCGGCCGGGCGCCGAGGAGCCCGACGACCCGTTGGCCGGCTTCCTCACCGGCCGGGCCCGGGCGGTGCTCGGGGCGTGGGCGCCTCCCGGAGCCCGGGCCCTGTGGGCCCAGTGCCGGGGCGGCACCGGGGTGCACACCTGGCCGGCGGCCGAGCTGGTGGAGGTGCTGCCGGAGGACTCGGCCCGACCCGTTCCGCCCGGTGCCGCCGGCGAGCTGGTCTGGACGTCGCTGGCGTGGAAGGGGAGCGCCTTCCTCCGGCTGCGCACGGGCGTGGCCGGCCGGGTCGATCCGCGTCCGTGCGAGGTGTGCGCCCGGACCACGCCCCGGGTCATCGCTGAACCAGCCCCTAGTTAGGCTCGCGGGTGGATGCCCGCATACCTGGACCACGCTGCCACCACCCCGCTGCGCCCCGAGGCGCGCGAGGCGATGCTGCCCTGGCTGGGGGAGCGCTTCGGCAACCCGTCCGGTAGCCACTCGCTCGCCCGCCGGGCCCGCCAGGCCGTGGACGAGGCCCGCCAGCAGATGGCCCAGGCCCTCGGGGCCGATCCGGGCGACATCGTGTTCACCGCCGGCGGCACCGAGGCGGACAACCTCGCCCTGCTGGGGGCGGCGGCGGGCGGCACCATGGTCTGTTCCACCATCGAGCACGACGCCGTGCTCGAGTGCTGCCGGTCGACCGGCGGACGCTTGGTGGACGTGGATGCCGGAGGCCTCGTCGACCTCGACCGGTTGGACGGCACCCTCGACAGCACCGTGGCGGTCGTGTCGGTGATGCTGGCCAACAACGAGGTCGGGGTCATCCAGCCGCTCGACCAGGTCGTCGAAGTCGTCCGCCGACGAGCCCCCGGCGCCCTCGTCCACACCGACGCCGTGCAGGCCTTCCCGTGGCTCGACGTCGCCGCCCTGGCCGCCGGAGCCGACCTAGTGACGGTGAGCGCCCACAAGTTCGGCGGCCCCCAGGGCGTCGGCGCCCTGGTCGTGCGGGGCGGCGCCCGGCTGGCACCGGTCATCCACGGGGGTGGCCAGGAACGGGGTCGGCGCAGCGGCACCCACAACGTGGCGGGCATCGTCGGCATGGCGGCGGCGGCGACCGCCACCGTCGCCCAGCGGTCCGACACGGTGGCCCGGGTCGGCCGGCTGCGCGATCGGCTGGCCGACGGGCTGGTGGCCGGCGTGCCCGGCGCCGTGGAGACGGGGGCTCGGGCCGACAAGGTGGCCGGCAGCTGCCATCTGCGCATACCCGGGGTGGAGAGCGAGGCGCTCCTCTTCCTCCTCGACGAGGCCGGAGTGGCCGCTTCCGCCGGGTCGGCGTGCGCCAGCGGTGCGCTCGAGCCCAGCCACGTGCTGTTGGCCATGGGCATCCCCCCGGAGGAGGCCCGCTCGGCCCTGCGTCTGTCCCTCGGCTGGTGCAGCACCGGGGCCGAGGTGGACCTGGCCCTGGCCGAGGTGCCCAAGGTCGTGGCCCGGCTGCGCCAGACGGCGACGGTCGCGCCATGAAGGTGCTCGTCGCCATGTCGGGTGGTGTCGACTCCTCGGTCGCCGCCGCCGAGCTGATCGGTGCCGGCCACCAGGTGGTGGGGGCGACCATGAAGCTGTGGGGGGGCCACAGCGACACCGGGTGCTGCTCGGTGGCCGACGTGGAGGACGCCCGCCGGGTCGCCGGTCAGCTCGGCGTCGAGCACCACGTCTTCAACTTCACCGACGACTTCGAAGCCAGGGTCGTGTCGCCCTACGTGGACGAGCACCTCGCCGGGCGCACACCCAACCCGTGCGTCGAGTGCAACCGCCACCTGAAGTTCGACCGCCTCCTCCACCGGGCCCGCCAGCTCGGGTTCGACGCGGTGGCGACCGGCCACCACGCCCGGGTGGAGCAGCGCCACGGGCGCTGGGCCCTGCTGCGGGGTCGCGACGCCGACAAGGACCAGTCCTACGTCCTGTCCATGCTCGGCCAGGCCCAGCTGGCCCACGTCCTGCTGCCGGTGGGGGAGATGACCAAGGCTGAGGTCCGCAGGCGGGCCGCCGAGCTCGGCCTGGCCACCGCGGTGAAGCCCGACAGCCAGGACGTCTGCTTCATCGGCCGCGCCGACCGGCGGGCCGGCTTCATCGGCGCCCGGGCCCCGCTGAAGCCCGGCCGCCTGGTCGACGCCCGGTCGGGCGAGGAGGTCGGCACAGTCGACGCCGTGGAGCTGGTGACCGTCGGCCAGCGCCGGGGCATGGGCTCGGCCGGCGACGGCGGCCGGCGCTACGCGGTCGCCGTAGACGTGGCGTCCGCCACCGTCACCGTCGGGGACCTCGCCGAGCTGATGGTGACCTCCGTTCCGGTGGGGCCCTTCACCTGGGTCGACGGCCCGCTCGACGCCGGCGCGCCGGTGAGCGTGCAGACCTCGGCTCACGGGGCCACGGTTGAAGGCACCATCGGGGCGGGCCGGGTCGATCTGACCGGCCCCATCCGGCGGGTGGCCCCCGGCCAGACCGTCGCCGTATACCGCGACGACGCCGTGCTCGGCTCGGCGGTGGCCGGCTGAGCCGGTGGTGGCCGACGGCGTGACGGCGCCCCTGCGCCCCGGACTGCCGGTGGGGATCGGCGGCCTGCCCCATGACGACCCCGAAGCCGCCGCCCGCCTGGTGCTGGACGCCCAGCCCGAGCTGCCGGCCTGCCCCCAGCTGCCCGCCATCGGCGAGGGGATGCTCGACCAGGTGCGGCCCTGGCTCGCCGACGACACGACCCCCTCCGTCCTTCCGACCGGCGCCTGGGGCGCCGCCCACGCCTTCTTCGACCTGGTGGCCGCCGAGCCCCCGCCGGCCCTCAAGCTGCAGGTCGCCGGGCCGGTGACGGTCGGGTGGGCGCTGGCGGACACCGGCGTGCCAGACCAGGAGGGCCTGGCCCGGGCGACTCGGGCGGTCGAAGCAGCCCTCACCGCCGTGGTGGGAGCGGCCCGCCGGGCCGCTCCTCGGGCCGGCATCGTCGTGTTCCTCGACGAGCCGCGGCTCTCGTTGTCGTCCGACGGGCGGGTCGGCCCGTGGTCGCGCCCCGAGGCCGCCTGCGCCCTCGGCGCCGCCGTCGGCCACCTGGGCGCCCTCGGGTGCACGTCCGGGGTCCACTGCTGCGCCCGGCCCGACTGGTCCGTGCTGGCCCAGGCGGCCCCCACCATCGTCTCGCTACCAGCGGCGCTGCTCGGCGGCGGCGACGCTGCGCAGGCCGCCCGTCACCTCGGGCGAGGCGGGTGGATCGCCTGGGGTGTCCTGCCGACCGACCGTCCCCTCTCGTCCGACGTCGACGCCCACCAGCTGGTCCAGGCGCTGCGGGCCCGTTGGGACCAGCTGGCCGCCGCCGGCGGCGACGACCGGTTCGACCCGGCCCTCGCCAGCGCCCGCGGCCTGGTCAGCGCCGACTGCGGCCTGTCGGGCTTCAGCGAGGCGGACGCCTGCCGGGCCCTCCACGTGGTGGCCGCCGCTGGCGACATCCTCGGCGCCCGAGTGGGGACGGGCCGGTGAGCGCCCGGGCGGCCGGGCCAGGTGGCGACCCGTCGGACATCGCCCGCCGGGCCGAGGAGCTGCGACGCGAGATCGCCCACCACAACGTCCTGTACCACCAGCTCGACGAGCCGGAGATCAGCGACGCCGACTACGACCAGCTCGTCCGCCAGCTACGCCAGATCGAGGCCGACCATCCCGAGCTGGTCGACATCTCCTCACCGACCCAGACCGTCGGCGCCGCCCCTTCGCCGCTGTTTCCCCCCGTGCAGCACCGGGTGCCGATGATGTCGCTCGACAACGCCTTCTCCATCGAGGAGCTCGAGGCTTGGGTCAAGCGCATGGACCGGTTCATCAGCGGCGAGGTGGCCTACGTCTGCGAGCTGAAGATCGACGGGGTGGCCATCTCCTTGCTGTACGAGAACGGCGAGCTGGTCCGGGCTGCCACCCGGGGCGACGGCCGCGTCGGGGAGGACGTCACGGCCAACGTGGCCACGATCGACGCCGTGCCCAAGCGCCTCACCGTGTCCTCACCCCCGGCCGAGGTCGAAGTGCGGGGCGAGGTCTACATGCCCGTCCCCTCCTTCGAGGAGCTCAACCGCCGCCAGGGCGAGGCCGGAGGGAGGCTGTTCGCCAACCCCCGCAACTCGGCGGCCGGCTCCCTCCGCCAGAAGGACCCCAAGGTGACGGCCGAGCGCGACCTGTCCGTGTGGGCCTACGAGATGGTCACGGTGGCCGGTACCGCCGGGGCGCCGGCCCGCTCGTACCACCACGAGACCCTCGACTACCTGCGCCGGGCCGGCCTGCCGGTGAACCCGCAGATCACCGTGCTCACCAGCATCGACGCCGTTCACGACTTCTGCCGCCACTGGGAGGCGCACCGCCACGACCTCGACTACGAGATCGACGGGGTGGTCGTGAAGGTCGACAGCCTCGCCCAGCGCGAGGAGCTCGGCCACACCTCGAAAGCGCCCCGGTGGGCCATCGCCTACAAGTTCCCGCCCGAGGAGCGCACCACCCTGCTGCGGGGGATCATGGTCTCGATCGGCAAGTCCGGTAAGGCGACCCCCTTCGCCCAGCTCGAGCCGGTCTTCGTCGGCGGTTCGACCGTGGGCCTCGCCACTCTGCACAACGAGGACCAGGTACGCCTGAAAGACGTGCGCCCCGGCGACACCGTCGTCGTGCGCAAGGCGGGCGACGTCATCCCCGAGGTGGTGGGCCCCGTCCTCTCCCTGCGGCCCAAAGGCCTCCGGCCGTGGAGGTTCCCGGCCAACTGCCCTTCGTGCGGCGGGCCCCTCGTCCGCCTCGAAGGCGAGTCGGACACCTTCTGCACCAACCTGGACTGTCCCGGACAGCGGGTGCAGCGCGTCGCCCACTTCGGGTCGCGAGGGGCGATGGATATCGAGGGCCTCGGCGAGCAGACCGTCATCCAGCTGGTCAACCAGGGGCTGGTCGGCGACGTCGGGGACATCTACGCCCTGGGCGCCGACCAGTTGCTCGGCCTCGAGGGCTTCGCCACTACCTCGGTCAACAACCTGCTGTCCGCCATCGAGGCGTCCAAGAGCCGGCCCCTGGCCAACCTGCTGGTCGGGCTCTCCATCCGCCACCTCGGTGGCGCCGGCTCGGCCCTGCTGGCCCGGGCTTTGGGACACCTCGACGCCATCCTCGCCGCCGGCCCCGAGGAGATGGAGGCCGTCGAGGGGATCGGCCCCACCATCGCCCGCAGCGTGCACGAGTTCTTCGCCTCCGAGCGCAATCGGGCGGTCATCGACAAGCTGCGAACGGCCGGGGTCAACTTCGCCGGTCCCGCTGCCCCCGAGGCGCCTCAGGTCCTGGCGGGCAAGAGCATCGTCGTCACCGGCACCCTCGAGGGGTGGAGTCGCGAGCAGGCCGAGGAGGCGATCATCTCGAGGGGGGGCAAGTCGCCCGGAAGCGTGTCCAAGTCGACGACCGCCGTGGTGGTCGGAACGTCACCCGGAGCGGCCAAGCTCACCAAGGCCGAGCAGCTGGGCGTGCCCGTCGTCGACGAGGCGGCCTTCGCCCGGCTGCTGGAGACCGGCGAGCTGCCCTAGGGCGTCCCCGGCCTGGCCGGGGTTCGACGGTAGCCTCGATGCGTGGCCCCGCAGCGCGTCGATGACCTGGTCGGGCGGGCTCTGGGCGGCCGCTACCGGCTCTTGTCGGTGCTGGGGGCGGGCGCCTCGGCGGTGGTCTACCTGGCCGAGGACGGGGCCCTCGGGCGCCCGGTCGCCGTCAAGGTCCTCCACGCCGGCCTGGCCGCCGACGAGGGCTTCCTGCGTCGCTTCCGGGCCGAGGCCCGGGCCGCCGCCGGCCTGCGCCACCCCCACATCGTCGCCGTGTTCGACTGGGGCGAGGACGACGGGCTCGTCTATCTCGTCCTGGAGCACATGGGCGGGGGCAGCCTGCGCGACATCCTGGACGCCGGGCGGCGGCTCAGCCCGGCCCAGGCGGCGTCGGCCGGTTCCCAGGCCGCTCGCGCCCTCGCCCACGCCCACGCCCGGGGGTTGGCCCACCGCGACATAAAGCCGGCCAACCTGCTCTTCGACGAGGACGGCCGGCTGGCCGTCGCCGACTTCGGGGTGGCCCGGGCCCTCGCCGAGGCCACCTGGACCGAGCCGGCGGGGGTGCTGCTCGGCACGGCCCGCTACGCCTCCCCTGAGCAGGCCCAGGGCAACCCCACCGACGGGCGGACCGACGTCTACTCCCTCGCCCTGTCGCTGTTCGAAGCGGTCACCGGCCGGCCGCCCTTCGCCGGTGAGACCACCGTGTCCACCCTCATGGCCCGGCTCGGTCGCCGGGTCGAGGCCGGCCCTGAGCTGGGGCCCCTCGGGCCCGCCATCGAGGCAGCCAGCGAGCCCGACCCCAACCGGCGCCCCGACGCCGAATGGCTGGCCCGGTCGCTGGAGGCGGTGGTGGCCCGGTTCCCTCAACCGAGGCCCATACCGCTGGCACCGCCCGGCTCGGCGGCGCGGGCCGCCGACGAGGTCACGATCATCGGCGGGCCCGGGGACGACACGACCGAGCTCGGCGTCAGCGCCCCGCCGCTTCCGCCGATCTTCGTGCCCGAGCCGGACGTCGGTGCTTCGCCGCCTCCGACGGCGGCGATTCCGGTGGCCGAGGCCCCCACTACGGCGATCGCCGCCCGCCCAGATGGAGGGGCGGCGGCGGAGCTGGTCGCCCCCGAGGTTCCGCCCGGCGGGTCAGCTCCCGAGTCGTCGCCCCGGCGGCGGCGCGTCCCTCGACTGGCCCTACTCGTCGTGGGGCTCCTGGCCGCTCTTGCCGTGGCCGCCTGGCTCCTCCTCGGCGTTCTCAAGGTCACCACCCCCAGCCATCGCCTGGTCGACCTGCAGGACGCCACCCTGGCTCGAGCCCGTTCGCTCCTGACCGCCGACCACTTCAAGGTCCGAGTCGGGCCGGCCCAATACAGCGACGGTGTGCCGGCGGGCGAGGTGATGAGCCAGCAGCCCCGGCCGGGCACCAGTTTGAAGGAGGGCAGCACGGTCACCCTCGTGTTGTCGCGGGGTCCGGCCCCGCGGGCCGTGCCCAACCTCCGGGGTATGTCCCAGTCGGCCGCCGAGGCGGCGCTCCAACGCGCCGGGTTCGACTATCAGGTGCTTTCCCAGTACGACGAGTCGGTGCCCGCCGGCCACGTCATCGACTGGAACCCGCAGGGAACCCAGCCCAAGGGCACCCTGGTCACCCTGACCGTGTCCGAGGGTCACGCCCCGCGCACGGTCCCCGATCTCACCGGCGACAGCTACGCGGCAGCGGCGGCGCAGTTGCAGTCCCTCGGTCTCGTCCCCCAGCGTCAGGACGTGTTCAGCAGCACCGTCGCCCCCGACCAGGTGGTCACCACCGACCCCGGGCCGGGCCAGAGCGCCCCTTACGGGTCAGCCGTGACGGTGGAGGTCTCGAAGGGCCCCGACCTGGTGCCGGTGCCGGCCGCCATCATCGGCAAGTCGGTCGACCAGGCCACCGCCATCCTGGCCGCCGACGGCCTGCAGGTGGCCAACGTGTTCGGCCCCCCGAACGCCAAGGTGTTCTACGTCGACCCCCCGCAGGGGACCCCCGTCCCCCGGGGCTCGTCGGTGGACCTCTACACCAAGCCCTGACTGAGGCGGTTGACCGCCCCGCAGGGGGGCTGACAGTCTGCGCCGCATGGGTGCGCTGGACGGAAGGGTCGCCATCATCACCGGCGCGGGCCGCGGCATCGGCCGTGAGCACGCGCTTCTCTTCGCCCAGGAGGGCGCCAAGGTGGTGGTCAACGACCTCGGCGGCGCCATGGACGGCTCCGGGGACGACCGCACCCCGGCCCAGCAGGTTGTCGACGAGATCAAGGCCATGGGAGGAGAGGCCATCGCCAATGCCGACAACGTGGCTGACTGGGAGGGCGGCCAGCGCCTGATCAACTCGGCCATCGAGGCCTTCGGCGACCTGCACGTGCTGGTCAACAACGCTGGCATCCTGCGCGACCGGGTGCTGGTCAACATGACCGAGGAGGAGTGGGACTCGGTCATCACCGTCCACCTGAAGGGGCACTTCGTGCCCACCCGGTGGGCGGCCGCCTACTGGCGTGAGCAGTCCAAGGCAGGCAAGGAGGTCAAGGCGGCGGTCGTGCACACCTCGTCCACCTCCGGACTCATCGGCAACCCCGGCCAGAGCAACTACGGCGCCGCCAAAGCCGGTATCGGCGCCTTCACCATCATCACCGCCCAGGAGCTCGCCCGCTACGGGGTCCGGGTGAACGCCATCGCCCCGGCGGCCCGCACCCGGCTGACCGAGGCGACCCCCGGGCTGGGCGACATCGTGAAGCCACCCGACGACCCGGGGAAGTTCGACAACTGGGACCCGGCGAACGTCTCGCCGCTCGTCGCCTACTTGTCCACCGAGGACTGCCCGGCGACCGGCAAGGTCTTCTTCGTCCAGGGCGGCAAGGTGCAGCTGATGCAGAACTGGACGCCGACCGAGGTGATCGAGAAGAACGAGCGCTGGACGGTCGCCGAGCTCCAGTCGGAGATGAAGCGCCTGATCGGCTGAGCGCTTACATCTATCTATTCCGGAATTACTAGCCCGTTCGGGCGTTGACCCTGATTAGGCCTCCCAAACGGTTGTTGGAGCACGTATTATCGATGGCGCAGGGCCCAAGGGGGTGGCGTTGCTGAGGCAGTGTTCCCCAGCCGCTGCCGGTGCCGCCGCCCCCTTGGGCCCTGCGGCGCGTCCGGGCTCGACTTGCTTGCCCCACGTCGCTCGGGCGTCGTCGCCCACCTCGGATCTGTGAGCTCGACCGACGACCGTGACTCTTTCACCATCGGCGCGTCGGGAGGCGACGAGGTAGTCGTTCCCTGGCCGCTCGTCCGCCGGGTCCGCCGGCGGGCGTCGGCCGCCCTCCGTCCCCGCGCCGAGCCGGTCGGCGGGCGGCGCCACCGCTGGTGGGTGCTCTGGACCGTGCTCGCCGGGCTGTTCTCGGTGAACGTGACTTTCACCATCTTCGCAGTTGCCCTCACCAACGTCGCCCACGGCTTTCACGTCTCGCTGGCCGACATCACCTGGGTGATCACCGCGCCCCTGCTCTTCTTCGGCATCGCCGCCCCCGTACTCGGCAAGCTCGGGGACATGTGGGGCCACCGCCGGCTCTACCTGGTGGGCACGGCCGTGGCGGTCGTCTGCGCGCTGGCGACTGCCGCCGCCCCTACCGTCGGCTCGCTGATCGCGGTGCGGGCCCTCTCGGGCGTGGACGGCGCCGCGGCCGGCGCCGCCTCGATGGCTCTCATCTTTCGGGTCTTCGAGCACGAGGACCGGGTGAAGGCCATGGGCTGGTGGTCCCTCGTCGGGGCCGGCGGTCCGGTAATCGGCGTCGTGGTCGGCGGCGTGCTGATCCAGGCTTTCGGGTGGCGGGCGTTGTTTCTCGCCCAGGCGCCGATCACCCTGGCCGCCCTGGTGGTCGCCTTCGTCGTGCTGCCCGAGACCGAGCGGGCCGAGGCCCAGGCTTTCGACTGGTGGGGGGCCGCCACCCTCACCGTGTCGGTCTCGGCCCTGCTCTGGGGACTCAACCGCGGGCCGGTGATGGGGTGGTCGGCGCCCGTCGTCGTCGGCGGCTTCGTCGTGGTGCCCCTCGCCGCCGCCGGCTTCGTGGCGGCCGAGCGACGGGCGCAGGCGCCCCTCCTGCCGCTCGGCTTCCTCCGCCGGCGCAACTTCAGCTTCCCCATGGGCAACCAGCTGTTCGCCAACTTCGCCTACATGGGCGGTTTCATCCTGGCCCCCGCCCTGCTCGAGCGGGTGTACCGCTACTCGGTGGCGGGGGCGGGGGTGATGGTCATTGCCCGGCCCCTGGCGTTCTCCCTGACCGCTCCGGTCGCCGGCTACCTGGCCGGGCGGATCGGGGACCGGGTCTCCGCCGCGTCGGGTTCGGTCGTCCTGCTCGGCTCGATGCTGGTGTTCGCCGCCGTCGGCCGCTCATCGGCGGCCGTTTGGGTCCTGGTCGCCCTGGCCCTCTCCGGGGTCGGCCTCGGCCTGTCGTCACCGTCCACCGCGGCGGCGGTGGCCAACTCGGTCGACGAAGCCAACCTGGGCGTGGCCAGCGCGGCCCAACAGCTGGTCGCCCAGGTCGGCGTGGTGGCGGGCATCCAGGTGATGCAGACGGTTCAGGCCGCCCGTCAGTCCTCGGCCGGGCTGGTGGGCTCCTTCCACGACTCCTACGTGGTCGGCGCCCTCGTCTCCGTCCTCGCCGTGGTGTGCGGCTTGGGGATGGCCGGCCGGCGCCGCTCGTTCGACCTGGGCGTCGCCCCGCTCGGCTCGAAGTCTGCGATGGCCGAGGCCTGACGCCAGGGAAGGGACCGATCTGTGCTGCCTACGATGAACTGGTGGAGATCCGCCCCGCCCGGCGCGCCGACGCCATGGCCGTGGCCGGGGTGCACGTCCGCTCGTGGCAGGCGGCCTACCGAGGTCTGCTGCCCGACGACTACCTAGCCGGACTGCGCCCCGAAGATCGCGCCGCGCGCTACGGGTTCGAAGACCCGGCTCAACCCACCACCCTCGTGGCTCTGGACGACAGTGTCGTCGTCGGCTTTGCCACCGTCGGCCCTTCGCAAGACGCCGACGCCAGCGATCACGGGGAGCTTCTCGCCCTCTACGTCGACCCTCCGGCCTGGGGCCTCGGGTTCGGGCGACACCTCATGGACGCAGCTCGAGGCGTGCTCACCGACCAGGGCTTCGCTTCGGGCCTGCTCTGGTTGCTCGTCGGCAACCAGCGCGCCGAGCGGTTCTACCGGGTCGACGGATGGCGGCCGGACGGATCGAGGCGGCGGGAGGAGATCTGGGGCGTCGAGGTGGACGAGGTCCGTTTCCGACGCCCGCTTCCCTGACGGCGGGTCACCCCGCCGGTCGCGCCAGCTACGCCGACGACGACCCCGGTTGGCCGGCCGAGCGACTCGGCCGGCGCAACCTGAGATCACTCCCGGGGTTACTCGGTGATGTCTTTGATCTTGCCGGCCACCTCGAGGGCGGTCGGGTCGGGGGCGCCGGCCTGCATGGCCATCAGCTTGGTCATGTCCCCCTCGACCTTGATCTTGCCCGCCATGAAGGCCTGCATGCCGGCCTGGGGGTTGCCGTCGACGAAGATCGCCTTGGCCGTGTCGTAGTCGATGGTGACGGTCAGGTCCGGGGACTCGATGTGACCGAGGTCCATCTCCAGCTCGCCCGAGCTGGTGTCCATGTGGGCGTTGACGGTGCCGTCGCCGAAGGGAACGTTGGTGATGACCTGGTTCATCTTCACCGCTACGGGGGCCTTCTGGCCCTGGCCCCGGTACTCCTCTCGGACCTTACGTGCCTCCTCCATCCACTGATCGCTCAGGAACGGGTACTTGGCCATCGATCACTCCTTGCTGGGACGCGTCGCCTCCGCTTACGGCGGGGGACAGTAGTGCCACTCTTGACCAGGCGGTCAAGTGCCTCGGCCGCCCGGGTAGGCTGTTGCCGTGCCTGCCGCCACCAGGGTCGAGCGCATCGATGGGCGCGAGCGGAATCCCAAGTGGAAGAACCCACCGTTGCGCATCGAGATGTCCGAGTGCATCAACTGCGACACCTGTCTGCGGCACTGCCCGCCCCAGTTCGGCGCCATCTTCAACCACGGGATCGACGTGATCATCATCCCGGAGCTGTGCTCCGGGTGCGGCAAGTGCCTCGACCCGTGCCCCGTCGACTGCATCTACGAGGACCCGGAGTGGAAGCCGGCCCCGGACGACTGGTGGTCGGAGCCGCTGGGGACCGAGGACCCCTACCGCCGATGAGCCCCTCCGCCGTCCTGCCCGGCGCCGAGCCGTTCTCCTCCTCCGGGGGGCCCGACGGGGTGCTCGTCCTCCATGGCTTCACCGGCTGCCCGCAGTCGATGCGGGGTCTCGCCGAGGCGTTCGCCGCCGCCGGGTTCACCACCGAGCTACCGCTCCTGCCCGGCCACGGCACCTCGATCGAGGACATGATCCCGACCCGGTGGGAGGACTGGTACGGCGCGGCCGAGGCCGCCTACCACGACCTCGACTCGCGCTGTGACCGGGTGGCGGTGGCCGGGCTTTCCATGGGCGGCACCCTCGCCTGCCGGCTGGCTGTCGACCACGCCGACGTGGCCGGCCTGGTGCTGGTCAACCCGGCAGTTCAGCCGCCGGCCGACTCGTTCGTCGAGATGATGCAGGGCACCCTCGACGCCGGCATGCAGACCATCTCCGGGGTGGGCAACGACATCGCCCGGCCCGAGTCGACGGAGCTGGCCTATGACGCCACCCCGGTCGCCGCCGTCATGTCCCTCTTCGAGGCGACCCGGCAGATGGAACCCCACCTGGGCCGTATCTCCTGTCCAGTTCTGCTGATCACCAGCCGGCAGGACCACGTGGTGCCGCCCGAATCCAGCGACCTGCTGGCCTCCTCGGTCAGCGGGCCGGTGGACCGGCTGTGGCTGGAGCGCAGCTACCACGTGGCCACCCTCGACTACGAGGCCGACGAGATAGAGCGGCGGGCAGTGGAGTTCGCCCGCAAGCTGTTCGGCTAGGGCCCGGGGGCCACCAGGAAGTCGACCTGAAGGGTCACCGGCCCGCCCACGCGGAGGGCGTGAGGCACGCCCGGGGGGATGGGCTGGTCGTCTCCGGCCTCCAGGCGCCGCTCAACGGGCGGGTCGGTGCCCATGGCGAAGCCCACCGAACCGGAGGTGACCCGGAGCCGGCCCCAGGTCCGCTCGGCCACCCGGTGGTCGCGGCGCAGGCCGGCCGGCAGGCTGTCCTGGTCGAAGGGGCCGGCGGTCCGGGCCAGCCGGAGGCCCTCGGGAAGCTCGGCCCGATCGCAAAGTGGGCACTCGATCTCGGTCCCCAGGCGGGTGCCCCGGCCCTCGTGGGTCTGCACCCAGGGCCGCTCCTGGAACGGAGGCCGATGCCGGACGTGCTGGTTGTGGAGGCACGACAGCTCGGCCACCCAGTCGCCGACCTCGTCGCGGTGCCAGCCCACGATCTGGCGTATCACGGTCCCCCCAGTCTGGCCGCCGGGGGTCGCCCAACTCCCCCGGGAGCGGTCGGGCGGCCCGCCTAGCATCTCCGGTCATGGCCGAGCGCATCTCCGCAGCAGACGTGGCCCACGTCGCCCACCTGGCCCGACTCAAGGTCTCCGAGGAGGAGATCGCCCTGTTCGCCGCCCAGTTGGGCGCCGTCCTCGAACACGCCGCTGACGTGGCCGCCCTGGACACCGCCGGCGTCCCCCCGACCGCCCACCCCCTTCCGGTGCGCAACGTGTTGCGGGCCGACGAGGAGAGGCCCAGCCTCGATCGTCAGACGGTGCTCGATCAGGCGCCCCGGGCCGAAGACGACCGTTTCCGCGTTCCCCGGATCCTCGGGGAGGCGCCTTGAGCAGCGGACAGGAGGGGGCATCCAGCCCGGCCGCCGGCCTGGCCGCCGCGGTGCGCGAAGGGCGGGCTTCGGCCGTCGAAGTCCTCGAGCGGCATCTCGGCGCCATCGCCGAGCGCGACCCGGAGATCCACGCCTTCAACCTGGTGATGGTCGACGAGGCCCGGCGCCGGGCCGAGACGGTGGACGGGGCCGTCGCCCGGGGCGAGGACCCCGGCCGCCTGGCCGGAGTGCCGGTGGCGCTCAAGGACAACCTGTGCACGAGAGGAGTCCCGACCTCCTGCTCGTCCAAGATCCTCGCCTCGTGGCGGCCCCCCTACGACGCGACCGTCGTCGAGCGGATCACCGCCGCCGGAGCGGTGGTCGTCGGCAAGACCAACCTCGACGAGTTCGCCATGGGGTCCTCGACCGAGAACTCGGCCTTCGGGCCGACCCGCAACCCCCACGACCCGGCCCGGGTGCCGGGCGGCTCGAGCGGGGGAAGCGCGGCGGCGGTGGCCGCCGGCTTCGCCCCCCTGGCCCTCGGATCCGACACCGGTGGCTCCATCCGCCAGCCGGCGGCCCTGTGCGGGGTGGTGGGAGTGAAGCCCACCTACGGCCTGGTCTCGCGCTACGGCCTGGTGGCCTTCGCCAGCTCGCTCGACCAAATCGGCCCCTTTGCCCACACCGTTCGCGACGCCGCCCTGCTGTTCGAGGTGATCGCCGGCCACGATCCGATGGACTCGACCTCTCTGGACGGGCCGGCGCCGTCGGTCCTCGACGCCATCCCCATGGGGGTGGAAGGGATGCGGGTCGGGCTGGTGTCCGAGCTCCTCGCCGGCGTCGAGCCGGCGGCGGCGGCGGCCGTCGAGGCGGCGGCGGAGGCGCTGACCGGTATGGGTGCCAAGGTGGAGACGACGTCGGTGCCCGCCACCGTGTACGGCCTGTCGGCCTACTACCTCATCGCCCCGGCGGAGGCGTCGAGCAACCTGGCCCGCTACGACGGCGTCCGCTACGGGCTGCGGGTCGAAGGAGAGGACGTGGCGGCCATGTTCGGGGCCACCCGCCAGGCCGGGTTCGGCGCCGAGGTGAAGCGGCGCATCATGCTCGGCACCTACGCCCTGTCCGCCGGCTACTACGACGCCTACTACGGGCAGGCCCAGCGGGTGCGAACGCTGATCATCCGCGACTTCGAGGAGGCCTACCGCAGCTTCGACGCCCTCCTGGCCCCGACGACGCCGGGCCCGGCCTTCCCCCTCGGGGCCAAGACCCAGGATCCGCTCTCCATGTACATGTCCGACGTGTGCACCATCCCGTCCAACCTCGCCGGCCATCCGGCCATGAGCATCCCTTGGGGGTCCTCCGACGGCCTCCCCCTCGGGGTCCAGGTGATGGCCCCGGCGCTGGGCGAGGCGGTCATGTTCCGGGTGGCGGCCGCCCTCGAGGGCGAGGCGCCCCCGGCGCCGGTGCCGGCGGGAGGGCGGCGATGAGCGGCGGCTGGGAGACCGTCGTCGGCCTCGAGGTCCACGCCGAGCTGCGCACCGTCACCAAGCTCTTCTGCGGCTGCCGCAACGAGTTCGGAGCGGAGCCGAACACGCTGGTGTGCCCGGTCTGCCTCGGGCTGCCCGGGTCGCTGCCCGTACTCAACCGGATGGCGGTGGAGCTGGCCATGCGGGTCGGCCTCGCCCTGCACTGCGAGGTGCGCCCCTCGGTCTTCCACCGCAAGAACTACTTCTATCCGGACATGCCGAAGGACTACCAGATCAGCCAGTACGACGAGCCGATCAACGTGGGGGGCTGGCTCGAGCTGCCCGACGGGCACCGGGTCGGCATCGTCCGGGCTCATCTGGAGGAGGACACCGGCAAGATCACCCATGTTGGGGGAGGGGGGCGCATCCACGAGGCGGCCCACTCGCTGGTCGACTACAACCGGGCCGGGGTGCCCCTGCTGGAGATCGTCAGCGAGCCGGATCTCCGCTCGGGGGAGCAGGCCCGGGCCTACGTCGCCGAGCTGCGGGCGATCCTCGTCGCCACCGGCGCGTCCGACGGGAAGATGGAAGAGGGATCTCTGCGGGTGGACGCCAACGTGTCGGTCCGGCCGGAGGGGGCCTCCGAATACGGGACCCGCTGCGAGATCAAGAACCTCAACTCGCTGCGCTCGCTGGGGCGGGCCATCGACCACGAGGCGGCCCGCCAGATCGAGCTGCTGGAGGCGGGCGAGCGGATCCGCATGGAGACCCGGCACTGGAACGAAGCGGCCGGCCACACCGTCAGCGGGCGGACCAAGGAGCAGTCCGAGGACTACCGCTACTTCCCCGAGCCCGACCTCGTCCCGGTGGCGCCGGATGACGACTGGCTGGCGGCAGTGTCGGCATCGCTGCCGGTCCTGCCCGCCGAGCGCCGAGACCGGCTGGCGGAGGCGGCGGGGGTGGCCGCCGGCGACGTGGCCGTGCTGGTCGAGATGGGCCTCGATGACCTCGTCCTGGGGGCCATCGGCGCCGGGGCCGACCCCCGGGTGGCGGTGAACCGGGCCGCCAACGAGGTGGCCGCCAACCTCGAGGCGGCCGCCAAGCTGACCGTCGGCGCCTTCGCCGAGCTGGTGCGGATGGAGGCGGCGGGGGAGCTCACCGCCACCCAGGCCAAGCAGGTGCTGGCCGCCATGCTCGAAAGTGGCGGAAAGCCGGCCGACATCGCCCGGGCCCGCGGCTTCGAGGCCCTGGCCGCCGACGCCCTCACCCCGGTAGTCGAGCAGGTGGTGGCGGACAACCCCGACGCCTTCGAGCGTTTCAAGGCCGGGGACCCCAAGATCCAGGGCTTCCTAGTGGGCCAGGTGATGAAGGCCACCAAGGGAAACGCCGACGGGGGCCGGGTCGTGGCCGAGTTGCGCCGGCTGGCCGGATTGGGCTGAGCCAGGGGCAGCCACCTGGTCCGGCCGCGCCGTTGCGGCCGGACCGGGAGCTTACGAGCGGGCCAGGGAGACGATCGGCGCCGGCAGCGGGTAGCCGGCCGGGGAGCCGTCGTACTCGGCGTCGCCGTAGGTGAACACCCCGCCGTCCTGGGCGACCAGGTAGTAGCCGCCGCCGTCGTGGGAGGCGACCATGCCGACGATCGGAGCGGTCAGATGGTTGCCGCCGGCCGAGCCGTGGAAGACGGCGTCGCCGAAGCTGAAGATGCCCCCGTCCTGGGCGACCAGCCAGTAACCCTGACCGTCGGCGGTGGGGGCCATGCCCTCGATCGGGGCGTTGAGCCTCATCGCTCCGGTGGAGCCGTGGAAGGTGGCGTCGCCGAAGCTGAAGATTCCGCCGTCGCGGGCCACCAGCCAGTAGCCCCGGCCGTCGGGCGTGGTCGCCATGGCGACGATGGGGGCGTTGAGGTGCAGGGCGCCGGTGGAGCCGTGGAAGACGGCGTCGCCGAAGGTGAAGATGCCCCCGTCGCTGGCCACCAGGTAATAGCCGCCGCCGTCGGGCGTGGCCGCCATCCCGATGACCGGAGCGGCCAGGTGCATGGCGCCGGTCGAGCCGTGGAAGGCGGCGTCACCGTAGGAGAAGATGCCTCCGTCCTGGCCGAGGAGCCAGTAGCCGCCGCCGTCCGGTGTCGAGGCCATGTCGACCACCGGCGCGGCCAGGGGCATGCTGCCGGCCGAGCCGTGGTTGACGGCGGTGCCGTAGGAGTACACGTTGCCGGCCGAGTCGGCCAGGTAGTAACCCTGCGAGGGGTTCGGGTTGGTGTTGGTGCTGGCGACCAGCTGGGCCACCGAGAAGGGGACCGACGGCGAGTACTCGTAGTCCTCGGTGACAAACATCGTGCCGTTGGGGGCGATGACCACACCCACTCCAATGGCGTTGTAGTTGACGTCGACCATATTGGCGTAGTGCTCGGGGCTGTTGGTGAAGGCCTGCTGCAGAGTCGCCACGCTCGGACCCATGCCGACGTTCTCCCCCAGGAAGGTCCAGTCCGACGGCGCCTCACTCGAGAGGTTCGGGTTGTGCGAGATGGAACCGGCCGCCGCCATGTGGGCGCTCCAAGCCTGGGCGACGGGCACCAGCCGGGAGTCGACCATCAGCGCCTTGAGGCCCTTCGACGCCCGCAGCTGGTTGATGGCGTTCACGAAAGCAGCTGCGTCGCTGGTGGTGTCGGCCATCGCCGCGGGCATGGCGGCAACGCCGATGCCGCTGAGAGCTAGGACCGCTCCTATCAGTGCCAGTAGCCGGCGGCGCATTCTCCGTCTCCTCCATTCCTGTCCCGACGGAGGCGGAGATCGCCCCGTTCGGCGGCCCGGCGGCCTTGGGAGCGGTGGCTCCGTTAGGCCCGTGGCTTTGCGTCCCCGGGTTTCCCCGGGTTTGCCATTTCGTTGGGCGCAGGTGCGCTGTCGTTTGCATCGGCCGCACGGTCAGTGGTCTTGACCCGTTGTGGCTATGTCGATCTTTCGACGATTGACCGCGGCGTAGTTGATCCGATTTGCCACAAGATGATCCACCGGGGCGCGCGCGGATAGTCACTGTCATAGCCCGGGGACAATTGCCAAAAGAACCTAATGAAGTGGCTGAAAAGCCCACAAAATTAGGTCAAAATTTGGCCAACAAGAGGTGTTGCCACGCCCAGTGGTGGTGTTACCGTGACTTCTGGACAAGGTGCACGGTGCACACACTGGGCGCGACAACGGAGGAGGGTTATGCGGTGACCCCTCGAAAGCTATATCGGCTTGGAGTGGCCATGGCTTTAGCGGGCGGCATGGGAATCGTAGGATTTGCAGCCCCCGCATTTGCCAATAACGGCAACCACGGAAGCAACTCGAATGCGTCGGCCAACGCCAACGGCAATCCTGGTGGCGGCCCCAACAGCCTCGGCAATTCCGAGTGCTCGGCGAGCAACACATCGTCGTGCCCGGCAGGCAAGGTGCCAGGCTCGGAGGGCAATGTCCCTGAGAACAAGGACATCCCGCCCGGCATCGTGAACAACACTCACGCCAAGGGCCTGTGCAGCGACTTCGCCACCAGCAGCAGCGAGAGCAACAACCAGGGACGCGGCAAGTCACGAGACGGCAATCCGGCTCATGAGTGCACGCCGCCGGCGAGCACCCCGTCTGGTGGAACCACCACCAGCGGTAGCGGCGGTTCCACGGTGGTCGTGTCGGGAACTACGACCAGCAACACGCCGAGCGTGACCTCGAGCTCGTCGCCGGCCACCTCGGTGCTCGGTGAGACGCTTACCCGTCCGGGGACGTCGGCCCCGACGTCGGCAGCCCCGGTGGCGGCCACGGCAGTGCAGAAGCTGCCGTTCACCGGTCCGGGTCACGTCGGCGTCCTCGTCGGCATCGGCCTCAGCACGCTGCTTCTCGGCAGCGGGCTGCTCCTGGCCACCCGCCGCGAGGCGCTGGCAACCGTCAGCAGCTGACCGGCAGGGCAATAGCCGGCTGAGGGGCGACCCTCACGCCGTTGGTCCAGAGAGGGGCCGGCGAGAGCCGGCCCCTCTCTGCGCGTGGCGCTGCGCTCGACGAGGGGCGCCGGCCCGTGGCCGACCTATCGTGTCCGGCCATGCCGCCCATCGACCCCGCCCACCCCCGCAAGCCCCGCAGCTTCGAGGTGACGGAAGGCTTCGAGCGGGCCCCGGCCCGGGCCATGCTCCGAGCCATCGGCATGACCGACGACGACTGGGACAAGCCCCAGGTCGGGGTGGCCTCCTCGTGGAACGAGGTGACGCCCTGCAACCTGCCCCTGGACCGGCTGGCCAAGCAGGCCAAGGAGGGGATCCGGTCCGAGGGTGGCTTTCCCATCGAGTTCGTGACCATCGCCGTGTCCGATGGCATATCTATGGGCCACGAAGGGATGCGGGCGTCGCTGGTCTCGCGGGAGGTCATCGCCGATTCGGTCGAAACGGTCATGCACGCCGAGCGGCTGGACGCCATGGTGACCTTCGCCGGTTGCGACAAGTCGCTGCCTGGAATGCTCATGGCGGCGGCCCGCATCAATGTGCCCTCGGTCTTCCTGTACGGCGGGTCGATCCTGCCCGGCCGACTGCCGGCCGACGCCTCGGCCGGCCGGCCCGAGGACACCGCCCTCGACATCGTCAGCGTCTTCGAGGCGGTGGGGGCCCACGCCGCCGGGTCGCTGTCGGCCGAGGAGTTGTCGTTGATCGAGAGCCACGCCTGCCCCACGGCCGGCAGCTGCGCCGGCATGTTCACCGCCAACACCATGGCCTCGGTCTCCGAGGCCCTCGGCATGGCCCTGCCCGGCAGCGCCAGCCCGGCGGCCGTCGACCCCCGCCGCGACCAGCTGGCGTGGGACACCGGGGCGGCGGTGGTGCGCCTCATCGACGCCGGCATCACCCCCCGGATGATCATGACCCGCCCGGCGTTCGAGAACGCCATCGCCGTGGTCATGGCCCTGGGCGGCTCCACCAACGCCGTGCTCCACCTGCTCGCCATCGCCAACGAGGCCCGGGTCGAGCTGACCCTCGACGACTTCGACCGGGTCGGCCGTCGGGTGCCCCATATCGCCGACACCAAGCCCCACGGTCGCTACCACATGGTCGACGTGGACCGGATCGGCGGAGTGCCGGTCGTCCTGCGCGAGCTTCTCGAGGCCGGGCTCATCCACGGCGACTGCCTGACGGTCACGGGCCGGACAATGGAGGAGAACCTGGCCGCCCTCGACCCTCCTGCCCCCGACGGGTCGGTTGTCCACCCCCTCTCGGACCCCATCCACGCCGACGGCGGCATCGCCATCCTGACCGGCTCGTTGGCCCCCAAGGGGGCGGTGGTGAAGGTGGCGGGCATCGACCAGACGCGCTTCGAGGGAGAAGCCCGGGTCTTCGACGGAGAGGACGGCGCCATGGAGGCGATCCTGGCCGGCTCGATCCGGCCGGGCACGGTGGTGGTCATCCGCTACGAGGGCCCCAAGGGCGGCCCCGGCATGCGCGAGATGCTGGCCGTCACCGGGGCGATGAAAGGCGCCGGCCGGGGCGCCGACTGCGCCCTGCTCACCGACGGGCGCTTTTCGGGGGGGACCCACGGCCTGTGCATCGGCCACGTCGCCCCCGAGGCGGTGGACGGCGGTCCGATCGCCTTCGTGGCCGACGGCGACCGCATCCTCATCGACGTGGACCAGCGCAGGATCGACGTGTTGGTCGACCAGGCGGAGCTCGAGCGACGGGGTCAAGGGTGGGCGCCGCCCCCACCCCGCTACACCTCGGGGGTGCTGGCCAAGTTCGCCCGCCTGGTGACCGGGGCCGAGCGGGGGGCGGTCACCGAGCCCTGAGGGTTGCCATCCGACGGCGGTCGTGTACTATCAGCCCCGCCATGACCGGTGTCCGCATCCTCGTAATCGTTACCTAAGCGCACGCCGACACCAGCGCGTGCGCACGAGACCTCCCGAACGGGAGGTCTTTTCATTTCCCGAGCACTCCCAGCGGCGTTCCAGGAGAAGAGATGAAGCTGACCGGGGCCCAGGCCCTCATCAAGAGCCTCGAGATGGAAGGGGTCGAGGTCATGTTCGGTCTGCCGGGCGGGGCCATCCTCCCGGTGTACGACCCGATCATCGACTCGCCCATCCGCCACATCCTCGTCCGCCACGAGCAGGGCGCCGGCCACATGGCCGAGGGCTACGCCCATGTCACCGGGCGCCCCGGGGTGGCCATGGTGACCAGTGGCCCGGCCGCCACCAACATCGTCACCCCGTTGTGCGACGCCTACATGGACTCGGTCCCCATGGTGTGCATCACCGGGCAGGTGGCGTCCACCGCCATCGGCACCGACGCCTTTCAGGAGTGCGACACCACCGGCATCACCATGAGCGTCACCAAGCACAACTGGCTGGTGACCGACGCCGCCGACATCCCGCTGGTCGTGCGCGAGGCGTTCCATCTGGCCAGCAGCGGCCGACCCGGCCCGGTCCTGGTCGACGTGCCCAAGGACATCAGCAACCAGATGATGGACTGGTACTGGCCGACCGACGCCGACGTGGAGGCCGACCTGCCGGGATACCGGCCCACCACCCGGGGCAACGGGCGGATGATCCGCGAGGCCGCCCGCCTGATCTCCTCGGCCGAGCGTCCGGTCATCTACGCCGGCGGGGGGATCCTCAAGGCGCGAGCGGCCGAGGCCCTGCTCGAGCTGGTCGAGCTCACCGGCGTTCCGGTAGTGACCACCCTCATGGCCCGGGGCGCCTTCCCGGACAGCCACGAGCTGTGTCTCGGCATGCCGGGCATGCACGGCAACTACACCGCCGTCACCTCCATGCAGAAGTCCGACCTGCTGATCACCCTCGGAGCCCGCTTCGACGACCGGGTGACCGGCAAGGTGGCGGCCTTCGCCCCGGAGGCGAAGATCGTCCACGTGGACATCGACCCGGCCGAGCTGGGCAAGGTCCGGCGGCCCGATGTGCCGATCGTCGGGGACTGCCGTCTGGTCATCGAGGAGCTGATCAAGGCGGTCCGCGCCCTCCACCAAGACGAGTCGTTCGAGCCCGCCGACCGGGCCCGGTGGATCGCCCAGATCCGTGAATGGCAGGCCCGCTACCCGCTCACCTACCAGCGCGATCCGGACGACGGCTCGCTCAAGCCCCAGTTCGTCGTCGAGACCCTGCGCGACAACACCCCGGACGACACCATCGTGGTGTCGGGCGTCGGCCAGCACCAGATGTGGACCAGTCAGTACTGGCGGTTCGACCATCCCTACACCTGGGTCAACTCGGGCGGCCTCGGGACCATGGGGTTCGCCGTTCCAGCCGCGGTGGGGGCCAAGGTCGGCCGGCCCGACCGGATGGTGTGGGCGGTCGACGGCGACGGCTGCTTCCAGATGACGGCCCAGGAGCTGGTCACCGCCTCGGCGGAGCGCATTCCGGTCAAGGTCGCCATCCTGAACAACGCCTACCTGGGGATGGTCCGCCAGTGGCAGGAGCTCTTCTACGAGGAGCGCTACTCCGAGGTGTACCTGTCTCCGGACCTGCCCGACTACGTGAAGTGGGCGGAGGCGATGGGCTGCGTCGGGCTGCGAGTGGAGAGCCCGGAGGAGGTGCTGCCGGCGATCGACAAGGCGAACCAGATCGACGACCGTCCGGTGGTGATCGACTTCCGAACCGACAGCCGCGAGAAGGTCTACCCGATGGTGGCGGCCGGCACCTCGAACGACGACATCATCCTCGGACCGAGCCAGGGCGAGGGGGGCCGGTGACCCCGCCCGGCACATCCAGCCGCCACCACATCCTGTCGGTGCTGGTGGAGAACAAGGCGGGCGTGCTGGCCCGGGTGGCCGGCCTGTTCGCCCGGCGAGGGTTCAACATCTACTCCCTCGCCGTGGCCCCGACCGACGACGACCGCTTCAGCCGCCTCACCATCGTCGTCGACGTCGAGTCGGCGCCCCTCGAGCAGATCACCAAGCAGCTGTTCAAGCTGATCAATGTGGTCAAGATCTCCGAGCTGGACCCGGCCCGAGCCACCGAGATGGAGCTCCTCCTCATGACGGTGCGTTCCGAGCCCGGCGTGCGCAGCCAGATCATGGAGCTGGTCGGCATCTTCGAGGGCCGCATCGTCGACGTCTCCCCCGACGCCCTCACCCTCGTGGTCACGGGGCCGCCGGGCAAGGTCGACGACTTCGAGGAGCTGATGCGACCCTACGGGATCGTGGAGCTGCAGCGGACGGGCCGGGTCGCCCTGCCCAAGCTGGACCGCCAGGCGCCCCGCCTGCGCAGCGTTACCGGGAAGGTGGTGTGAAGCGATGGCCAAGCTTTTCTACGAGAAGGACGTGGACCCGGCCCTGATCGCCGCCCGCAAGGTGGCGATTCTCGGCTACGGGTCCCAGGGCCACGCCCACGCCCTCAACCTGCGCGACTCCGGTGTCGACGTGCGGGTCGGGCTGCGCCAAGGCTCGTCGTCCGCCGACAAGGCCCGGTCGGAGGGCCTCCGGGTCCTCCCCCTCGACGAGGCCGCCGCCGAGGCAGACCTGATCATGATCCTCCTGCCCGACACCGAGCAGAAGGCGGTGTTCGAGTCCTCCATCGGCCCGAACCTGCGCGAGGGGGACGCTCTGTTCTTCGCCCACGGGTTCAACATCCGCTTCGAGCAGATCACCCCGCCGGCGGGCGTCGACGTGGCCATGGTCGCACCGAAGGGCCCCGGCCACCTGGTCCGACGGACCTACACGGAGGGCGGCGGGGTACCCGCCCTGGTGGCGGTGGCCCAGGACGCCAGCGGCAAGGCCAAGCAGATCGCCCTCTCCTACGCCCACGGCATCGGCGCCGCCCGGGCCGGCGTGCTGGAGACGACCTTCGAGGAGGAGACCGAGACCGACCTGTTCGGCGAGCAGGTCGTGTTGTGCGGAGGCCTGACGGCCCTCGTCACCGCCGGGTACGAGACGCTGGTCAACGCCGGCTACCAGCCCGAGTCGGCTTACTTCGAGTGCCTGCACGAGCTGAAGCTCATCGTCGACCTCATGTACGAGGGCGGCATCACCGGCATGCGCTTCTCGATCTCGGACACCGCCGAGTACGGCGACCTGACCCGGGGCCCGCGGGTCATCAACGCCGCCGTCCGCCAGGAGATGGGCCGCATCCTCGAGGAGATCCGCTCAGGGCACTTCGCCGAGGAGTGGGTGGCCGAGAACCGCACCGGACGCAAGCGCTTCAGCGAGCTGCGCTCGGCCGGCGCCTCCCACCCGATCGAGAAGGTGGGCGCCGAGCTGCGGGCCATGATGCCGTGGATCTCGGCCGGACGGGCCCGGCCGCAGGACGTCTCCGGGGGCTGACCCCAACCAACCGTCGGTGGCCCGGTGGGCTCAGCCCCGGAGCTGGCCCACCACGTGGTCGATCGACCGGGTGAGGGCGACGACGTCGTCGGGCTCCACCGCGGGGAACATGCCGATCCGAAGCTGGTTGCGGCCCAGCTTTCGGTAGGACTCGGTGTCGACGATGCCGTTGGCCCGCAGGACCTTGCTGATGGTCGGGGCGTCGATCGACTCGTCGAGATCGACGGTGCCGACCACCCGGCTGCGCTCGGCCGGGTCGGACACGAAGGGGCTGGCGTAGTCGGCCCCCTCGGCCCACGAGTACAGGTGGTCGGCGGAGGCGTCCGAACGCGAGGCCGCCCACTCGAGGCCGCCGTTGCCCAGCATCCATTCGACCTGGTCGACGAACAGGAACAGGGTGGCCAGCGCCGGGGTGTTGTAGGTCTGGTCCTTACGCGAGTTGTCGAGGGCGACGGCGAGGTCGAGGGACGCCGGCACCCAGCGCCCGGACGACGCCGTACGCTCGATCCGCTCCACCGCCGCCGGCGAGTAGGCCGCCACCCACAGGCCCCCGTCGGAGGCGAAGCACTTCTGGGGTGCGAAGTAGTAGACGTCCACCTGGGAGGCGTCGAACCGCAGACCGCCGGCGCCCGACGTGGCGTCCACCGCCACCAGACCGGACGAGCCCGGGGGCCGGGTCAGCTGCATCATGACGCCGGTCGAGGTCTCGTTGTGGGTCAAGGCGTAGAGGTCGACGTCGTCGCGGGCCACCGCCTCGGGGTGGGTGCCGGCCGCCGACTCGATGACCTCCGGGTCCTTGAGGTGGGGGGCGGCGGCCGCGGCGGCGGCGAACTTGGAGGAGAACTCGCCGAAGGACAGATGCTGGCTGCGCTCCTCGATGAGGCAGAAGGTCGCCGCGTCCCAGAACGCCGTGGTGCCCCCGTTGCCGAGGACGACCTCGTAGCCCTCGGGCAGGGAGAACAGCTCGGCCAGCTCGGCCCGTAGGCGGCCGACCACGCTGCGCACCCCCGGCTGGCGGTGACTGGTGCCGAGATAGTCGAGCGCCCGGTCGGCCAGGGCCCGGACCGCCTCCGGGCGCACCTTGGACGGCCCGCAGCCGAAGCGCCCGTCGCCAGGAAGGAGGTCCGCGGGGATCTTGATATCGGGAATCTGCTGCGCGGTCACTGTGCAAGCATGGCAGGAATGGAGAGGATCTCCCGACGGATCGCAGCGGTTGCGGAATCGGCCACCCTGGCCATCGACGCCAAGGCCAAGGCGCTCAAGGCGGCCGGTGAGCCGGTGATCGGGTTCGGGGCCGGGGAGCCCGATTTCCCCACCCCCAAGGAGATCGTGGAGGCGGCGGCGGCCGCCTGCTCCGATCCGGCCAACCACCGCTACACCCCGACGTCGGGCCTGCCCGAGCTGCGCCAGGCCATCGCAGCCAAGACCGCCCGCGACTCCGGCCTGGCCGTGGATGCCGGGCAGGTGCTGGTCACCAACGGCGGAAAGCAGGCCGTCTACAACACCTTTGCCACCCTTCTCGACCCGGGCGACGAGGTGCTCGTCCCCGCCCCCTACTGGGTGACCTATCCCGAGGCCATCGCCCTCGCCGGTGGGGTGCCGGTGCCGGTTCCGACCGACGAGACCACGGGGTTCAAGGCGAGCGTCGACGCCCTGGAGGCGGCCCGCTCTCCCCGGACCAAGGTGCTGCTCTTCGTCTCGCCGTCCAACCCGACCGGGGCGGTCTACGACCGGGCCGAGATCGAAGCGGTCGGTGCCTGGGCGGCCGCCCACGGGCTGTGGGTGGTGACCGACGAAATCTACGAGCACCTGGTCTATGGCGGCCGGACGTTCCACTCGATGCCGGTCGTCGTGCCCGAGCTGGCGGACCGGTGCGTGGTGGTGAACGGGGTGGCCAAGACCTACGCCATGACCGGGTGGCGGGTGGGCTGGATGATCGGGCCGGCCGACGTCATCAAGGCAGCCACCAACCTGCAGACTCACTGCACGTCGAACGTGGCCAACGTGTCGCAGCGGGCCGCTCTCGCCGCCGTCAGTGGCGACCTGTCGGCGGTGGCCATGATGCGCGACGCCTTCGACCGGCGCCGGCGGCGGATCCACGAGATGCTGAACGACATCGCCGGGGTGTCCTGCATCGAGCCGGAGGGGGCGTTCTACGCCTTTCCTTCGTTCTCGGGCGTGCTCGGTCGCGAGCTGCGTGGTCGCCGCCCGCAGACCACCCTCGAGCTGGCCGAGGTCATCCTCGACGAGGCCAAGGTGGCGATCGTCCCCGGCGAGGCTTTCGGCGCCCCCGGGTACGCCCGCATGTCCTATGCCCTCGGTGACGACGACCTCGAGGAGGGCGTCAACCGCATCGACAAGCTGCTCGGGGAGGGCTAGTGGCGAGGATCCTGGTCACCGAGGAGCTGGCCGAGTCGGGTCTTTCCGCCCTGGCCCGGGCGGGCCACGAGGTCGACGTGCGCCTCGGCATGTCCCCTGACGAGCTGATCGAGGCGGTGCGGGGAGCCCACGCCGTGCTGGTGCGGTCGGCCACCAAGGTGACCGCCGAGGTCATCGAGGCCGGACGGGAGCTGGTGGTGGTGGGTCGGGCCGGCATCGGTCTCGACAACGTGGACGTGCCAGCCGCCACCCGACGGGGCGTCATGGTGGTTAACGCCCCCCAGTCGGTCACCCTGTCCACCGCCGAGCACACCATGGCCCTCTTGCTCTCCATGGCCCGCAACATCCCCCAGGCCCACGCCGCCCTGCTGGCTGGCCGCTGGGAGAAGTCGAGGTGGGGCGGGGTAGAGCTGCACGGCAAGACGCTCGGCGTCGTGGGGCTGGGCCGCATCGGCACGCTCGTCGCCCAGCGGGCCCTGGCGTTCGGCATGCGCCTGGTGGCCTGGGACCCCTGGGTGGCCCCGGAGCGGGCCCGTCAGCTCGGCATCGAGCTGATGGACCTCGAAGCCCTGTTCGCCGAGTCCGACTTCGTCACCATCCATCTGCTCAAGACGGCGGAGAGCACCGGGCTCATCGGCAAGGACCTGCTGGCCAAGGCCAAGCCCGGTCTGCGCATCGTCAACGCCGCCCGGGGCGGCATCATCGACGAGGACGCCCTGGCCGACGCCATCCGCTCGGGGCAGGTGGCCGGCGCCGCCCTCGACGTGTTCGCCAGCGAGCCGTGCACCAGCTCGCCGCTGTTCGAACTGGACGGGGTGGTGGTGACCCCCCATCTGGGAGCTTCGACCCAGGAGGCCCAGGACAAGGCAGGCGTCACCGTCGCCGAGCAGGTGTTGCTCGCCCTCTCCGGCGAGTTCGTCCCCTTCGCCGTCAACGTCGCCGCCGCCGAGGCCTCGGAAGCGGTGCGGCCCTTCCTCCGCCTGGCCGAGTGGCTGGGCGCCGTGTTCGCCAGCCTCCACGACGGGCTGCCGTCGGTACTCGAGATCTCCTACGAGGGAGCCCTGGCCGAACACGACACCCGGATACTCACCCTTTCGGTGCTGAAGGGGATCTTCGCCGCCGGGGGGACCACCGACGAGCCCGTCTCCTACGTGAACGCGCCACAGCTGGCGGCCGAGCGGGGGGTCGAGGTGCGCGAGACAACCAGCACGTCGGCCCATGACTACCTGAACCGGATCACCCTGCGCGGTGGAAGCCACGCCACGGCGGGGACCGTCGCCGGCGGCCGAGCCGAGCCCCGCATCGTCATGGTTGACGACCACATGGTCGAGCTGCCCCCGGCGGCCAACATGCTGGTCGTACGGAACGACGACCGCCCCGGCATGATCGGCATCGTGGGCACCGTCCTCGGGGAGGCCGGCCTCAGCATCACCAACATGGCGGTGGGCCAGTCGCCCAGCGGGGGCACGGCCCTGATGGTGCTGGCGACCGAGACGGCCGTGTCCGCCGAGGTGCTCGACCGGTTGGGCAAGGCCGACGGGATCCTCGAGGTTCACCGGGTGGCGGCGGTCCCCTGATCCGCCCGCCGGGCCTCCGGGGCCCGGTCGGAGCTAGCTAGTCTCGGGGGTCCCGCCGGAGGACGGGCCCGCGCCCCCCTCGTCCGGGGGAGTGCCGCCCGCGGCGGGGCCAGGCCTCCCCGACGACGTCTCCGGCGCCGCCTTCTTCGCTGCTTTCTTGGCCGCCTTCTTGGCCGCGGCCTTCTTGGGCAGTGCCTTCTTGGCGGGGGCCTTCTCGGCCGTCGGGGCCTTGTCCGGTGTCGAGGCTCTGCCGGATGGGGCGCCCGCTCCTCCCGCCGGACCGGCTGTCTTCTCGCCGCCGGCCTTCTTGGCCGCCTTCTTGGCCACTTTCTTGGCCACGGCCTTTTCGACCGGGCCCTTGGCCGCCCCGGCCGCCTTCTTCGCCACCTGGGCGGCCGCCTTGGCGGCCTTGGCCGTCTTGGCCGCTTTGGCCGCCGGCGCCGGCGTGGCCAGCGCCGAGGTCAACGACTCGGCAGCGGGCTTGCCGGGGCCGGGCTCGGCTACCGGCTCGCCGGGGGCGGCGGCGGGGCCGGGAGGAGGCGTCGGCGGGGTCGGATCGACGGCCCGGGTCGCCTCGGGCGGTTTCGTGGGTGGCGGGGCCGGAGCGGCGGGCCGGGTGGCTTCGGGGGCTCGGGCGGGGGGTGGGGCCGATTCGGCGGGCCGGGCGGCCTGCGGGGGCCGGGCCGGCGTCGGACGAGTCGGCTGCGCCGGGCGGGGCGCAGCCGGACGGACAGGAGGCCAGTCGCCGTGCACGCCGGTGGCTTCGTCGGTGGTGCCACGGCGTGAGCGGAGAGCGACAACCACGGCAACGATCAGCCCCGCCATCAGCCCCAGCCGCACGCCGACCCTGAATGACTTTCTCACCCGCCCGCTCCCTCCCCGGTCGCCGACACCGTAGTCGTGGACGCCTTGACTCATTGTCAGCCTTCCGCCAGTATGGCCACGATGACTCTGGTGGGCACCACCCTTCTCCTTACCTGACGGCGAGCGCCGCAAGCGTGCTCGCCTCGCCTCCTGCGCCTCCGGGCCAGGGGGTTTTTTGTTGCCCCGGCACGACACAAAGGACGGAAAACCGATGGCCGAGCGACTGATCATCTTCGACACCACCTTGAGAGACGGCGAGCAGTCGCCGGGCATCTCCCTCGACGTGGCCGAGAAGCTCGAGATCGCCGAGCAGCTCGCCCGTCTGGGCGTCGACTACATCGAAGCCGGCTTTCCCGTGGCCAGCCAGGGTGACTTCGAGGCAGTCGAGGCCATCTCTCGGTCGGTGCAGGGCCCGGTGATCGCCGGGCTGTCCCGCACCCACCTCGCCGATGTCGATCGCTGTTGGGAGGCCCTGCGCCCGGCGGCGCGGGCCCGCATCCACGTGTTCATCTCGACCAGCCCCAGCCACATGGAGCACATGCTCAAGATGACCCCGGAGCAGGTGAAGCAGGAGACGGCCGCGGGAGTCGCCCGCGCCCGGACCTACACCGACGACGTGGAGTTCAGCCCGCAGGACGCCACCCGCACCCCGCTCGACTTCATGATCGAAGTGCTGCAGGTGGCGGTGGACAGCGGGGCGACCACCCTCAACATCCCCGACACGGTCGGCTACGGCATCCCCTGGGACTTCGGGACGATCATCCAGTACGTGCGCGACAACGTCCCTGGCGACTATGTGATCTCCACCCACTGCCACAACGACCTCGGCCTGGCCGTGGCGAACTCGTTGGCGGGGGTCAACGCCGGCGCCCGTCAGGTGGAGGTATGCGTCAACGGGCTCGGCGAGCGGGCGGGCAACGCCGCCCTCGAGGAGATCGTCATGGCCGTGAGGACCCGGCCGGACCAGTTCGAGGGCATCGAAGTGGGGGTCAACACGGAGGAACTGGCTCGCACCAGCCGGCTGGTGTCGCGCCTCACCGGTTACCCCGTCCAGTACAACAAGGCGGTGGTGGGGCGCAACGCCTTCGCCCACGAGTCGGGCATCCACCAGCACGGTGTGCTGGCCGAGCGGACCACCTACGAGATCATCGATGCCTCCGCCGTTGGTCAGACCGGTCGCCAGATCGTCCTGGGGAAGCACTCGGGCCGGCACGCCTTCGCTGACACGCTGGCCAAGATGGGCCTGGTCGTTCAGGGCGATGCCCTCAACGCCGCCTTCACCCGGTTCAAGGAGCTGGCCGACCGCAAGGTGCAGATCACCGACGCCGACCTCGAGGCCATCGTCGCCGAGGAGCTCGGAACCAACGTCGAGCAGGGCTTCACCCTCGAGGCCCTCGAGGTGCAAGGAGGGACCGTCGACACGCCCCGGGCCCGGGTGGTGCTGTCTCGCACCGGAGAGAAGTCGGAGCAGACGGCGGAGGACGACGGCATGATCGACGCCGCCTGCCAGGCGATCAAGGCGGCCACTGGCGTCGACGCCTCGCTCCTCGGCTTCAACGTGTCGTCGGTGACTGGCGGGGTGGACGCCCTGGGCGACGTGGTCGTCCAGCTCGAGCACGACGGGATCAGGGTGTCGGGTCGGGGCGTGTCCACGGACGTGGTGGAAGCCTCGGCCCGGGCCTTCCTCAACGCGGTGAACCGCATCATCAGGGTGAAGGCCCGCAACGAGGTGCGAGCCTCCGAGATCGGCCCGTAGGGCCTGGTCTCGGGGGTCAGACCGTCAGGATGTCCTCGTTGATGCCCGGTTCCTCGTCCATCTCCGACCAGTCGCGCTGAGCGACCTCCTCGAGGTCGGTGTCGTCCGCCTCGGCCATCTCGTCCATGCCGATGGGGCCCTTGGCCCGTCCGGTGAGGAACTGGCGAATGATGGGGTTGTCGCTCTGCTTCATGTCGTCCTTGCTGGCGAACTTCACCAGCTTGGAGCGGAAGAGGATGCCGATGTAGTCGGCAGTCCGCATCACCGACGGGATGTTGTGGGTGATGATGAAGAAGGTGGCTCCGGTCTCCTCCTGGGCCCGGCGCACGAGGTCGTCGAGGTAGGCGACCCGGACGGGGTCGAGGCCGGAGTCGGGCTCGTCGAACAGGACGATGTCGGGCTCCATCACCATGGCCCGGGCCAGACCGGCCCGCTTCTTCATGCCGCCGGAGACCTCGCCGGGGAGCTTGGTGAGGTGGTCCATCAGCCCGACCAGCTCGGCGTTCTGGTGAACCAGCTCGCGGATCTCCTTCTCGCCCTTGCGGGTGTGCTCTCTCAGCGGGAAGGCGATGTTGTCGTACAGGGTCATCGACCCGAACAGGGCGCCGTCCTGGAACAGGACCCCGAACTTCTTGCGCACCCGGTAGAGATCCTTGTCGCGCATGCCGACGATCTGCTCGCCCTCGACCCAGATCTCACCGGAGTCGGGCCGCAGCAGCCCGATGATGTTCTTGAGCAGAACCGACTTGCCGGTACCGGACGGCCCCATGATCGCCGTAGTCCGCCCTTTGGGGACATCGAAGGTGATGTCGGACAGAACGCAGTGGCTTCCGAACGACTTGGTGACCCCGCGCAGGGAGATCACCGGCTCGGGCGTTCGGCCGTTTCTGTCCTGGTCGCCCCGGCTCCGGTCGTCGGGGGCCCGGCCGGAGGGGTCGCGTGGCATCTCCGCCGTGCGGTCGCCGGGCGTGGATCCGGATGCGGGGCTCTGGGACACGTGACCTCCTGCCGCCGGCGGCGGCCATTCCCGTGGGGGCGAGAGTACCCCCGACCCGGCCTGGGTATACCGGGCCCGCCGGATTCGAGGTCGTGCCCCGACCACGGCGGGCCGGGGCCGTCCGAGGCCGCCGGGTGGATCTCGGGCCGGCCCATTACTGTCGGCCCCCACCCAAACGGAGCCAGGAAAGGCAAGGATGGCGGTAGCGACGTCGGCGAGGGTCAAGGCGACCGGGGCCCTGCGCGAGACGGGCAACATGTTCGCCCTGGCCCTCGAGTCGATCCGGCTCTTCCGGCCCCGCACCTTTCCGCTCAGCGAGTTCCTCGACCAGTGCTGGTTCCTGGCCCGGGTCACGACCGTGCCGCTGATCCTGGTGTCGATCCCCTTCGGGCTGGTGATCGCCCTCGAGGTCGGCTCCCTCCTCCAGCAAATCGGCTCCCAGTCACAGCTGGGCGCGTCGATGGTCCTCGCCGTGGTCCGCGAGGAGGCACCGGTCGCCACCGCCCTGCTGATCGCCGGGGCCGGGGGGTCGGCCATGTGCGCTGACCTCGGCAGCCGGCGCATCCGCGACGAGATATCCGCCATGGAGGTCATGGCGGTCAACCCGCTCCAGCGCTTGGTGCTGCCCCGCATCTTCGCCGCCACCCTGGTCGCCATCCTTCTCGACCCCATCGTCAGCGTGGCCGGAATCGCCGGCGGCTGGTTCTTCGGCACCCGGGTCATCCACGTCACCTCGAGCAGCTTCCTGTCCTCGTTCGGTGAGCTGAGCCAGCTGCCCGACCTCTGGATGGCCCTGATCAAGTCGGCCGCCTTCGGCTTCATCGCCGGCATGGTGGCCTGCTACAAGGGCCTCTACGCCAAGGGCGGTCCCAAGGGCGTCGGCGACGCCGTCAACCAGGCCGTGGTCATCGTCTTCGTCCTGGCCTTCGTGGTGAACTCGGTGCTGACCGTCGTCTACTTCAACTTCTTCCCCCAGAAGGTGATCTGAGTGGCCGTCCCGGTGGCTCAGCGGCTGGCCGTCCGACCGGCCGTCGCGTCGTTGGGCCTGCTCGAGGGCATCTACCACCAGCTCGCCTTCTACGGCCGCATCCTCGTCGGCCTTCCGAGGGGTCTGCGCTACCGCAAGGAGATCATGGCGGTGATGGCCGACATCACCGTCGGCCCCGGGGCCCTGATCGTCGGCGCCGGCATGTTCTTCGTCGGGGGCAGCATCGCCTTCTTCACCGGCACCGAGGTCGGCCTCGAAGGGTTTCAGGGGCTCTCCCAGATCGGGGCCGAGGCGTTCACTGGCATCATCTCCTCGTTGGCCAACACCCGCGAGATCACCCCGCTGGTCGCCGGGGTCGCCCTGGCCGCCCAGGTGGGCGCCGGCTTCACCGCCCAGCTCGGGGCCATGCGGGTGTCAGAGGAGATCGACGCCCTCGAGGTCATGGGGGTCGACAGCTTCGTCTACCTGGTCACCACCCGGGTGTGGGCGGCGCTGCTCACCATGATCCCGCTGTATCTGGCCATGTTGTTCCTGAGCTACCTGGCCACCGCCCTCATCTCGACCAAGTTCTTCTACCTGTCGAGCGGCACCTACCACCACTACTTCCAGCTCTTCCTGCCGCCCATCGACATCTTCTTCTCCTTCATCAAGGCCATGGTGTTCGCCGTGGTCGTGACGCTCATCCACTGCTATTACGGGTTCTTCGCCACCGGGGGGCCGGCGGGGGTGGGCGTGGCCGCCGGGCGTGCCATCCGCTTCTCCATCATCTCGGTGGTGCTGCTCAACCTGCTCATGTCCTTCGCCATGTTCGGCAGCGGAACGACCGCGAGGATCGTCGGTTGAGCCGGGGCGGCCGGGCCACCGTCGCCGCCGCCATGGTCCTGGTGCTGCTGGCGGTGGCGACCCTTGTCGTGAAGGCGGCGTACGGCGCGTACTCCGGGGGCTACGAGCTGAGCGGCAGCTTCGCCCGGGCGGGGGAGGGGCTCCACAAGGGCTCACAGGTGGAGTACCAGGGCGTCACGGTGGGTCAGGTCAGCTCGATCAGCCTGGCCGACCGCAAAGCCCTGGTGGTCATGAAGATCCAAAGTGGATTCGTGGTGCCGGCCGACGCCCGGGCCACCATCTCACCGAAGAACGTCTTCGGGGAGGAGGTCGTCGACCTGTCCTTCCCGACCGGCGAGCACCCGCCCGCCCTGGCCGCCGGGGGGGTGATCCGGTCGACCGCCGTCTCCGACGAGATCACCCAGCTGCTGGCCGCGGCCGATCCGCTCTTGGACCGGCTCAACGGAAACGACCTGGCCACCGTCATCTCCGAGCTCAGCCAGGCCAGCGCGGGGCAGGGCCCGAACATCGCGGCCAGCATCAACGAAGGCACCAAGCTGGCCAACCTGTTCGACGACACGCTCCAGGCCCAGATCCGCGCCCTCGACAGCTTCACCGGCTTCTCGCAGGCGCTGGCACCGACGGGCAACGATCTCAACGCCATCGCCCGAAACAACAACCTGGCCCTGCCGGCGTTCAACGCCCAGGCGGCGGCCTACCAGAAGGTCCTCGACTCATTCACGCCGGTAGCTGACGAGCTCGGCCGACTCATGCAGTACTACCACCCCAACATCGCCACCATCCTGACCAGCGGCGACAACGTGGTGCGGGTCCTGATCGCCCGTCAGCAGAACATCTCCGACCTCATCCACGGGCTCTACCGCTACTCCTTCAAGTTCGCCAGCGGCGCCAGCCCCGAGACCCTTCCCAACGGAACCAAGTTCGCCTACTTCAAGACCTTCGTCCTCTTCTCGGACGTCAACAGCCTGGTGTGCGGCCTGATCGCGCCGCCCCAGCCCGGTCTGTCCTACCTGCAACCGCTGCAGCAGGCCCTCACGGGGCCGGGCAGCCCCTTCAACTGCTCGGCCCAGATCGCCGCCTTCGATCGGGTCCAGGCCGGCGCCCCGGCACCCGCCGTCCCCTCCGCCCAGCAGGCGGCCCAGCAGCTGGCCAACCACCTGGGCCAGATCATCGGCACCCCCCAGCCGGCCCAGCCGGGGACGGTCGGTGACGTGCTCGCCCCTCTCCTCGGGGCGCAGCCATGAGACGGCTGCTGCGACGCCTGCCCAAGAGCGGCCTGAAGTTCGCCGCCTACGTCGTCGTCTGCCTGCTCCTGCTGGTCGGTCTTGCCGCCCGGATCGGCAACATCCACTTCCTCACCCACCGCACCGCCTACCAGGCGGAGCTGACCGACGCTACCGGCCTCCGGCCGGGCGACGACGTGAAGATCGCCGGAGTGACGGTGGGGCAGGTGTCGTCGATCACCACCCGGCACGGGCTGGCTCTGGTGAGCTTCGCGGTGAACCGCGACGTCAAGGTGCCGGCGGCCACCAGGGTGGGTCTCCGGTGGCAGAACGTCCTCGGCCTCAAGTACCTCTACCTGTATCCCACCGCGGGAGGGCCCTACCTGGCCGCCGGGGCCACCATCCCAGCCAGCCAGGACGAGGCCGACGCCGACATCGGCGCCTTCCTCAACGCCTTGGGACCCATCCTGCGCTCCATCGACCCGGCCGAGGCCAACGCCTTCGTCGCCGGGGTGCTCGGGGGCCTGCAGGGCAACGAGGCCAAGGTGTCGTCGCTGATCGACAACGCCGCCACCGTCTCGCAGACCGTCGGGGACCTCAACGTCCAGGTGGGCCGGGTCATCGACAACCTCTCGGCCGTCATGGGCGCCCTCGGCGGCCGGTCAGCCGACCTGCAGCAGGTGGTGAGCAACCTGGCGACCATCTCGGGGTCGCTGGCGTCGCGCAACGACGTGCTCGACTCGGTGGTGGAGAACTTCTCCAAGGCCTCCGGTGAGTTCGCCTCGCTGATCTCCACCAACCGGTCGAACCTCGACACCGCCATCTCCAGCCTGAACACGATCGCCGGCACCCTGGCCCAGAACCGCCAGGGCCTCGACGCCGACCTCACCACCCTGACCGAGGGCCTGCAGCCCTACCGGCTCATCTCCTCGTACGGCCAGTGGTTCAACGTGGCCACCGTCTACCAGTGCATGGCGAACCAGCAGAGCTGCAACTACCAGGAGGGCGGCCCGAAGCCCGGGTCGCCGGGCACGTCCTCCTCGACAGCTGCGTCCCCCGCCCTTCCGGCCCCGGCCCCGGCGCCGACGGGGACCGGCCTCGACGGCCTCCTTAGGCAGATTGCGGGAGGCCGGTGATGGGCCGGCTCCGGTCGGGCCTCGTCGGGTTGTTCACCCGGTCGTTCACCGAGCGCAACCCGGTCGTCATCGGGGCCATCTCGCTCGCCGTCATCTTCACCTTCGTCGCCGCCGCCCTCTTCCTCAACAAGAACGTCTTCGGCGGGGGCAAGGGGGTCGTCCTGCGTTTCACCAACGCCGCCGGCCTGCGCGCCGGCGACCAGGTGCTCCTCGCCGGGGTGCCCGTCGGTGAGGTGAAGTCTCTCGACCAGAAGGGTGACTTCGTCTACGCCCACATCACCATCGACGGCTCGACCGATCTCCCCGATGACAGCTCAGCCACCATCGAGGTGGAGACGCTGCTCGGCCAGGTGGCGGTCAAGCTCGTCGCCGGCCACGACTGGGGCCACCAGCTGGCCGCCGGGGCGATGATCTCCGACACCACCGTCCCGACCGAGTTCCAGCAGCTGCAGAACGCCGCCGGCCCGCTCCTCGCCCAGAGCAACGGAAAGGAGCTGAGCGACCTGCTGGGTGAGCTGGCCACCATCACCAACGGCAAGCGCACCCAGGTGAGCGAGCTCATCTCGGGGCTCGACAAGCTGACGGCCACCATCGATGACCGCAAGAGCCAGGTGGGACAGCTGATCGACGGCTCCGACCAGGTGGCGACCGCCCTCGCCTCCCGCGACCAGCAGCTGGCGTCCGCCGTCACCAACCTCGAGACCGTCCTGGCCGGGCTGGCCCAGCGACGGGCGGCTCTGTCGGATCTCATCACCAACGTGGGCCAGGTCGCCGGGCAGACCGCCAGCCTGGTGGGGGACAACCGGGCCCGCCTCGACAGCCTGCTGTCCGCGCTGAACGCCGACCTCGACCTCGTCGCCCGCCACCAGGTGGACCTGGCCCAGGGGTTGTCGTATCTCGCCTCGGCCGTCGAAGGGTTCCAGTCGGTGGGCTACTCCGGCGCCCAGCAGTACCCGAACAGCTGGGCCAACGTGTACACCAACCTCGTCGGCGGGGGCGATCAGGTCCTCGGCTCGTGCGGCTACCTCGATCAGGCTCTCGACGCCGCCCTCGGCCCCGACCCTTACTCGTGTAACCAGCGGGTGGGCCCGGTCGTCGCCCCCAGCTCGTCGCCGGGCCCGTCGTCGGGCGCGGCGCTGCCCTCGCTCCTCTCGCCCCTGGTGGGGGGCCGGTGAGAGCCCGCCGGCTCCTGGGCGCGGTGGCGGCCCTGGCCGCCGCGGGCGGCCTGCTGTCGTCGTGCGCAGGCAGCGGCTCCGGCTACACCTTCTCCGCCGTGTTCGCCAACGGGCAGGGAGTGTTCCCCGGCTCGCACGTGCAGATCCTGGGGTTGACGGTGGGATCGGTGACGGCGGTGCGCAATGAGGGCGACCACGTGGTGGTGACCATGAACCTCCCGTCGGCCCACCCCGTGCCCTCCTCGGTGCGGGCCATCGTCGTGGCGCCGGAGCTGCTCGGCCAGCGGTCGGTCGACCTCGAGCCCGGCTACACCGGCGGCCCCCGCCTGCAGCCGGGCGCCGTGATCCCCGAGTCGCGTACGTCGGTGCCGGTCGAGACCAACACGATCCTCAACGAGTTCACCAACTACCTGCAGCAGATCAACCCGTCCAACGTCCACGATGCCGTGGCCAACCTGGCCCAGATCCTCGATGGGCAGGGCCAGGCGCTCAACGACCTGATCGGGCACGCCGCCGGCACCATCAGCCTGCTCGCCGACAAGGGAAACCAGCTGGGCCAGCTGAACGGCTCCCTGGCTCAGCTGACCGGCACCCTCGACTCGCGGACCTCGGACATCGAAGCCCTCATCCGCGACTACGACACCGTCTCGGGGGTCATCGCCACCGACCGCCAGCAGCTCGACGCCGCCGTCAGCTCGCTGGCCGCCGCCAGCCAGCAGCTGGCGGGCCTGCTGACGCCGAACCTGTCGGGGATCCAGCAGGACCTCAACGTCCTCACCACCACCGGCCGGACCATCGACCGCAACCTCGACTCGGTCGACACCGGGCTGTCCGCCTCCGTCAAGCTGTTCGCCGCCGCCAACCGGGCCTACGACCCCACCCGGCGCTGGCTCAACCTCAACAACCAGTCACCGCCGAACACCCCCTCCATGGTCGTCGCCGACGAGGTCCGCGACCGGTTGGCCGGCATCTGCCGCCGGGTGCTGGCCCACCACAGCCAGGGTCTGCCGCCGGCGGAGATCCAGACGCTGCAGAAGTGCGGGGATCCGGCCTCGGGCTACTTCGACCCGATCCTCGGCCAGATCACCGGCATCCTCAACGGGGTGTCGGGCGCCCAGTCCGGCGGCCCGACTCTGACGCCCCAGCAGGCGCTGTCCCAAGGGGTCGCCAAGATCCCCGGCCTGACCCCCCAGCAGCAGTCCACGCTCTCGCAGGGCACGTTGCCCACGCCGGCTAGCACGCCGAACTCGCCGTCCACCCCATCGTCGCCCCCGAGCACCCTCCTCCCCCCGCTGCCGGCCCTGCCGTCGGCGTCGGCCTCCCCCGGGGTGTTCGCCACGTTCGTGGGGGCCTTCGCCTCGGCCGGCCACCACGTCTTCTCCTTCATCGGAGGGATGCTGTGACCGGGGTCGCCATCCTGGGACGGCCTCGGGCGTCGCGCCTCGGGCGGTGGGCGGCCGGATTGGCGATCGCCGTTGCCTGCGGATTGTTGAGCAGCTGCGGCGTCGGAGCCGGGCAGCAGGTGACGGCGTCGGCCGCCTTCTCCGACGTCTCTGACCTCGCCGTCGGAGCCCCGGTGCAGATGGCCGACATCAACATCGGCTCGGTGAAGAGCATCACCCTCGACGGGAACCAGGCCCGGGTGGAGATCTCCGTCTCGTCATCGGCCCGGGTGCCGGCCAACGTGACCGCCGAGGTGCGCCGCACCACCGTTCTCGGCGAGCGGTTCATCGAACTGGTGCCCGACCCCGGCACCACCGACCACAGCCCCCTCCTCGCCGACGGGGCCACCATCGCCCACACCCGGGTGGTCCCCGAGCTCGAGCAGCTGGTGAAGGGCGGGGCCCAGGTGTTCGGCCCCATCAGCGCCAACCAGCTGGCGGTCCTCGTGCAGGCCGGCGGACAGGGCTTCGGGGGCGAGGGAGCTCAGCTGCACCAGCTGCTGGCCAGCTTCTCGGACATCACCGCCGGCTACGCCGGCCAGACCGACACCATCCGGGCCCTGGTCAGCTCGCTCGACCAGCTGGGCTCGGCCACGGGGCCCGACGCCCAGGCCGGCGCCGAGGCCGTCTCCAACCTGGCCCGCACCACGACGATCCTCGCCCAGCAATCGGACCGCTTCAACCAGTTGCTCGCATCGCTCAACAACCTGTCCCTGCAGGGACGCAGCCTGCTCGAGTCCTACCTGCCCCAGATGAACGACCAGCTGACGGGGTTGGCCGACGCCACCAACGCCGTCGCCGCCCGCCAGCAGGACCTGGCCCTGCTGGTCACATATCTCCAGGGTCACAACCGGGCTGCGGCCCAGGCCACCTTCGACCGCTTCGTCCAGGTCCTCGACGACCTGGTCATCTGCGGGTTGCCCAACGGAGGCGACGACCCGACCAGCCAGGCCGGGGCGTGCACCCCGCCCCCCGGGGGGACCCCATGATCACCCGGCGCACGATCATCAACATGATCACCTTCCTCACCGCCGCGGTCGCCCTGGTCGTGCTGGGCGTGGTCAACCTGCTGGGCAACCCGTTCCGGGGACGGACCCAGGTGTCGGCCATCTTCCCCGACGCCTCGGGGCTGCACCAGCACTTCAGCGTCACCTACAACGGCGTCGACGTCGGACAGGTGAGCGCGGTGAAGTTCGCCCCAACCGGGGTGCGGGTCGTCATGTCGTTCGACCCCGGAGTGGTCGTGCCGTCCGACGTGGTCGCCTCGGTCGACCTGGCCAACGCCCTGGGCGAGCAGCAGGTCGACCTCAAGCCCACCCGGGGCGGAACCGCCCCGCCGCTGCGCGACGGCGCTGTGGTGCCGGTCGACCCCAACGGCGTGCCCGCCAGCGTCGGCAAGCTGGTGGCGGTGGCCACCCGGCTCCTCGACGCCGTGCCCCCGGACGACCTCAACACCGTGCTGCACGAGATGGCGGTGGCGCTCAATGGCCGCGGGCAGGACATGCGCACCATCACCGATGCCAGCCGCCAGTTCGCCGACGAGTTCCTGCGCTACCAGGACCAGTTCAAGTCCTTGCTGGCCAACTCGCCGCCGGTGCTCGACTCGGTGTCGGCGGTGGGCCCGGAGCTGCGTCAGGCGCTGACCAACACGGCGGTGTTGACCCAGGTGCTGGCCGACCGCCGCTTCGACATGTCCACCGCCCTGGTGAACGGGGCCGAGGCCGGCGGTGACCTGCAGAGCCTCGTCGGCTCCCAGCTGCCGAACCTGGCCTGCCTCATCCACGACTTCGCCGACCTGAACGCCAACCTCGGCTCGGGGGCCAACCTGGCCAACCTCGACACCTCCCTGCGCACCAACGAGTGGTTCTTCGGGGCGGTCGACGCCGTGGCCCCGCAGGGGCCGGCGAAGAGCCTGTGGCCCGGTGACCCCGCCCACAGCCAGTACTGGCTGCGCACCCGGCTGTTCCTGCCGCCCAAGCAGCCGCCGGCCCAGTCCTACGCCCAGGTGCGCGACCTCCCCGCCACCAAGCCGGGGGCGGCATGCAACACCGAGTTCGGTTCGGGCGCGCCGGCGGCGGCCCAGGCCAACCCGTCCCCGCCCGGGCCCGGAGGCCGGGTGGTTCCCCCCACCGCGGCCGAGAGCCAGGTACGAGGGGGCGCCAGCCCGGCGGCGCAACCGGCCGCCTACCGGGCCCCGGTGACGGCGGCCCCCACCGGTTCCGGCTCGGCCGTGCCGCTGGCCCTCGGAGCGACCGTCCTGCTTGGCATCATGCTGGCCGGCAGGCTGGCCACACCGGCCGACCCCGCCGCCCGGCGCCCGCCGGGGAGAGCCTGGTGGAGGAGATGACCGACGACGGGGTGCGGGTGGTGGGGGCTCCGGCGTCGTCGCCCGCCAGCACGACGAACGAACCGGGGCTCTGGCATCGGTGGCGGCTGTGGATCCTGGCCGTCATCGCCGCCGCCGGCATGCTCGGCACCATCGGGTTCGGCATCGCCTGGGCCGAGCTCCAGAGTCGCAACAGCGACCAGACGGCCGCCCAGTCGGTGGCCAACCGGTTCCTCAACCTGCTCACCAACTTCGACGCCAAGACCGTCGACAGCGACTTCAACCAGATCGACGCCATGGGGACCGGCCAGTTCGCCCAGCAAGCCAAGGTGTTCTTCAACTCGCGGATCCGATCCCAACTGCAGGCGGCGCAGGCCTCGACCCGGGGCCAGATCCGCTACCTGTACCTCCAGAGCTTCGGCAACGACCAGGCCAGCTTCTACGGCCTGGTCGACCAGACCTACGCCAACTCGGCCTCGAAGGGCCCGGCCGCCGACGAGCTCCGCCTGGTGGTCGACCTGACCAAGGCCAACGGCCAGTGGAAGGTCTCCGCCGTCACCGACCTGGGCTCCGCCCCAGTATCGGTGAGCCCTCCCTCCACCACCCCCTGAGCGGGCGGCTCAGCCGGACGCTGACGGCAGCCAGGCCGCCCGGGCCGCTTCGTAGGAGGCGATCCGGTCTTCGTGGCGGAGGGTGAGCCCGACATCGTCGAGGCCATTCAGCAGCCGGTAGCGGGTGAACTCGTCGAGCTCGAAGGTCGCCTCGATGCCTACGGCCGGCACCGACACCAGGCCCCGCTCGACGTCCACCGTCACTTCGAGGGAAGGATCGGCGATGACCGCGTCGAGAAGGCGGCGACCCTCCTGGGGCGCCACCTGCGCCGGCACCAGCCCCGCCTTGGTGCAGTTGTTGCGGAAGATGTCGGCGAACCGGGGCGAGATCACCGCCTGGAACCCGTAGTCCATCAGGGCCCACACCGCGTGCTCGCGCGACGAGCCGGTGCCGAAGTTGGGGCCGGCGACGAGGATCGTCGCCCCGGCGTGCTCCGGACGGTTGAGCACGAAGTCGCGCTCGTCGCGCCACTCGGAGAAGAGGCCGGCACCGAAGCCGGTCCGCTCGACCCGCTTCAGCCAGTCGCTCGGGATGATCTGGTCCGTGTCCACGTCGGACCGGTCGAGCGGCACCGCCCGCCCCGACACCACCTTCACTGGCTCCACCGTTCCTCCTCGTCAGTCGAGATCGTCGGGCGTGGCGAACCGGCCCGCCACGGCGGTGGCGGCCGCCACCGCCGGGGAGACCAGATGGGTGCGGCCCCCGCGACCCTGGCGTCCCTCGAAGTTCCGGTTCGAGGTGGAAGCGCACCGCTCACCGGGAGACAGCTTGTCCGGGTTCATGGCCAAGCACATCGAGCATCCGGCCTCCCGCCAGTCGAAACCGGCCCCCCGGAAGACCCGGTCGAGCCCTTCTTCCTCGGCCTGGGCCTTCACCTGGCGCGACCCGGGGACGACGAGGGCCCGCAGGCCGGGGCGCACCTGGCGGCCCTCGACCACGGCGGCGGCGGCCCGCAGGTCCTCGATCCGAGAGTTGGTGCACGAACCGATGAAGACCGTGTCGACGGCGATGTCGCGGATCGGCGTGCCGGGCGTGAGTCCCATGTAGGTCAGGGCTCGGGCCGCGGCCTCGCGTTGGGAGGGGTCGGAGAGAGAGTCCGGGTCGGGCACCGCCCCGTCGATCGGCTGTACCTGGGCCGGGTTCGTCCCCCACGACACGTGGGGCACCAGCTTGGTGGCGTCGAGCTCGACGGTGCGGTCGAAGCGGGCGCCGGCGTCGGTGGCCAGCGACCTCCAGTCGTCGAGGGCCTGCTCCCACGCCTTGCCCTTGGGGGCGTGGGGCCGGCCCTCGAGGTAGGCGAACGTGGTGTCGTCCGCCGCGATCATGCCGGCCCGGGCGCCGGCTTCGATGCTCATGTTGCACACCGTCATCCGGCCCTCCATCGACAGGGAGCGGATGGCCGATCCCCGGTACTCGATCACCTGCCCGATGCCGCCGCCCGTGCCGATGCGGCCGATGATGGCGAGGATCACGTCCTTGGCGGTGACGCCTGCCGGCAGCTCCCCTTCCACCGTCACCGCCATGGTGCCGGGACGGCTCTGGGGCAGGGTCTGGGTGGCCAGCACGTGTTCCACCTCGCTGGTGCCGATGCCGAAGGCCAGGGCGCCAAAGGCCCCATGGGTGGAGGTGTGGCTGTCGCCGCAGACGATCGTCATTCCCGGCTGGGTCAAGCCGAGCTCGGGGCCGATCACGTGCACGATGCCCTGGCGGGCGTGGCCCATCGGGTAGAGAGTGACGCCGAACTCGGCGCAGTTGGCCGCCAACACCTCGAGCTGGCGGGCGGACACCGGGTCGGCGACCGGGCGGTCGATGTCGACGGTCGGCACGTTGTGGTCGGCGGTGGCGACGGTCAGGTCGGGCCGGCGCACGGGGCGGCCCGCCAGCCGCAGGCCGTCGAACGCCTGGGGGGAGGTGACCTCGTGCACCAGGTGCAGGTCGATGTAGAGCAGGTCGGGCTCGCCGTCGGCGGAGCGGACCACGTGCCGCTCCCAGACCTTCTCACTCAACGTGCGGGGGGTCGCCATCACAGCCTCCGTCGGTAGCCGCCGGGCTTGAACTCCATCTCACTATATGAGACAGTGATCTCGCGTTATGGACAGTGTAAGCGGGGTCGGCGTCCTGGACAAGGCGGTGGCGCTCCTCGGGTGCCTGGAGCCGGGACCACTGAGCCTGAGCGAGGCGGTGGAGGCCACCGGGATGCCCCGGGCCACCGCCCACCGCCTCCTTCTCGCCCTCGAGTCCCACGGGTTGGTCGCTCGGGCCGGAGACGGTCGCTTCGGCCTGGGGCGGACCCTGGCCCGTCTCGGGTCGGCCGCCCTGGCGGGACCGCCGCTCGCCGAAGCTGCCCGCCCCGCCCTAGAGGAACTGCGCGACGCCACCGGCGAGAGCGTCCAGCTATATGTCCGAGCCGGCGACCGCCGGGTCTGCCTGGTCTCGCTTGAGTCCCCCCACAGCCTGCGAACGATCGTGGCGGTCGGCGCCTCCCTTCCAATCGACCGGGGCTCGGCGGGGGCGGTGCTGCGTGACGTGGAGGGGGTGCGCCGGCGGGGGTGGGCCCAGAGCGTCGAGGAGCGCGAGAAGGGCGTGGCCTCGGTGTCGGCCCCGGTGCGGGGCGGCCCCGATGGCCCGGTGGTGGCGGCCGTGTCTGTGTCAGGGCCGATCGAGCGCACCACCCGGGCGCCGGGCCGGCGTTACGCCGGGGCGGTGGTGGCCGCCGCCCGCCGGGTGGAGCTGGCCCTGGGCCGGGCCGGCCCGGCGCCGACCGCCTGACCCTGCCTGCTACCCGCCGACCTCGACGATCTCCACCTTGAGGATGCCGCTCGGCGCCTGGTACTCGACGACGTCGCCCGGCCCCCGACCGATGAGGGCCTGGCCGAGGGGCGACCCGGGGGAGATGACCGCCAGGCCCTCGTCGTGGCGCTCCTCGATGGAGCCGACGAGGTAGCGCTCGATGTCCTCGTCCCCCTCGTAGCGCAGGGAGACGACCGACCCGGCTGCCACCTGGTCGCCGTCACCGGCGTCGTCCGCCACCAGGACGGCCGACTTGAGCAGGGCCTGGATGTGGCGGATCCGGGCCTCCATCTTCCCCTGGTCGTCCTTGGCCGCGTGGTAGTCGCCGTTCTCCGACAGGTCCCCCAGGGCCCGGGCGGCCTCGATCCGCTGGGCGACCTCCACCCTCCCCCGGGTGGTCAGGTCCTCCAGCTCGGCCTGGAGTCGTTCGTAGGTGGACCGCGACAGGTGCGTCTCGCTCACGGATCCCAGGCTATCGCCGGCGCCCGGCCGCCGATCGGGGCGGGTTGACTGCGAACTCGCCGCAGGCGACACTGGAGGGGTCGTGTCAGCCCCGCACCAGGTAATCGTCATCGTGTAGCGCACGCCGGAGACCCGGTGTGCGCCCTCGGCCGTCCACGTAGTGGGCGGCTTTTCATTTGCCGGCACGGATGGGCGCCGTGCGGGCGGCCGAGCAGCCGCTCGGGCAGCAGCCAGAATTCAGGAGCGAACAGGAGAGGCAGTGAGCACCCACAGGGTCGGCGTCATCGGGGGCGACGGCATCGGGCCCGAGGTCGTCGCTGAGGCGTTGAAGGTCGTGGCCGCCGCGGGCGTCCAGCTCGATCTCGGCCACTACGACCTCGGTGCCGATCGCTACCTGCGCACCGGCGATGTCCTGCCCGACGCCGTCCTCGACGAGCTGCGGGCCCTCGACGCCGTGCTCCTGGGGGCGGTGGGCCCCCCGGTCGGCAGCACGGCAGTGCCCCCTGGGCTGCTGGAGCGGGGCTTGCTCCTCCGGCTGCGCTTCGAGCTCGACCTGTACATCAACCTCCGGCCGTTCAACGGCACCGGCCCCGGAGGTGACATCGACCTCGCCGTCGTGCGCGAGAACACCGAGGGCACCTACGCCGGGGAGGGCGGCTTCCTCCGTCGGGGCACCCCCCACGAGGTCGCCACCCAGGGCTCGGTCAACACCCGCCACGGCGTCGAGCGCTGCGTGCGGTTCGCCTTCGAGCTGGCCCGGTCACGCCCCCGCCACCACCTGACCCTCGTCCACAAGACCAACGTCCTCACCTTCGCGGGGGATCTCTGGCAGCGGGCCTTCGATGAGGTCGGAGCGGATTTCGGCGAGGTGGAGACCGCCTACAACCACGTGGACGCCGCCTGCATCTACCTGGTCGAGGCGCCGGGCCGCTACGACGTGATCGTCACCGACAACCTCTTCGGCGACATCCTCACCGACCTGGCCGGGGCGGTGTCCGGCGGTATCGGCCTGGCCGCCTCGGCCAACCTGAACCCCGCTCGCACCGGACCCTCACTCTTCGAGCCGGTGCACGGCGCCGCTCACGACATCGTGGGCACAGGGCGGGCCAATCCGCTGGCGGCTATCCGGTCGGCGGCCATGATGCTGGACCACCTGGGCGAGGCCGACGCCGCCGCCCGCATCACCAAGGCAGTGCTGGAGTGCGCCCGGGCCGGCACCGGCGGGGCGTCAACCTCCGAAGTCGGCGACCTCGTCGCAGAAAGGGTCTGAGATGCCGATCACCAAGGTCGAGAAAGTCTGGATGGACGGGCGGCTCGTCGACTGGGACGACGCCAAGGTCCATATCCTCACCCACTCGCTGCACTACGGGTTGGGGGTGTTCGAGGGGATCCGGGCCTACGCCACCTCCCAGGGCCCGGCCGTCTTCCGCCTCACCGACCACATCCGCCGGCTGTTCAACTCGGCGAAGATCCTGATGCTCGACATCCCCTACACGCCCGATGTGATGGTCGAAGCGACCAAGGAGACGGTGAGGTCGAGCGGGCTCGACGCCTGCTACATCCGGCCGATCGTCTACCTCGGCTACGGCGAGATGGGACTCAACCCGCTGCCCTGCCCGGTTCAGGTCTCCATCGCCGTGTGGCCCTGGGGCACCTACCTCGGGGACGAGGGCCTGGCCCACGGGGTGCGGATGAAGATCAGCTCCTGGCGACGACATGACCCCAACATCCTGCCCCCGGCGGCCAAGGGCACCGGCATGTACATCAACTCGTCCCTGGCGAAGGTCGAGGCCCTGAAGGCCGGCTACGACGAGGCCATCCTCCTTTCTCCGCAGGGCTATGTGAGCGAGTGCACCGGCGAGAACATCTTCATCGTGCGCGACGGTCGCATCATCATGCCGCCGACTAGCGCCGGCGCCCTCGAGGGCATCACCCAGGCGTCGGTCGTGACCATCGCCCGCGACCTCGGATACGAGGTGGTCGAGGCCAACATCCTGCGCTCGGATCTGTACGTGGCCGACGAGGCGTTCCTGTCGGGCACCGCCGCCGAGGTCGTTCCCATCCGCTCGGTGGACGACCGTCCGGTTGGCAGCGGCGAACCGGGGCCCATCACCCGCAAGATTCAGGAGGTCTTCTTCGCCACGGTGAAGGGCGAGGTCGACCGGTACAAGGAATGGCTCGAACATGTCCGGTAAGCATCAGCACGCCCACCTAGAGCTCGACTTGCCCGAGTCGATCGATGTCTACGACACCACCTTGCGCGACGGCAGCCAGCAGGAAGGCATCTCGCTTACCGTCGACGACAAGCTGCGGGTGGCCGAGCAGCTCGACCGCCTCGGCGTCGCCTACATCGAGGGGGGTTGGCCCGGGGCCAACCCCAAAGACGCCGAGTTCTTCCGACGGGCGCCGGCCGAGCTCCAGCTGAGCACGGCGACTCTGGTGGCCTTCGGATCGACCCGCCGGGCCGGCGCCAAGGCCGCCTCCGACGAGACCCTGCGACACCTCGTCGAGGCGGGCACCGAGGCGGTGTGCATCGTGGGGAAGGCCTGGGACTACCACGTCACCGACGCCCTGCGCGCCACCCTCGACGAGGGGATCCGGATGGTCGCCGAGTCGGTCGAGTACCTGACCGGCCACGGACTCAAGGTCTTCTTCGACGCCGAGCACTTCTTCGACGGCTTCAAGCGCAATCCGGACTTCTCTAGGTCGGTCATCCGCGCCGCCGAGGAATCAGGCGCCGCCGCCGTCGTGCTGTGCGACACCAACGGCGGCACCCTGCCCCACGAGGTCGAGGCGATCCTCGCCGACGTGGTGCCCCGGCTCTCCAGCCAGGTCGGGGTGCACTTCCACAACGACGGTGGTTGCGCCGTCGCCAACTCGCTGGCCGGCGTGAGGATGGGTGCCACCCAGGTTCAGGGGTGCATCAACGGCTACGGCGAGCGCACCGGCAACGCCGACTTGTCGGCGGCCATCCCCAACCTGTCGCTGAAGATGGGCGTGAAGACCATTCCGCGTGAGCGCATCGAGCTGCTCATGCCCGTCTCACACCACATCGCCGAGCTGGTCAACATCACCCCTCACCCGCAGCAGCCCTACGTGGGGACCTCCGCCTTCGCCCACAAGGCGGGTTTGCACACCAGCGCCATCGCCCGTTCCCGTGACGCCTACGAGCACATCCCCCCCGACTCGGTCGGCAACGGCACCCGTTTCGTGGTGTCGGAGATGGCGGGCCGGTCGACGCTGATCATGAAGGCCGAGGAGCTCGGCCTCGACCTCGAGGGGGCGGCCCTGGGAGACGTCCTGGACACCCTCAAGGACCTTGAACACCGTGGCTACCACTTCGAGGCGGCCGACGGGTCGCTGGAGCTGCTGATGCGACGGGCGGGGGGGTGGAAGCAGGGCTTCTTCCGGCTGGAGTCGTTCCGGGTGATCAGCGAGCACCGGGCCAGCCCGGACGGGGTTCTGGGCCAGGACGGCGACCTCGTCACCGAGGCAACCATCAAGGTCTGGGTGGGCGACGAACGCATCGTCGCCACCGCCGAGGGCAACGGCCCGGTCAACGCCCTCGACGCCGCTCTCCGTCAGGCGGTGGGGGATCGTTATCCGGCGCTCACCCGGGTGCATCTCACCGACTATCGGGTGCGGGTGCTCGACACCACGAAGGGCACCGGCGCGGTGACGAGGGTCCTGCTCGACACGACCAACGGCGAAGACGTGTGGTCGACCATCGGCGTGTCCGAGAACGTCATCGAAGCGTCGTGGGCCGCCCTGGTGGACTCGATCGTCTACGGTCTCCTCCACACCCCTGACACGGCCCCCGAGGAGCGATGAGCCCGCAGCCCGAGTACGTGCCGGTGAGAGCGGTCGACGAGGTCCGCCCAGTCGAGCGCTTGCCGGCCCCGAAAGGCTGGAAGCCGGACCGTCCCGGTGACCTCCGGTCCCCCGACCGTCCGACCGGCCCCGGGCTCGGCACCCCCGGCCCCGACCAGGGCTACGCCCTGCGGTTGGCCCGCCAGTTCCACGGCAAGCTCCGCCTCGGTGACGCTGAGCACGAGGAGGACGCCATCGCCGGCTGCCTCGGCGTGGCCCTCCGCCGGGCGTCGCTGTTCGACCGGGCTCCGGTGATCCACGACCTCGAGCTGGCCTTCAGCGTATGGGGCTTCCTCGGCGACACGCCGTCCGACCTGGTCGAGTTCCGCCAGCCGTTGTTCCAGGGGGCCGCCCACCACTACTGGGACAAGCGGGTCATCGCCGACGCCGTCAGCGAGGAGACCCTGCGCCTCACCCCCGCCCAGGCGCGCGAGCGACTAGCGGACTGGCGGTCTCTGCTGGTGATGTGAGCGCCACGGGACGCCGGATGGCGCCCCCGCACGCTCAGCTGCGCGGCACCTCCGCCCACGGGCGGTCCTTGTCCACCCGGACGTCGCCGGGCAGGCCCAGGACCCGCTCACCGAGGATGTTCCTCATCACCTCGGAGGTGCCGCCTTCGATGGAGTTGGCCCGGGTGCGCAGGAACGTCTTCCACATGTCGCGCCCGCCGAGTCCGGCCTCCTCGGGACGGATCATCTCGTAGCTGGAGTAGAGCATCCCCTCGGGGCCGAGCAGGTCGATGCACAGCTCGGTGATCCGCTTGTTCAGCTCGGCGAAGGCCAGCTTGGACGTGGATCCCTCCGGCCCGGGGGTTCCCGCCTTTCGCGCCTGTCCGGCGCGGATGTTGGTGAGGCGGGTGACCTCGGCTTCGATCCAGAGGCGCATCAGGCGGTCGCGCAGGGCCGGATCGGAGTGCCCCTTCGACTTCCACAGCTTCACCGCCTCACCGATGAGGCCGCCGCCTCGGGGGGTCACCGTGCCCCCGATGGAGACCCGCTCGTTCATGAGGGTGGTGAGGGCCACGTGCCAGCCGGCGCCAACGTCGCCCAGGCGCTCACTGTCCGGTATGCGCACGTCGGTCATGTAGACCTCGTTGAACTCGGCCTCGCCGGTCATCTGCCGCAGGGGGCGGACCTCCACGCCCGGCGCGTGCATGTCGATCACGAAGTAGGTGAGGCCCCGGTGCTTGGGCACGTCGGCGTCGGTGCGAGCGACGAGCATCCCCCAGCGGGCCCGGTGGGCGAGGGTGGTCCAGACCTTCTGCCCGTTGACCACCCACTCGTCCCCGTCGCGGACGGCCCGGGTCGACAGGCTGGCCACGTCGGAGCCGGCGCCCGGCTCGCTGAAGAGCTGGCACCAGATCTCCTCGCAGGTGAACAGCGGCCGCAGGTACCTCTGCTTCTGGGCGTCGCTGCCGTGGGTCACGACCGTCGGTGCCCCCATGCCGAGGCCGATGGGGTTGCGCAGTCCGTTGCTCGGCGCGCCCGCCCCCCGCAGGGCGGTGCTTACGATCTCCTGGTAGCGGGGGCTGAGGCCCAGCCCCCCGAGGCCTTCCGGGAAGTGGACCCAGGCCAGGCCCAGGTCGAACTGCGCGCCCCAGAACGTGGTGGCGTCGGTGGAACGGGGGTCGTGGTCGGACAGGAGCCGCTCAACCTGGTCGCGGACGAGGCGCTCCTCGCTGGTAACGGCGGCGGTCGTGGTCATGGGGCCTGAGGCTACCGGCGCCCCGGCCGCGGGGCCGAACCGGCGCCGGCGGAGGCGGCCGACCGGGGATGGAAGACTGGGAGCCGATGTCGCCCATGACCCTTTCTGACGACCAGCTCGAGTTCCGCCAGGCTCTCCGCCAGTTCTGCGACGACAAGATCGCTCCGCGGGCCGCTGAGGTGGACCGCTCCGGAGGGTTCCCCTGGGACAGCTACCGCGACTGCGTGGCCATGGGACTGACCGGGCTGGGCCTGCCGGAGGAGTACGGGGGCGCCGGCGCCGACCACGTGACCCAGGCGATCATGGTGGAGGAGGTGGCCCGGGCCTGCGGCTCGACGAGCCTGGCCATGCTCATCTCCAAGCTCGGGATGATCCCCGTGATGTTGTGGGGCTCCGACGAGCTGAAGAAGCGCTACCTACCTCGGGTCGCGTCCGGAGACGCCCAGGCCAGCTACTGCCTGTCCGAGGCCGACGCCGGCTCGGACGTGGCGTCGATGCGTACCCGGGCCGTTCGTGACGGCGACTACTACATCATCACCGGCACCAAGTACTGGATCACCAACGCCGGTGTCTCCGACACCTACACCGTGTTCGCCAAGACCGATCCGGGCAGTGGCCACCGGGGGATCTCCACCTTCGTCGTGGAGGCGGGGTGGGGGGTCAAGGTGGCCAAGCTGGAGGACAAGCTCGGCATGCGGGGCAGCCCCACCGGCGAGGTCGTATTCGACGAGGTGCGGGTGCCGGCGAGCAACCGGATCGGTGACGAGGGTCAGGGCTTCTACATGGCCATGGCGACCCTCGACCGCTCCCGTCCCACCATCGGCGCCCAGGCGCTCGGCCTGGCCCAGGGGGCCCTCGACTGCGCCACCGGCTACATGAAGGAGCGGACCCAGTTCGGCCGGCCCATCGCCGAGTTCCAGGGCTTGCAGTTCATGCTGGCCGACATGGCCACCCGGGTGGAGGCGGCCCGGGCCCTGGTCCACAAGGCGTGCGCCGTCATCGACACCGGCGACCCTCGAGGCGAGCTCACGCTGCTCGGCGCCATGGCCAAGTCCTTCGCCTCCGACGTCGCCATGTCGGTGGCGGTGGACGCCGTCCAGCTCCTCGGCGGTTACGGCTACACCAAGGACTTCCCGGCCGAGCGCTACCTCCGCGACGCCAAGGTGACCCAGATCTACGAGGGCACCAACCAGATCCAGCGAGTGGTCATCTCCAAGCGCCTTCTGGGCTGATCTGCGCCGGAGTCACCTCCGGGAGCCCGGTAGCCTCCGGCCCAGTGTCTAACGACGTCCCCCGCCTCCGCTTCGCGCCCTCACCGACCGGCTACTTCCATGTCGGCGGGGCTCGGACCGCCCTCTACAACTGGCTGGTGGCCCGCCAGAGCGGCGGAACGTTCATCCTGCGCATCGAGGACACCGATCTCGAACGCAACCGCGAGGAGTGGGTGGACGGAATCCTCTCGGCCATGACCTGGCTCGGAATCGACTGGGACGAGGGGCCTTACCGCCAGTCGGAGCGGGCCGACCGGCACGTGGCCGCCGCCCAGCGGCTGTACGACGCCGGCCTGGCCTACTACTGCGGTTGCACCCGCGACGAGGTCGAGCGGCGCACCAAGGACCGCCAGACCCCCGGGTATGACGGCTACTGCGCCGACCGCGGCCTGGAACCGGGCCCCGGTCGCGCCCTGCGCTTCCGGAGTCCTGACACCGGCACGACGGTCGTGCGCGACGTCGTGCGCGGCGAGGTGTCCTTCGAGAACGCCACCATCGAGGACTTCGTCATCGTCAAGTCGAGCGGGCAGCCCCTGTTCCACCTGGCCAACGTGGTCGACGACATCGACATGCGGGTCACCCACGTGGTGCGGGGAGAGGAGCACCTCCCCAACACGCCGAAGGCGCTGTTGCTGTGGGATGCCCTTGAGGGCGGCCCGACCCCGGTCTTCGCTCACCTGCCCGTCCTGGTCAACGAGAAGCGCCAGAAGCTCTCCAAGCGGCGCGATCCGGTGGCCATCGAGGACTACCGCGACCAGGGGTATCTGCCCGAGGCCATGCGCAACTACCTCGCCCTCCTCGGGTGGGCGCCGGCTGACGGGCGTGAGACGCTGACGGTGGAGGAGATGATCGGCGAGTTCCGCCTCGAGGATGTCAACAACTCGCCGGCCTTCTTCGACGTGGTGAAGCTCGGCCACTTCAATGGGGAGTACATCCGGGCCCTATCCACTCCGGAGTTCGTGTCCCGGTGCGCCCCGTGGCTGGAAGCCGCCCCTTGGTCACCCGAGCGTTACGACGCGGTGGCATTCGAGCGGCTGGCTCCCCTCGTGCAGGAGCGGGTGTCGACGCTGTCAGAGGTTCCTTCCATGGTCGAGTTCTGCTTCCTCGAAGAGCCGACCATCGACCAGGCGTCCTGGGACAAGGCGCTGGGGCGGAACCCGCTTGCCAGCGCGGTTCTCGCCGCCAGCCGGGACGGTCTGGGGCGGTGCCCCTGGACGGCAGGCGACATCCGGGCCGTCATCGAGGAGGCGGGCGCCAGCCAAGGTCTCAAGCTGGCGAAGGCCCAGGCGCCGGTGAGGGTGGCGGTCACCGGGCGAAGTGTGGGCCCGCCGCTGTTCGAGTCCATTGAGGTCCTCGGCCGAGAGAAGACGATCGCCCGACTCGAGACGGCGCTCGAACGGATTCGGGACGCCGGCCCCGGGTGACTCGTCTCACCCTCCGGCTGATCTCCCTCGTGATTGCCGGGGTCGTCATCTATCTGGCGGTCACGGCAGTTCAGGTCTACGCCGCGTCGAGGCATGACGATGCCCGCCCGGCCCAGGCGATCGTCGTGCTGGGGGCGGCCGAGTACAACGGATGTCCCTCCGCCGACTTGGCCGCCCGCCTCGACCATGCCGTGTCCCTATGGCAACGGGGCGACGCGCCCGTCTTGGTGGTCACCGGGGGCAAGCAGCCGGGCGACTTGTTCACCGAGGCTCAGGCGAGCGCGGCCTACGTGGAGCGGCGTGGGGTTCCGGAGGCCGACGTCTTGTCAGCGGTCGGGGGCAGCAACTCGTGGCAGTCGCTGGCGGAGGCGGCCGCAGTGCTCAAAAAACGCGGTGACCGGCGGGTCATCCTGGTCTCGGACCCCTTCCACTCGGCCCGCATCGCCGCCATCGCCCATGAGCTCGGTCTTCAACCACTGGTATCGCCAACCCGCACATCGCCCCTTGCGGGCACCGCCGCCCTGCCCTACTACGCCAAAGAGGCCGCCGAGATGGCAATCGGCCGAGTGGTGGGATTCGCCCGCCTCTCCGGCATCAGGACCGACCTCGGACGTGTGCGGACCGTCGTGGGCGGCGGCTAGCCTGGGATTCGCCCATTCGGGGGTGGTGTAATCGGCAACACGACAGGTTCTGGCCCTGTTATTGGGGGTTCGAGTCCTCCCCCCCGAGCCAAGTCGCAGCGGAGAAGGGCGGCCGCCCTACGGCCCGTTTAGCCGCCTGGCGCGCCTTTCACCGCCGCCACCAGCTCCGCTTCCCAGTGGGACACGCCTTTCTCCACCACGGCGTCGGCGCCGCGTTGCCGGAGGCTCCGGGCGATGAGGCCCGACGCCTGGCCGGACAGGACGACGATGCGAAGCTCCGGGTGGGATGCCTGGAGCCGGTCGAGGATGACCTCCCCGTCGAGGTCGGGCAGGCCGAGGTCGAGCACGAGCACAGCGGGGGTCTCGGCTGCCACCCGGTCGAGCACCTCCGGTCCGGTGGTGGCCTCGCCGACCACCTCCAAGTCCTCGTTGCCCTCGAGGAGCCGGCGAATCAGGCCCCGCATGCCCTGCTGGTCCTCGGCTATGACCACCCGCGTCCGCGCTGGCGACGAGCTCATCTCTAACTGGAGGGACGGGTGCAGGTCAGGCCGCCGATGCACACGTTGAGCCCGCCAGCGTCGCTGTCGAGTCTCGGTGGCGTGGCCTCGAGGGGCAGGACTACGGGATCAGCGCCGAGCTGTTGAAGGTTGCCGACGGTGTCGTTGCCGTTGTTGAAGGTGACGGTGGTGGTACCGCTCGCCAGGGTGGGAGCGACCACCACATACGGCGCCGCGTGAATCCGTTCGGCCGATGATTCCGATGACGCGTGGTGGACGATTTGGCTGAAGGTCCGGCGGGGAGTGGAGTCCCTGATGTTGATGACCCAGTTGTCGGCAGTGATGCCCACCCGGGTGTCCACCTTGCCCGGAGGGGTCTGACCGGCGGCGGGCACCGTGCAGGAGCCCTGGACGGCGGTCACCTCGGGCTTCGACACCACGTAGACCGCCCAGTTCAACGACACCAAGGTCCCGTGGACCAGGGCGGGGGCGGCGGAAGTAGCGCCCACCACCCCCGAGGGCGCAGGCGGCGAGGACGGTGATGGTCGCCTTGGCGGGATCCGTCTCATCAGCACGAGCCCTCCCTCAACTCGAGCATGACTTCGACACGGCCGGGGCAGTTCCTCCCATGTGTCCGGTTAGGGGCCAACTCTGGGGGGCTGGGGCTGACGGCTTCACCCCGTCGGTCGGTTCACCCAGGTGCGGCCGGCAGCCGGTAGAGCTCGACGGCGTTGCCCCCGAGAATCCGGGCCTGCTCCTCGGGCGGCAAAGGTCCGATCGTCTCTCTTAGTTCCTTGGTCGCCCCTGGGAAGGTGGCGTCGTGATGCGGGTAGTCCGAGCCCCACACAATCCGCTCGGGCCCGATGAGGGGGGCGAGGGCGGGGAGGGTCGCCTCGTCGATTTCGAAGCTGATCCAGCACTGGCGGGCGAAGTACTCGCTCGGTCGCAAGCGCATCTCGGGGCAGTAGTCGCCGAAGCCGTGCACCTGCTCGTCGAGACGCTGCAACCAGAACGGGGCCCACCCTCCGTTCGCCTCCAGGAACACGAAGCGCAGCGTCGGGTGGCGTTCCATCACGCCGAAGGCCATGAGCTGGGCACAGGCGAGCATCTGCTCGAAGGGGTGGGACACGGCGTGGAGGATCAGCGGGTTGAAGGGCCGGTCGGAGCCGAGGGTCGTCAGGGTCACCGAGCTTCCCTCGTGCAGCCCGATGGCGACGCCGAGCTCCTCGGCGGTGTCCCAGATCACCTGATGGGCCGGATCGGCGATCGAGCGGCCGAGGCAGGGGTTGGGGCGCATGAAGGCGGCGGGAAAGCCCAGCTCCTCGTGGGCCCGGCGCAGCTCGCGGGCGGCGGCGGGCGGGTCTTGGAGCGGCACCATGGCCGCACCGAACAGCCGTCGCCGGTCTGCGCTGCAGTAGCCGGCCAGCCAGTCGTTGTAAGCACGGGCTACGGCCACCGCGGCGGCCGGATCGGTGATCCCCCACGCGTACAGTCCGATGGTGGGGTAGAGGACAACGGCATCGATGCCCTCAGTGTCCATGTCGGCGAGGCGGCACCGCGGATCGAAACCGCCGGGCAGGGCCTCCTCCAGGGGCTTCGTCTCCTGGCCGCCCATACGGGACCCCGGTGTTCCGAGGAGGCCGAGTGAGGCGGCGAGGATCTCCTGGTCCCCGACCATCACGTGCTCCAAGCCGTGGCCGTCGCGCTCGACCCGCGGTCGGTGACGGTCCGGCAGCCCGGCCCACGCCGCCTCCGGCTCCAGCACGTGGCCGTCGGCGTCGACGGTCCCCATGACGACCGCGCCTTCCCCCATACGGTCGGCGAATCTATCCGCGGCCCCGGAGGGCGAGCTACACGGTGGCCGGAGTCCGCCGTTGCCTCAAGACGGTCGGACGGGTCGGGGACCCGCCGGGGCTGGCTCTTCCGCCCGGGCCGATGGCGTGGTGAATGAGTTACGTCGCCGGCCGGGCCAATAAGCCCAGCCGGTCCAGTTGCTCGCGGGGTGCCTCGAGGCCCACGAGCACCTCTCTCAGCTTGTCGGCGGCTTCGCCCTCGGCCGGCGTGCCCGCCAGGTTCTCCTCCTCGGCAGGGTCTTCCCTCAGACGGAAAAGCTGATTGCCCTCGAAGCGGCCGAGAGCCCAGTACGGGACGGGGTCGCCGGCGGCGAAGGGCTGGTGGATCACCGGGATGCTCGAGCCGGGCATCCGGTCGAGCCAGGCTCGATCGTCTGGATCGGGCATCCGCACCTCGAGGCCGGGGACCGGCATGGTCGACCACCGGTTCGAGTAAACCGACAAGGGGGCGTTGGCGCCCGTCGGGGCCCGGGCGTACTTCGACTCGGCATCGACCAGGTGCACCTCACGGCCCCAGATGCCGGTCAGGAGCCACTCACGCTCCGGCCCAGCCGCCGCGTCCGGCTCGCGGCCCTCCACGCCATGGCGCAAACGAGGCAGCAGGGACTGTCCGTGGACGCGGTGGCGGGGCTTCGTCTCGAACAGGTCGCAGATGTCGCATGGATGTCGACCGCAGTGGTCAGGCAGTCGTGCCGGCGCGGCGGGGCGCCCGGGTACCACACCATCAGCGGCACGTGGCCCAACGGGTTGTAGACGGCCGCCGGCTTGCCGAAGAGGTCCTTCTCGCCGAGGTAGTGGCCGTGATCGGTGCACAGCACCAGCACGGTGCTCTCCCACAGGCCGGCATCGTCCATCGCCCTGACGATCTCACCGAACCAGTGGTCGATCATGGTCAGCTTGCCGCCGTAGCAGGCCCGAACCTGCCTCGCCTCCCGCTCGCTCAAAACTCCCCGCGTCACCGCACCCTTCACATAGGGCGGCCAGATCAGATGCGGTCCCTCCCAGTCCGGGTCGTACATGGATGCGTACGGCTCGGGGGTGTCGAACGGCTCGTGGGGATCGAACTCGTCCACGAAGAGGAGGAACCGGTCGTGGGCCGGCGCCGAGCCACGGAGCCAGTCAGCGGCAGCCCGCATCGTGCGTGGTCCGGGAAAATCCTCCTCCCCACGGAACCAGCCTCGGGAATTGTCGTACGGCATCGACCGCCGGTTGAACATCGGGGCCCCGAGCCAGCTGGGGTCGGGACGGGTCTTCCAGGGGTCGGACTCATGGCCGCGCTGGTACTCCCAGGCGGTGAAATCCGTGTGGTAGTTCTCGCCGCCGGACTCGAAGAGGTGGGGGTGGTCCGACACCAGCATGGTCGTGACGCCGGCCGCCCGCAGATCCGCCGTCACCGGCTTCTCCCACAGCTCGATCGAGCCCCAAGGCTTCCACAAGAAGTCGAGAGCACCGCAGAGGATGTCGTGGCGGGCGGGCATGCAGGGCAGTGATCCGGTGAAGTGGCGATCGAACACCTGGGCCCGTTGCCCGAAGGCGTCGAGGTTCGGCGTGGCGAACTCGCGGCCGCCATAGGCGCCCAGCATGTGCCGGTTCAGGCTATCGAGCAGCACGACCACGGCGTTCTTCACTGGCTCACGAGGTGATGCGTCGGCCACGCTCCGACGCTAGAGGACGCCCGCCTTGGACGTCCCCACCGGCGAATAAGTTGGCTCTCCGTCTGCTTCCGTGGGCGGGTCAGGTCGCTGACCGGCGTGGTAGGGGTGGGCAGTAGCCGCCGCGGTCGAGGAGTGCGAGAGCGATGAGGTGTTCGGG